>NZ_JBFUJO010000002.1:0-380347 GCF_056401355.1 Polaromonas sp. P4_F4 | reverse complement strand
GGGTCAGATACCCTCTGGGTCATTGATAAAGTCGCAACGGCTTTACGCTGTCGCACCTGAGGCAAGTCTGCTCGCTTTCGCTTAGGCATGACCTATCCGATCCATTACAGACCGGCATTCGCTTTTTGCCTCTTCCTTTACCCCCTCCACCATGGCCTTTGATTGCTCGCGGGTTGCCAGCCCCTTGCGGGGCTGGCGGTGAGTGGGGCTTACCTCGTTTCCCTCTGTGCCCAGTCTGGTGGCTACCAGACCGATGGGGTTTAGGGACTCTCTATCCGCCGGAAGTCGTTTTGGGAACGATGCGAAGTCCATGACATGCGCATCCTGACTCCGTGCCTTTTGGCCGCAGCTCCTCCTTTGCGGGAGAGACAAGCGTAAGCTGCTCAATAGTCACGACGGTTCAAACGAGAGTTCACATTACATTTCCCATGCCCTGTACCTTCGCGTCTCCGCACAGTCTTGTTCTGTGAGTCGGCCAAGCTCGCGCATGACCTGTGTGCCGGGGCACGGGACGTTTAACCACAGCTCCGCACCCCCCGATTACTCAGGACGCACGTGTGGTGAAGGTCACCCCGTTCCAGGGGTGGTTTTGGTGGAAAACAAGACACAGAGAGCGGTTACGCTCCCCTACCAGTACAACCTGCTGCAAATTAATTTGCAGCAAGAAGTAACAAGGCCTTTCCTTGCGGAAATATGTCTCTGATTGGCAACGAATTGCGTCCCTTGGGAACGCAATTCACCATTCCCGCGCCCTGAGGGAGCGGGCTGGAGCAGCCAAATAGAGCCATTTGGCTGCTACAAAGTTAACCCCTTTTGAGGGGGGCAGAATGGAGCCTCCTGAGAGGGCAACCATCCACTGATAAAGACGATCACAAGGATCGAATGAAGCGACTTCGAGTCGCACCATGGGCTTATTGTAAGAAGTGTGGCCCCCACGGTCGCTCTACTAGCGTGTAGCTCCCTGCACCCCGAGGGGGCCGCTGCGCCTGCGGTCTGGCAAAGCCAGTCCCGCGGCCCCTGCTGGGTTGGAGAGCTGCCACTTCTGGCTATTAGAGCCCCCCACGATTCGCTTCGCGGACCGGAACCACAGGCGTTCAGCACGCCTTCACGCAAACCGGGACAATCCACACCCACCCACCCATCCGACGTTCATCAGCGCCGGCCCTCCAGTACACCGGCGCATCCGCATGCAACTCAATCGCCAGCAGCTCCTGCTCCTTGTCCTCCTGACGCTCGCCTGGGGCCTGAACTGGCCCGTGATGAAAGCGGGCGTGACCGGCTTTCCGCCGCTGACCTTCCGCGCCATGTCGATCTGGCTCGGCATTCCGGTGCTGGGCCTGGCCATGGTGCTCCTGAAAGTCCCTTTTCATGTGCCGAAAGGCAACTACCGCGAACTGTTCTGGCTGGCGTTTGCCAACATGTTTGTCTGGCATGCGCTGATCATCCTGGCCGTGAAAAATCTGAGCAGCGGACGCGCCGCGATCCTGGGCTACACCATGCCGATTTTTTCAGCGCTGCTCGGTGCCTGTTTTTTTGGCACACGCCTGGAGCCGCGCCACTGGCTGGGCGTGGCGGCGGCCGCCTTCGGCGTGGCCCTGCTGCTCTGGACCGAGCTGATCCACCTGTCGGGCCGGCCGCTGGGCGTGTTGTGCGCGCTGGTGGCCGCCGCGGTGTGGGCCTTCGGCACGCAGCGGCTGCGCAACACCACAATCGCTGCCGCGACCCTGACCCTTTCGTTCTGGATGACCGTCATGACGGCCGTGGTGATGACGGCCCTGGGCCTGGCGTTCGAGCAGGCCCAGTGGCGGGCGCCGTCGCCGCAGACCTGGGCCGCGATTGCCTACAACGCCGTGCTGATTTTCGGTTTTGCCCATGCCGCCTGGTTCACGCTGGCGCGCGCCCTGCCGCCGGTCGCGTCCAGCCTGAGCGTGATGATGATTCCCGTGCTGGGGGTTTTCTCGGGCGCGCTGGGCCTGGGCGAAGTGCTGCACTGGCAGGACTGGACCGCCGTGGCGCTGATGGTAGCAGCCATCGCGTCGGTGCTGATGCCCGGCCGCTCACCGAAACCGGGAAAGACAGGCTGAAAATCAGCTGGGCCGGGATGTTGTAGCGCCACCGGCCAGGCGCATGGCCAGGCACAGGTCTTCCCAGGCCTTGGCCTTGTCGGCCGGGTTGCGCAGCAGGTAGGTGGCATCGTAGGTCACGACGGTGTTTGCACCCTGCACGCGGTGCACCTGGCCCCGGAGCCTGCCCAGGGGCTCGGTGGACTGCAACACCGCCTGCGCCGCCAGGCGGCCCATCACCAGCACCACATCGGGCAGCGCATGGGCGGCCAGATCCGCCAGCGCCGCCTGCAGGCCGGCAGCCGCCGTGCCGGAAGCCGCCAGCCGGACCAGCGGCGCCAGCAGCACGACGCCGGCCTGGTTCAGGCGGGCCGCGCGCAACATGTTGTCGAGCAGCTTGCCGGCATCGCCAAGGAAGGGGGTGAAAGGCTCGGCCTGCAGGGCCGCGGCCGGCGTTTCGGCAAGCACCAGCCAGCGCGCGCCGTGCGCCTGGGCTCCCTCGGCATACAGCGCCTGCGGGGCGCCCAGGCGCCAGCCCGCCGGCCCGCTGCCGGGCTGCGCCTCGGCGCGGGGTGCCGGCCCGCTGCCGGGCTGCGCTTCGGCGCGGGGTGCCGGGGATGTTTGGGATGCCGGGGCTTGGGGGACTTGGGGCGCTTGCACAGGCACGAAACCGTCTCGCACCACCGCCGGCCTGTTCGGCTTGTCGGCAGGGGGATGGCCCGCAGCCCCCGCCAGCTCGGCACGAGGAAGCACCGCAGCCATGGCAGGCTCGACGTCGACCTCCACAGGTGGCTGGACCGGCGCTTGGGGCAGCCAGACCCGCACGCCCATTTCGCGCAACATGGCGCGCTGGCGCTTGTCGAGGCTCAGGCTCATCGGAAGGTCCTCGCGATGGAACTCACAGGGCCAGACTCATGACAATGGCGTCCTCGCGCCGCGACGCTGTGGCCGGGTAGTAGTTGCGACGCGTGCCCACATGGCGAAAACCATAGCGCTCATAAACGGCCTGGGCGCGCACGTTGCTCACGCGCACTTCCAGCCACAGCCACTGGGCGCCCTGCCCCCGCGACCAGAGGACCAGCGCGTCCAGCATCACCCGGGCCCAACCCTGCCGCTGATGGGTGGGTGCCACGGTGATGTTGAGCAGGTGCACCTCGTCCACACCCTTCATGGCCACGAAATAGCCCAGCAACTCGTTTTGCGGCGCGCGCCCGGCAGACAGCCCGACGTGTTCGCCAGCCGTGAGCAGCTGCGCCTGGTAGCCTGCATTGATCGAATCGGTGAAATTGCCCTGGGTCCAGGGATGGTCGTAAGCGCTTTGTTCCACCCGCACGACCGCCTCCAGCCATGCGGGCGTCATGGCTTCGAACTGGGCTTCGAGGGGTTTGAAAACAGCGTTCATGAAGGACTGCAAGCGGGTTCAGGCAGGATGGGCCAGGCTGGCGGCCGTCAGGGCCGACAGCGCCGCCCGGGCCTTGACCTCGGCCCGCTCGTCGGTGGTAAGCGCTACTTTATCGCGAACGTACAGCGGCAGGGCCAGCGCGGCATCCACGCAATGCCCGGCGGCGGCCAGGGCCGGGGCCAACCGCAGCATGGCCGTGGCGGTGGGCAAGGCCTCCAGCCGGGTGAGCGACGCGAGCCCTGCGGGCAGACGGTCGGCATACACGCCGAACACATTCCCGGCCCACAAGCCGGTGGCCGGCTCCGGCACCAGGTTTTCCGGCCGTATCAGCTCGCACTCACCCAGCGGCGCGCAGGCATCCCCGTGGAATTCATAGCTCCGCACATACATTTCATCCATGCGCGCATCGAGCAGCGCCGTCACCCGCAGGACGGAGGACGCGCCGGAAGGGTTGCCGGCCGCCTGATGCTGCTGGAACCGGGCCTCTTCGGCCACGGCCATCAGCGTGTCGATGGGCAAGACCGGCATGCCAGCCCCGCCGTTGGCGCCGAACGCCAGGCCTTGCGCCACCGCGCAGGCCGTGCGCAAGCCGGTGAACGAGCCGGGGCCGCGGCCAAAGGCAATCGCATCCAGCTGGCCCAGCGCCAGGCCCGCGTCGGCCAGCAGCGCCAGGATCGCGGGAATCAGCGTGGCCGAGGCTTGTGCGCCACCCGCGCCGCTGTGCTGCCAGACGCGCACGCCATCCGTCAGCGCAATCGACATGCGATCGGTGCTGGTGTCAAACGCCAGGAATTTCCGGATTTCAGGCATCAAGCAAAGCCCAGTCCCAAATATTGGGGGCAGAAGTAGCTATCAAAATCATAGTTAGTATCGTTGCGCCTGTTCGGCCCTGGCACCTGCCAGCCGGGTTGGCAGGCCGCCGGCCACGAACACGCATTCCCTGATTATCCGGCCTGGCGCTTTGGCGGGGGTTTTGCAGGGTTGGTGACGGCGCGGGCCAACGCAGATAATCGCCTGATGCTTTTCAACCCACCCCGCGCCCGCCTGACGGCGCACCTGGCTGCCGGCCTGCTGGCCGGGCTGGCCAGCCTGACAAGCATCCCGGCCGCCGCCCAGACAACGGCCCAGGCCCTGCCCCCCGAAGTGGCTGCCCTGCTGGCGCAGGCCAAGGTGCCGCGCGACGCACTGGCCGCCGTGGTGGTGGACGCCGCACCGGCCCTGAATGGCCAGACCGGCCAGTCCGCCCCCTTGCTGAGCTGGCGCGCCAGCGCTGCCATGAACCCGGCCTCGGTCATGAAGCTGGTGACCACTTACGCCGCCCTGGAGCTGCTGGGCCCGTCATTCACCTGGAACACACCGGTGTATGTCGACGGCACCGTCGCGGACGGTGTGCTGCAGGGCAACCTCATCATTCAGGGCAGGGGCGACCCCAAGCTGGTGCTGGAGCGGCTGTGGCTGCTGCTGCGCCGGGTGCAGGGCCTGGGCATCAAGAGCATCACCGGCGACATCCTGCTGGACCGCAGCGCGTTTGCCCCCAGCACGCAAAACCCGGGTGACTTTGACGGCGAACCGCTGCGGCCCTACAACGCTGCGCCCGACGCGCTGCTGATCAACTACAAATCGGTGGTGATGACCTTTGCGCCCCATCCCGGCAGCGGCATCGCCAATGTGAGCTTTGAGCCGCCCCTGGCCAATGTGCAGATGCAGGCCAGCGTGCCGCTGTCGGCGGGCCAGGGTGCAGGCGCTTCGCTGCTGGAGTGCGGCGACTACCGGGGACGGCTGAAGGCCGACTTCAGCGACCCGTTTCGCATCACCTTCAGCGGCAGCTACCCGGCAGGCTGCGGCGAAAAGGTCTGGCCCGTGGCCTACATCGACCCTGCGAGTTACGCGGAGCGGGCCGTGGCGGGCCTGTGGCAGGACATGGGCGGGCGCCTGGGCGGCCGGGTCCGCGAGGGCCGCGCGCCCCTGGGCGTGAAACCGGCCTTCGAGGTGGTGTCGCCGACGCTGGCCGAGGTGATTCGCGACATCAACAAATACAGCAACAACGTGATGGCGCAGCAGCTGTTCCTGACGCTCAGCCTGGTACAGGGTGTGCAGGGCGTACCAGGCCAGCCGCGCACGGGCGGCCCTGACTACGCGGCCAGCAACGAGGCCTCGCGCGAGGTGGTGCGCAGCTGGTGGCGCGAACGCCTGGGCGAGCAGGACATGCCGGTGCTGGACAACGGCTCAGGCCTGTCGCGGCTGGAGCGTGCAACGCCGCAGGGGCTCGCGCGCCTGCTGCAGACCGCCTATGTCTCGGGCGCCATGCCCGAGTTGATGGCCTCGCTGCCGATCAGCGGCGTGGACGGCACGCTCAGGCGCAGCAAATCGCGCGTGTCGCAGGGTTGGGCCCACCTGAAATCCGGCTCGCTGCGCGACGCCAATGCGCTGGCCGGCTATGTGCACACGCCGAGCGGCAGGCGCCTGGTGGTGGTAGCCGTCGTCAACCATCCGAATGCGCCGGCCGCACGGCCCGCCCTGGAAGCGCTGGTGAACTGGGCGGTGAAGGAAGGCAGCAAATGACCCCGTCGATCAACGTAACCGATCTGGTCGGCGCCCTGGCCGCCTGCCTGACCACCTTGAGCTTTTTGCCGCAAGCCTGGCTGACCTTCAAAACGCGCGATGTCCGGGGCGTCTCACTGGGCATGTACAGCTTTTTTGCGATTGGGGTGGCGCTGTGGCTGGCCTACGGCCTGCTGCTGCGCGCCTGGCCCATCGTGATCGCCAATGCGGTGACGCTGGCTTTGGCGCTGGCCATCCTCGGCATGAAATTAAGGTACCGCCGGAACCATTGAAGTTATTCCAGCCTGGTGTGGACAAGCCTGTTGATGACCGGCGCACAAGCAGGTCACAATGCCATTTGGCGCGGGTCGCCGGTGCGTTGCCTGAATTTCGGGCACCCGGCGGATCTGTTTGCCGGACAGTCAACCGCACACCTCGGGAGGCCAGCATGGCGCTTGCGAAGCAAACCGGAACGCAGGGCGCCACGCCCTACTGCATCGTGCTGACCGCAACGGCCGATCTGGCGCAGGCCGAAACCCTGGCGCGCCAGATCGTCGAGGCGCGACTGGGCGCCTGTGTCCAGATGCAGCCGATCGAGAGTTTCTATGTGTGGAAAGGTGAGTTGTGCCGCTCGCCCGAATACAGCCTGTCCATCAAGACGCGCCAGGACAGGTTTGAGGCACTGGCGCAATTTATTCGCACGCACCATGCCTACGAGATGCCCGAGATCGTGCAGGTTCCCATCACCGCCGGCTCCGCTGACTACCTGCAATGGGTGGACGCGGGTACGCAGGATTAGGCCCGTGCTCCTTCAGCTGGCAGCAGCGCGTGCCAGCCGATCGCGCACACCGTCCCACGCTGCCGTGGCGGGCAGGTGTTCAATCCAGATCAGTTTCACGCCCTTGGCGTCAAAGTCGCGCAGCACGGCAAACAGCTGCTGCGCGGTGGCCGCTGCGTCGTCCGGCATGCGCCGGTACAGCACCTGATCGGACTTGATGCGCACGATGCTGCGGGCATAGATCGCGATGTGGGCGGCGTCCGCGCCCAGTAAATCCAGCGCGGTCTGTATCGCGCCGGCGTCCATCAGGCGCACCTTGGCATGGGGCGCGTAGTGTGCCTCCAGCGTGCCGGAGGCGCGCGGCGCATCACCCAGGCCGGCCGCTTCCCGCGCCAGTTCGTCCTTGTCCAGCACCGGCTCGCCGCACGCGGCCTCCAGCTGCGCGCGCGTGAGCACCCCGGGGCGCAGCAGCACCGGGCGGCCGCGCGTGCAATCGACAATGCTTGACTCGATGCCGACCTCGCACGGTCCGCCATCGAGCACCAGCAAGCTGTCGCCAAACTCCTGCTGCACATGCTGCGCCGTGGTGGGGCTGACGCGGCCAAAACGGTTGGCACTCGGCCCGGCCACGCCAGTGGCGCACGCCTGCAAAAAAGCCAGCGCCACCGGATGCGAGGGGCAGCGCAGCCCGATCGAGCCCTGGCCACCGGCAGCGGCTGCAGCCACACCCTCCCGGCGCGGCAATATCACGGTGAGCGGCCCGGGCCAGAAGGCCTGCATCAGGCGGGCCGCAAACGGCGGCACGCTGCTGGCGTAATCGGCCACCTGCTGCGCATCGGCCACATGCACGATCAACGGATGGTCTGCGGGCCGGCCCTTGGCGGCAAAAATGCCGGCCACGGCCTGGTCGCTCGAGGCATCGGCGCCCAGGCCATATACCGTTTCGGTCGGAAAACCCACCAGCCCGCCGGCCTGGATGCGGCGGGCGGCTTCAAGAATGGCTTGGGGGTCGGCGCCGGGCAGGATCATCAGTGGTCTTCGAGGCCCGGCAGGCCGAGGATGGCGGCCGCCTTGCGCGCCGTGGCCTGCACGCCCGCGACATCGGCACCCGTGATGTTGAGGTGGCCCATCTTGCGGCCCGTACGCGCGTGCAGCTTGCCGTACAGGTGCAGATGGGCACCGGGCAGCGCCAGCACGGCCTGCCAGTCGGGTGTGTGCTCCTTGCCCTGGGCATCGAACCACAGGTCGCCCAGCAGATTGAGCATGATGGCGGGCGAATGCTGGCGCGGCTGCGGCAGGGGCAGGCCGGCCATCGCATGCACCTGCAGGTCAAACTGCGAGACATCGCAGGCGTCCAGCGTGTAATGGCCGCTGTTGTGCGGGCGCGGCGCCATTTCATTGACCACCAGCGCGCCATGCTCGCTGCCATCGTCAATCACGAAAAACTCGACGCACAAAATACCGACATAGCCCACATGATCCGCTATGGACTTAGTCGCTGCAAGCGCCTGTACGGCAAGGGCCGCAGGCATGTTTGACGCATAGGCATGGGTCACGGCCAGAATGCCGTCGACATGCACATTGCGCTGCGGCGGGAAGCTGACGATGCCGCCATCCCAGCCCCGTGCCACCAGCACCGAGCATTCGGCCTTGAGCGGCAGCAACTGCTCCAGCACGCAGGGCACCTGCTTGAGCGCCGTCCAGGCGGCCAGCAGCTCCTCGCGGGTCCTGATGCGCATCTGGCCCTTGCCGTCGTAGCCCAGGCGGGCGGTTTTCAGAATACCGGGCAACAGGGCATCGGGCACCGCCTCGACCGCGGCCGCGCTGTCGATCACCGCGAAGGGCGCGCAGCTCACACCCGAGATGCCGGCGCAGGCCACGAAGTGGTCTTTTTCGGCGATGCGGTCCTGGGCAATCGCCACGGCGGCGGCACCCGGCGCCACCGGGCGCGTGGCGGCCAGTGCGGTCAGCGCCTGGGCGGGCACGTTCTCAAATTCGGTGGTGATGGCATCGCACTGCGCGGCCAGCTGGGCCAGCCCGTCGGCATCGTCATAGGCGGTTTGAATGAAGTGGTGGCTCACATAGCCAGCCGGGCTGTGCGGGTCCGGATCCAGCACGGTGGTGAAGTAGCCCAGCCGCTGGGCGGCATGCACAAACATGCGGCCCAGCTGGCCGCCGCCCATGACGCCGAGCGTGGCCGGGTGGCCGTCGGCCGACACCGTACCGGGAAGCACAGGCAACATCGGTGCCGGGCTCATGCGGGAGGCAGCGTCATGGCGCGCGCAGCGGCCGTCTGCTCTGCGCGGAAAGCCTGCAGCTTGTCGGCGAGGGTTTTGTCGTGCGTTGCCAGCATGGCCACCGCAAACAGCGCGGCGTTGGCCGCACCGGCATTGCCGATGGCAAACGTCGCCACCGGTACCCCCTTGGGCATCTGCACAATGCTGTGCAGCGAATCAACACCCTGCAGGTGGTTGCTGGCCACGGGCACGCCCAGGATGGGCACCGCAGTTTTGGCGGCCAGCATGCCGGGCAGGTGGGCCGCACCGCCGGCACCGGCAATGATGGCCTGCAGGCCGCGCCCGGCGGCCTGTTCGGCATAGGCAAACAGCTCATCGGGCATGCGGTGGGCCGACACCACGCGGGCCTCGTGCGCCACGCCGAACTGCTGGAGGATTTGCACGGCATGCTGCATGGTGGTCCAGTCGCTGCTGGAGCCCATCACCACACCCACGAGGGGGCGGACCGGATTGTGCGTTGTCATAGTGGACCTTCAAGCCAAGAGTCTGCGGGCGGCTGCGTGCCCGGAACCCATGATTTTAAGGGCTCGGGCCCATGCCCCGACGCGTGCTATCGTCTGGCCTGCTGTCGATGGCCCCCGACCGGGTGCGCGCAACAAAGCATTTGACAAGCCGCCCGCCGGCTGAAAACATCCTTTTAAACTCCCTTTTTGCCGAATCATGATTGACGTCACCCTTGCCAACTTTGAAGCGGAAGTCGTTGCCGCCTCCATGACCACCCCCGTGCTGATTGACTTCTGGGCGCCCTGGTGCGGCCCCTGCAAGTCGCTCGGGCCTATTCTGGAAAAGGTCGAGCAGACCTACGCCGGGCGCTTCAAGCTGGTGAAGATCGATTCCGACCAGGAGCAGCAACTCGGTGCTGCCTTCGGCATCCGCAGCATTCCCACCTGCATCCTGATGATGAACGGCCAGCCGGTGGACGGCTTTGCCGGCGCCCTGCCCGAAGGCAAGGTCAAGGAGTTTCTGGACAAGCATTTGCCGCCGGCGGAGGAACAGCCTGAAGAGCAGGAGCTTCAACTTGAAGAAGAAAGCACGGACCCCGCCGCCATCCTTGAAAAACTGCAGCATGCCGTGGCGACCGACCCCGCCGACCACAATGCCCGCTTCGACTACGTCAAGCTGCTGCTGACCCTGGGACACGAAGACGACGCCAAGGTGGCCTTTGCACCGGTGATTACCCAAACGTCGGTGGTGCGGCGCTTTGACTCGCTCAAACGCTGGATGGATGCGATTGATTTTGTAGCCATTAATGCACTCGGAGAAAGCGCATCAGCCGGATTTGATGCAAAAATCGCCGCCAACAAGCGGGACTTTGCAGCCCGCTTTGACAAGGCCCGCTGGCTGATGGCGCAACAGCAATGGACCGGGGCGCTGGACGAGCTGCTGGAGATCCTGATGCGTGACAAAAGCTGGAACGAGGACCTGGCGCGCAAAACCTACATCGCCGTGCTCGACATCATGGAAGCGCCCAAACCCAAGGTGGCCGACGGGCAGATTCCGCCCGAGGACCCGACGGTGGCCACCTACCGGCGCCGCCTGAGCAGCATAGTATTGAGTTAACCCCCGTGGAGGCCTTCGGCCTCCTCCCCCCTTGCAGGGGGCGGTCGCCCAGGGCCGGCAAAGCCGGACCCTGGCCCCCACTGGGTTTGATGTCTTGTTAAGCAGAGGCCGCGGAACGGGCTTCGCCCGGCCGCAGGCGCCGCCCCCCTTGGGGGGTTCCGGCTACACGAAGTGAGCCGAGACAGGGGGGGCTCTTTAACCCGCCAACCGGATTAAAGCCTCCTGATATTTGGCCGCGGTTTTGGCAATCACATCGGGTGGCAGGTGCGGCGAGGGCGGGGTCTTGTCCCAGGGCTTGCCGTTGATGCGCACGGCCTCCAGCCAGTCGCGCACGAACTGCTTGTCATAGCTCGGCGGGTTCAGCCCGGCGGCGTAGGCGGCTTCGTAGCCTTCGATGGGCCAGTAGCGTGACGAGTCGGGCGTCAGCACCTCGTCCATCAGGGTCAGCGTGCCGTTTTCATCGAGGCCGAACTCGAACTTGGTGTCCGCGATGATGATGCCCTTGGTCAGCGCAAAGGCCGCCGCGGTCTTGTAAATTTCGATGCTGATCTTTTTGATCTGGGCGGCGAGCTCAGGACCCACCACCTTCTCCACCTGCTCGTAGCTGATGTTCTCGTCATGCTCGCCGACCTCGGCCTTGGCGGCCGGCGTGAAGATAGGTTCCGGCAACTGGCCGGCATTTTTCAGGCCGGCCGGCAAGGGCACGCCGCAGACGGACTGGCTGTCCTGGTATTCCTTCCAGCCGCTGCCGGCCAGGTAGCCGCGCACCACGGCTTCCACGGGAAGGGGTTTCAGGCGCTTGACCAGCATGGACCGGCCGGTGACCTGGGGCAGCTCCGCGGCCGTGACCACGCTTTCAGGCGCCTCGCCCGTGAGGTGGTTGGGGCAGAGGTGGCCCAGCTTGGCAAACCAGAACAGCGCCATCTGGGTGAGCAGCGCGCCCTTGCCGGGAATCGGCTCGCCCAGGATGACGTCAAACGCGCTCAGGCGGTCGCTGGCCACCATCAGCAGCCGGTCCTGGCCCACGGCGTAGTTGTCGCGCACCTTGCCGCGGGCGAGCAGGGGCAGGGAAGTCAGGGCGGAGGTATGGAGCGCAGCAGTCATCGCTTGAAGGTCTTGGTGGGTGGAAAAGTGAAAAAGCCCGCGCGGCTCAAGGCATGCACGGGCTTTGGATTATCGCCAATCCGGAAGAAGCGGGAAAGGGCGGGAAAGGGCGAAGCTGGCTTAGTGCACGACCTGGGCCAGTTCGCCCTTGGCGTATTTGGCTGCCACGACCGACAGGCTCTCGCCCTTGATCTTGCTGGCCTGGCCCTCGCAGCCGAACTCGATGTAGCGCTGCTTGCAGATGGCCTTGGCGGCGGCCGTGGCCGGCTTGAGCCATTCACGCGGGTCGAATTTGCTGGGGTTTTCGGCCATGAATTTGCGCGTGGCAGCCGTCATCGCCAGGCGGATGTCGGTGTCGATGTTGATCTTGCGCACGCCAAACTTGATGGCCTTCTGGATTTCTTCCACGGGCACGCCGTAGGTTTCTTTCATGTCGCCGCCGTAGTTGCGGATGATGGCCAGCAGGTCCTGCGGCACGCTGGACGAGCCATGCATCACCAGGTGGGTGTTGGGGATGCGGCGGTGGATTTCCTTGATGCGCTCGATGGCCAGGATGTCACCGGTGGGCTTGCGCGTGAACTTGTAGGCGCCGTGGCTGGTGCCGATGGCAATGGCCAGCGCGTCCAGCTGGGTGCGCTTGACGAAATCGGCGGCCTGCTCAGGGTCGGTCAGCAGCTGGTCGTGCGTCATGACGGCATCGGTGCCGTGGCCGTCTTCCTTGTCGCCCTGCATGGTTTCCAGGCTGCCCAGGCAGCCGAGTTCGCCCTCGACCGAGACGCCGGTGGCATGGGCCATTTCAACCACCTTGCGGGTGACGTCAATGTTGTAGTCGTAGTCGGCAATGGTCTTGCCGTCGGCCATCAGCGAGCCGTCCATCATGACCGAACTGAAGCCCAGCTTGATGGCGCCCAGGCACACGTCGGGGCTCTGGCCATGGTCCTGGTGCATCACCACGGGGATGTGCGGAAAGCTCTCGACGGCGGCCTGGATCAGGTGTTTCAGAAAACCCTCGCCGGCGTATTTGCGCGCACCGGCGCTGGCCTGCATGATCACCGGGGCGTTGACTTCGTCAGCCGCCTGCATGATGGCGGTGACCTGCTCAAGGTTGTTGACGTTGAAAGCCGGAATGCCATACGTGTTGACTGCCGCATGGTCCAGCAGCTCGCGCATCGAAACGAGTGCCATGTTCGAATCCCCAGAAAGTTAAAACGCTGTAAAAAACGGTGGGTCCTGCGGATGGCCAGACAGCGCAGGCGCTGCATTCAGGGGCTGTAACCGCGAAGTAACCAAAGGCTCGATTCTACCGTTTGCCGGAGGGCGGCTTGTGTAGGTCAGGGACGACAAAAGTCAGGCGGTAGCAGCGTCCGCCGGTCGCAGAAGCAGTGGAAGCTGCGGAAGTGGCGGCGGGCGCCAGCGCAAAGCTGCCGCCATGGATATCCATGACGCGGCCCACAATTTTATGCCCCAGCCCCAGCCGCTCGGTGGAGCGTGGCCGGGCACTCTGGCCGTTGCTGCTGCCGGCGCCGTCATCACACACCTCCAGCCATGCCCGCCCGGCGCCGGCGCCCCACTGGACGGACACGGCGGTGCCACCCGGGGTGTGCTGCAGGGCGTTGTCGATCAGGTTGCGCAGCGCCAGCTCCAGCAACAGCGGGTGCGCAAGCACCTGCAGCCCTTCGTCGCCGTGCACGCTCAACTGGTGCCCGCTTTTCCATGCTGCCTGCGCATAAGCAGCCACCACCTGCCGGGCCCATGCGCCCAGGTCCAGCAGGCTCATCTGCTGCTGCAGATCGGCCCGGCTGGCACGCGCCAACGCGAGCAGTTGGGTGATGACATGGCCGGCCCGCATCGCGTCGGCGCTGATTTGCAGCAGCGCTTCCTCGCGGGCCTGCTCGGGCAGGGAATTTCGCAGCGAAGCGGCCTGCAGGGCAATGGAGGACAGCGGGGTACGCAATTCATGGGCGATCTCACTGGCAAGTTGCCGCTCCCGTTCCAGTGCCGCCTGCTGCTGGCCCACCAGCCGGTTGATGGACAGGACCACCGAATTGAATTCACGGTAGGGATGGCGGGCCTGCAGGCGCCCGGCCTTGTCGACCTCCAGTTCGGCCACGTCGCGGGACAGGGCCTGCAGCGGGCGCAGCCCGCGCCAGATGGCGGCGCCCAGCGCCAGCGCCACCACCGGCAGCAGCCACAGGCCGGGTTCGGCGACCTGGCCCGCCAGGTCAGCGGCCAGCTCGTCTCGCTCCTCGGCCTTCACCAGCACCATCACCTGCCGGCTGCCGGTGCTGTCCCATTGCGAAAAGCTTCGCCAGGCCACAGCCGGCGTGCCCAGCTGCAGATCCGCAAAACCATCACGCCTGGCAAAGCGCGGCAGCGGCGCTTCCCCGGAGCGGCTCAGCAATCGCCCGCTGGCGTCCCAGGCGACAACACTCAGCGAGGGCTGGTAGTCGTGGCTTTTCAGTGCGGGACTGGCCGTCCGGTCCGTTTCGTGCGCAGTCTCGATGAACTGCGGAAGGTTCAGGTTGATCATCAGGGCGGCCGTGCCGACGAGGTTCCCGTCGGTCAGCTCGGCCGCTTCATGGATACCGGTGCGGTAGCCGACCACGATGAAGCTGCCCCAGACCAGGAACAGTGCTGCCAGCACCCACAGCAGCAGGCGGCGGGTCAGCGAGGCCTGCCGGTTCGCCGACCGCTTCATGCCCGGTCATCCTGCGGTATGAAATAACCCACGCCGCGCAGGGTCTGGATCAGCCCCTCGCCCAGCTTGCGGCGCAAATGGTGGACATGCACCTCCACCGCATTGCTGCCCACGGCGTCCTGCCAGTTGTACAGGCGCGCTTCCAGCTGCTGGCGCGACAGGACCCGGCCGCGCGATTCCAGCAGCAACAGCAGCAAGGTGAATTCACGCGGCGCCAGCTCGACCCCCTGGCCGGCGCGCAGCACGGTGCGGGCAGCGGGGTCAATCACCAGCTCGCCATGGACCAGCAAGGGATGGGCGCGGCCTGCGGCGCGGCGCAGCAGCGCGCGCATGCGGGCTTCCAGTTCATCCAGGTCAAAGGGTTTGACGAGGTAATCATCGGCGCCCAGGTTCAGCCCCGAGATACGGTCGGCCACCTGGTCACGCGCCGTCATGATGAGCACCGGTGTCAGCGGATCCGGCAGCCGGCCATCGGCGCTTTTGACCTGCCGGATACGCTGCAACAGATCGCCGCCGTCCCCGTCCGACAGGCCAAGGTCGAGCAGGACCAGGTCGAAAGGCTCGCTGCACAGCACCATCCAGGCGGACGCTACCGTGTCGCACACATCGACCGCATATCCCCGTTGCTGCAGATTGGTCCGCAGGCCCGCGGCAATACCGGCATCGTCTTCGACCACGAGAATTCGCATATTCCTATTGTCGACGCTCCGGCGCATTGCCGGCCGTCCGCGTGCTTGGGTGCTTTGGTTGCTTCAAGTAGCTCATGTTGAGCTCATATTGGCTTGTCCAGCTTAAGGATTGGTTAAGGCGCCCCGGCTATCGTGCGGTCTCCGCCTGGCACTCAACCCCTGCATGACCCCCTCACCCCCCGCCTCACCTCCCGGCCGCCCCGCTGCGCCCCGTCTTTTCCTCTGGTCCGTGTGCAGCCTCCTGTTGCTGATGCTCTGGGATTATTCGGGACTGGACCTGTGGCTGGCGCACTGGTTTGGGTCGGCCCGGGGATTTCCCCTGCAAGACCACTGGTTGTGGCGGGGACTGCTGCATGACGGCATCCGTCCCCTGCCGTGGCTGCTCGAGCTGGGCTTGCTGGCAGGCATTGTCTGGCCGGTTGGCGCCCTCAGGCAACTGGCGCCCGAACGGCGGGCTCAGCTGGCCCTGACCACGCTGCTTGCATTGCTGGCGATTTCCAGCATCAAGCTGCACAGCCACACCAGCTGCCCCTGGGACCTGCAGCAATTTGGCGGCGTGGCCACGCATGTGTCGCACTGGGCCTGGGGCGTTTCGGATGGCGGCGGTGGACACTGCTTTCCAGCGGGGCATGCCTCGGCAGGCTTTGCCTTTCTGGGCGGCTTTTTTGCCTTTCGGCATGCCCTGCCCACCACAGCGCGCCGCTGGCTGGCCGGCGCGATGCTGGCAGGTTTTACGCTGGGCCTTGCACAGCAGGTGCGCGGCGCCCACTACATGAGCCACACCCTCTGGACCGCGTGGCTTTGCTGGGCCACGGCGGCCCTGGTGGAGAACATCGTCAGCCAGATGCTTTCACAAAGGCCGTCACCGGCTCGGGCACAGGCGCCCACGCTCGCAACATTGAAGCCATAGATACCAGCAGGGGCCGCGGGACTGGCTTCGCCAGACCGCAGGCGCAGCGGCCCCCTCGGGGGGCAGCGACCCACACGAAGTGGGGGAGCGTGGGGCTAAGAACCTGTTTACGATCTAAACGAGGCCGCGTTGGGGTGCAATCGGGATGAGTGGGGCGCCCAGGTCCGCCGCATGGGCTAATGCCCATGCAAGGGCCCGGGTGGCTCAATCGCCCGATTTCACCCCAACCCAAAGGGCAAGCGCCTTCTCGGGCGGTCTGCGGCGTTGCGGCGCTTGCCCATAGCCCAAGCTATGGGCGGCGCACCGCGCCTTGCATCTCATCCCGAGAAGGTGCTTGCGCGGCCCCGTTTAGACCGTAAATAGGTTCTAAGCTACTCGGCAGATCTTGAGCATGTTGGTACCGCCGGGCGCACCCATGGGCTCACCGCAGGTGATGGCATAGACGTCGCCACTCTGCACGATGTTGCGGCGCAGCAGGTGGCCTTCGGCCTGTGCCAGAGCGGTGTCGCGATCGGCGCTGGTGTCCATGAGCAGGGGGCGCACATTGCGGTACAGCGCCATCCTGCGCTGCGTGGCCAGGTGCGGGGTCAGGGCATAAATGGGCACACGGATGTCATGGCGGCTCATCCAGAGAGGCGTGGAGCCGCTGTCCGTCAGCGCCACAATCGCCTTGGCCCCCAGGTGGTGGGCCGTGAACAGGGTGCCCATGGCAATCGACTGGTCGATGCGGGTGAAGGTCTTGCCGGTGAAGTCCGCTTCCAGTTCCTTGTACTCGGCTTTCTCGGCTTCCACGCAGATCTTGGCCATTTCCTCCACCGTCTCGAGCGGATATTTGCCGGCGGCCGTTTCCGCGCTGAGCATCACCGCGTCGGTGCCGTCGAGCACCGCATTGGCCACGTCGCTGACCTCGGCGCGCGTGGGCACCGGGTTGACGATCATGCTCTCCATCATCTGCGTGGCGGTGATGACGACCTTGTCGTACGACCGGGCCAGCTTGATCATGCGTTTTTGCAGGGCCGGCACCGCCGCATTGCCCACTTCAATCGCCAAGTCGCCGCGGGCCACCATGATGGCGTCGCTGACGCGCAAGATTTCTTCAAGCTTGGGAATGGCTTCGGCCCGCTCGATCTTGGCGATCAGGCCGGGCTTGTGCTTGTAGGGCGCAGCGGCCACATCGCACAGCTGGCGCGCCATTTCCATGTCGGTGGCATTTTTTGGAAAGCTTACGGCCACATAGTCGGCCCGAAAGCTCATCGCGGTCTTGATGTCTTCCATGTCCTTGGCCGTCAGCGCGGGCGCCGTCAGGCCGCCGCCCTGCTTGTTGATGCCCTTGTTGTTGGACAGGTCGCCGCCGAGCTTGACGATGGTGTGCACTTCCTCGCCGCGCACAGCCTCCACCGTCAGCACAATCAGGCCATCGTTGAGCAGCAGCACGTCGCCCGCTTTCACATCCCGCGGCAGTTCCTTGTAATCCAGTCCCACGCCCTTGACGTCGCCGGGTTCGGTGCGGGAGGCATCGAGGATGAATTTCTCGCCGGGCTCGAGCCGCACCTTGCCTTCGGCAAACTTGCCGACGCGGATTTTCGGACCCTGCAGGTCGGCCATGATGGCGACTTCACGGCCGGCGCGCTGGGCGGCTTCGCGCACCAGCTTTGCCCGGTCGACGTGGTCCTGCGCCGTGCCGTGGCTGAAGTTCAGGCGCACTACATTGACCCCTGCGCGAATCATTTTTTCCAGCAAAACGGGGTCGCTGGAAGCAGGCCCGAGGGTGACAACGATCTTGGTAGCGCGACTTGGCATGAATGTCTCCTGTAATTTAGTTCCCGATTTTCACACGAAAAAGTTACCAAACCGGTACCAACTGCAGCGCACACGCGGGCCGGCGGGATGGCGGCCCCTTCCGGCACGTCGGTGCAGGTCAGCCGTGCGGCTCAAAAAAAAGGGCGCCGCAGCACCCTTTTTTGAGACAAACAGATCGATAGCACCCATGAAGCCGAGGCTTCACGCTACCAAATCAGGAGCGCAACGGCGTTAGCCGGCGGCCCGCTTCTGCAGGATCTCGAAGGCCGGCAGCGTCTTGCCCTCCAGCACCTCCAGGAATGCGCCGCCACCCGTGGAGATGTAGCCCACCTGTTTCTCAATGCCGTATTTGGCGATGGCGGCCAGCGTGTCGCCACCACCGGCAATCGAAAAGGCGCTGCTTTCGGCGATCGCGCGGGCAATGCCTTCGGTACCGCGCGAGAAGGCGTCAAATTCGAACACGCCCACCGGGCCATTCCAGACAATGGTGCCGGCCGCCTTGAGCTGCGCCGCCAGCCGGGCCGTGGTCTCCGGACCGATATCCAGGATCAGGTCATCGTCGGCCACGTCGGTGGCAGCCTTGACGGTGGCCGGCGCATCGGCGGAGAAGGTCTTGGCCGTGACCACGTCGGTGGGGATGGGCACGGCGGCGCCGCGCGCTTTCATGGCCTCGATCACGGCGCGGGCCTCGGGCAGCAGGTCGGCCTCCGCCAGGCTTTTGCCAATCTTCAGCCCTGCGGCCAGCATAAAGGTATTGGCAATGCCTCCGCCCACGATCAGCTGGTCGACATTGCGGGCCAGAGACTTGAGGATGGTCAGCTTGGTCGAGACCTTGCTGCCCGCGACGATCGCGACCAGCGGCCTGCGCGGGTTGGAAAGCGCCGTTGAAATCGCATCCATCTCGGCGGCCAGCAGCGGCCCGGCGCTCGCCACTTTGGCATATTGCGCGATGCCATAGGTCGAGGCTTCGGCGCGGTGGGCGGTGCCAAACGCGTCGTGCACAAAGATGTCGCACAGGGCGGCCATCTTGCGGGCCAGCGCTTCACTGTTTTTCTTCTCGCCGGGGTTGAGGCGGCAGTTCTCCAGCAGCACCAGCTGACCGGGCTGGACGTCCACGCCGTCCACCCATTGGGTGATCAGCGGGATCTCGCGCTTCATCAGTTCACCCAGGCGTTTGGCCACAGGGGCGAGCGAGTCGGCCGGCTTGAATTCGCCCTCGACCGGACGCCCGAGGTGGGAGGTCACCATCACGGCCGCGCCGGCATCCAGCGCCATTTGCAGGCAGGGAATGGAGGCGCGTATGCGCGTGTCTTCGGTGATGGCGCCGCTGTCATCCTGCGGCACATTCAGGTCGGCACGGATGAAAACGCGCTGGCCGGCGGCCTTGCCGCTGGCACACAGGTCGGAAAAACGGATGAAATTCATGAATCGCTCGCAAGTGAAAAAGCTGGCCAACGCGGCCAAGGCCTTAAATTGTAGGTCGGTGTATAGGCCCCCCCCGTCCAGTCTCACTTCGTGTAGCCTGTTCCCCCCTCAGGGGGCGGCGCCTGCGGTCTGGCAAAGCCAGTCCCGCGGCCCCTGCTGGCGTGAAATCGGGCGACGGCTGAAGTTAGGGACTCTTCAACCAAGCATGAGCCCCGGAACCGGCTTTGCCGGGCCGGAGGGCGGGCGGCCCCCTCGGGGGGCAGGGAGCTACACGCAGTGAGCGACCGTGGGGGCTCTAGCTCACCAGCCCAGCCCCATGTGCAGCGGCAGGTAAACCGCCATGCCGGCGAGGATGGTGCCCAGCACGCCGTGGCGCCAGTAGTACCAGGCGGTGCCGGCCACCACGGCAAACAGTCTGGCGTCTTGCCAGGTGGCGATCAGGTGGCCCTGCGTCATGACCATTTCCGGCACGATCACCGCCGCCAGCGCCGCGATCGGCGCATAGTGCAGCCCGCGCTGCGCCCAGGCGGGCAGCGTCCAGGGTTTGCTGGAGAGGAAGAAAAAGGAACGGGTGACGACGGTCACCAGCGCCATGCCGATGATGGTGGCCACGGTCCAGAGATCGGTCTTGCTCACAAGGCCCCTCCTGTTTCACCCGTTTCACCGGTTTTGACAGGCTTTGGCGAGGCGGCCTGCGCCCGCATCGGCTTTTCCAGCATCAGGCAGACCGCCACCGCAGCCGCGATGGCCACCAGGATGTTGAGCTTGAGCGGCAAGGCAAAAGCCGCCACGGCAGCCGCACCGGCCACCCCGGCGGACACGACGCGCAGCCGCGTGGTGGCCAGCGAGCACATGATGCCGAGCAGCGCCAGGATGCCGGCAAAGCCCAGCCCCCACGACAGCGGGATGGCATTGGCCAACGCAATGCCGAGCAGGCTGGCGCCCACCCAGCTGGCCCAGTTGATGGCCGAGTTACCGGCCAAGTACGCCTCCTGCGCACGCCGGGCGACCGGATCTGTCGTGGGATGCGGAAAGCGCTTGGTGAACAGCACATAGCTGAGATCGGCCGTCAGGTAGCCGCTGAGCATGCGGCGCCAGATGTTCTGGTGCATCACATAGGGGCGCAGGTGCGCGCTGAACACCACGAAACGCAGGTTGACGCAAAACGCGGTGGCCAGGATGACCCACATGGGCGCACCGGCGGTAATCAGGGGAACGGCCGCCAGCTGCGAACTCCCGGCAAAAACCAGTACCCCCATGAGCAGGGCTTCGGTCAGGCTCAGGCCCGACTTGATCATCGCCACCCCGGTCATCAGGCCCCAGGCGGCAATACCGGGCGCGACCGAAGCCAGGTCGCGCACACCCACCCGAAACTCCGGGTGCTTGAACAATGAACTCACAAAAACCTCATTCCGTCTGAGTGGGATTGAAAACCATGCCGGGACGGATCTCGAACCCGCGCAAAAAATCGGCCGCATCCAGCGCCTTGCCGCCCGCTTTTTGCAGGCGGGTCACGCGCACCAGGGCATCGGCGGCGCAGATGTCGATGCCCTCGGGGCCAACGGCAATCACCTGGCCGGGTTGCGCGCCCACCGGCCTGACCGCACCGGCCGGCACCGCTGCGCGCCAGAATTTGATGGTTTCGCCGCCCAGGACACCGGCGGCGCCGGGGAAAGGATTGAAAGCGCGAATGCGGCGCTCGAGCGTGGCCGCGCTACGGGTCCAGTCCAGCAGCGCCTCGTTTTTCTCGATCTTGTGGGCGTATGTGACGCCCTCGGAGGGCTGGGCAAGGGGCTGGAGCGCGCCGCCTGCGGCCAGCTCCAGGGCGTTCACGATCAGTCGCCCACCCAGCCCGGCCAGCCTGTCGTGCAGCGACGCCGTCGTGTCCTCCGGGCCGATGGGCAGCTTCTCCAGCAGCAGCATGTCGCCCGTGTCGAGGCCGGCGTCCATCTGCATGATGGTGACGCCGGTCTGTGCGTCACCGGCTTCGATGGCCCGGTGAATCGGTGCGGCGCCGCGCCAGCGCGGCAGCAGCGACGCGTGAATATTCAGGCAGCCCAGCTTCGGCGCATCCAGAACCCACTGCGGCAGGATCAGTCCGTAGGCCGCCACCACCATCACGTCGGCCTGCGCCGCATCAATGGCGGCCCTGGCGGCCGCCGCGTCATCGGGATATTTGCCGTCCAGCCGCAGGCTGCGGGGCTGCGCCACCGGGATCTGCTGGCTCTGTGCCCACTGCTTCACGGCCGACGCCTGCAGCTTCAGGCCGCGCCCGGCGGGACGGTCGGGCTGCGTCAGCACAAGTGGGATGTCAAAGCCGGCGGCCTGCAGACTTGCCAGTGCCACGCGGGCAAACTCAGGGGTACCGGCAAAAATGACGCGCATGGGGCAGGATTCTAAAGACTCACTGGGGGAAACCCGGGTGGACGCCTGCAAAGCCCCGGAAATGGGATCCCCCGGAAAATCCTGGCCGGGAGCGGAAACCCGCAGCGGAAGGCAGCCTGCCTGTGCCGCAGTGGCGCTTCAGCGGGCGGACTCCCGCTCCTCGTCTTTTTTCTGCTTGATCATCTTGGTCTTGATGCGGTTGCGCTTCAAGGGGGACAGGTATTCCACGAACACCTTGCCCATCAGGTGGTCCATTTCATGCTGGATACACACCGCCAGCATGCCCTCGGCGGCATGAACCTGCAGCTTGCCGTCCAGATCCAGTGCCTGCACCTTGACCGCGATCGAGCGCTCGACGCCGTCATAAATGCCGGGCACCGACAGGCAGCCCTCGTCGCCCACCCGGGTTTCGGGGCTGGCCCACAGGATCTCGGGGTTGATCAGCACCAGGGGTTGGTCGCGGTTTTCGCTCACGTCAATCACGATGAGGCGCTCGTGCACATCGACCTGCGTGGCCGCCAGGCCAATGCCTGCCGCTTCATACATGGTGTCAAACATGTCGCTGGCCAGTTGGCGCAGGCGGGCATCTACGGCGCCCACGGGCTTGGCAACCATGTGTAAACGCGGGTCGGGATAACGGAGGATGGTCAATTGAGTCATGGATGCAAATGGTCAGGTGTCGCTATTTTCGCCACTTTTCCTTGTTTTTGCGCATTCCGATATTCCCAGAATCGCGTAATCGTTGCTTAATCAAGGGCTTAGGTACAAAATCGTTAGTAATTTATCAAGATAAGAACACGGCTTTTTTCATCCAGGGAGAACCGTGCCAGGCTGGTTTTAGCGCTTAAGGCCTTCAAGATGCAAACTATTTTTGGTCGTTTCAGTCATATTTCAATAGCCGCCTCCATGGTTGGCACGGCCCTCTGGGGTGTCACCCCCGGCCTTCATGCGCAAAATTTCCCCATTACCCCCAACCAGAAGGCCACGGCCACCCAGGTTGCCGAGGCCGGTGTTCCCCTGAGCGAGCTGGCGCCCAATGCGCCTGACGAGTACACCGTCAAACGGGGCGATACGCTGTGGGCCATTTCGGGCCTGTTCCTTAAAAGCCCGTGGCGCTGGCCCGAACTGTGGGGCATGAACCTGCAGGACATCCGGAATCCGCACCGTATTTACCCCGGCCAGCAGCTTTACCTCGACAAGACCGGCGGACGTGCCACGCTGCGCACACGCCAGGCGGCAGACGGCCCGCCCACCGATACCATCCGTGTCTCACCCCGGACGCGCTCCGAAGCGCTGGCTGACGCGGCGATCCCGACCTTGCCGGCCAACGTGATTGAGCCCTTCCTGGCCGAACCCCTGATTGTGGATGCGGCCACCTTTGCCACGGCCCCGCGCATTGTGGCCGCCCAGGAAGGCCGCGTCCTGCTGAGCCGGGGCGACCGCGCCTACGCACGCGGCGCTTACAGTGACGGCGTGACCGGCAAGACCCTGAGCGACGCCAAAGGCGAACCGCTGGACTACCGCGTGTTTCGCAACGCCACGCCGCTCAAGGACCCCATCACCAAGGAAATCCTGGGCTACGAAGCCCAGTTTGTCGGCAAAGCCGAGTTGGTTCGCGGCGAATCCAGCCGCGGTGGCGACGACAAGACACCGTCTGAAATCGTGCCGGCCACCATAGACATTGTGGTGACCAAGGAAGAAATGCGGATAGGCGACCGCCTGATTGCCGAGCCACCGCGTGAGTTGCTCAGTTATGTGCCCCATGCGCCCATCCTGCCGATGGAGGGCCAGATCGTCTCTGTCTATGGCAGCGCGGTCCAGTACGCCGCGGAAAACCAGGTGGTGGTCATCAACCGGGGCCTTCAGGACGGGCTGGAGCGCGGCAATGTGATGGCCATCCTCAAGAATGGCGAGCGCCTGACTGATCGCACCGATCAAGCCAAGCCCCAGATCAAGCTGCCCAATGAGCGCAACGGCCTGCTGATGGTTTTCAAGACCTTCGACAAGCTGTCCTACGCGCTGGTGCTGCAAATCGTTGACGGCGTCAAGGTGGGCGACCGCTTCATCAACCCCAACTGACCACCAGTCCCGATCCAACGCCTGCAGCCAATGCTGCAGCGCCCAGCGGCCCGAGCGGCCGTTGGCGCCTCTTCGCAGGCCGGACGGGTTTAACTTTCCTTGG
Source organism: Polaromonas sp. P4_F4 (assembly GCF_056401355.1). NCBI lineage: Bacteria > Pseudomonadati > Pseudomonadota > Betaproteobacteria > Burkholderiales > Comamonadaceae > Polaromonas > Polaromonas sp. P4_F4. Next base: position 356,513 of record NZ_JBFUJO010000002.1, on the reverse strand, counting down.
ACACACAAGAACTCGGCGCCTGGTTGCGCCTGACCCTGACGCCCGGTGTCGGCAACGAGACCGCGCGCCAGTTGCTGGCCACTTTCGGATCAGCCCAGGCGGTTTTCGGGCAGACGACGGCCACCTTGCGGGCGCTGGGCTCCGAGCGGCTAGCCCATGCCATCCAGACGGAACCTGCGCAACTGGGCAGCCTGCTGCAGACCACACTGGACTGGCTGCAACAGGCGGACGACCGTCGTATAGCCACCCTGGGGGATGCCGCCTATCCGCCGGCCCTGCTCAACATCGAAGACCCCCCTTTGATGCTCTACATGATGGGCAGTCTGGTCAAATCGTCACCGGCAGCCGGCCCGGCCATGGCCAACAACCTCGCCATCGTCGGTAGTCGCAACCCCACCCCACAGGGCGAGGCCAATGCCCGGCAGTTTGCAAAAGCACTGAGCGGCGCGGGCTTGTGCATCGTGTCCGGTCTGGCGCTGGGCATAGACGGCGCTGCCCATGACGGGGCCCTGCTCGGAGGCGGGCAGACGATCGCGGTGGTGGGTACCGGGCTGGACCGGGTTTATCCGAAGCGACACCTGGCCCTGGCACACCGCATTACCCAGCAAGGGCTGCTCATCAGCGAATTCCCGCTGGGCACACCCCCGCTGACAGGTAATTTCCCGAAACGCAACCGCATCATTTCCGGGCTGTCCCGGGGCACGCTGGTGGTGGAAGCGGCACTGCAATCGGGCTCGCTGATCACAGCGCGGCTGGCTGCCGAGCAGGGCAAGGAGGTCTTTGCCATTCCCGGTTCGATTCATTCACCGCAGTCCCGCGGTTGCCATGCGCTGATCAAGCAGGGCGCCAAGCTGGTGGAGGTAGCGCAGGACGTCCTCGAAGAATTGAATCTGCCGCGCACCGGCTTGACCGACAGCCCGAACAGCGCCTCCGGTCTGCCGGTGCCCGATGCCGGGGATCCGCTCATTGCAGCGCTGGGCTTTGATGCCGTCAGCCTGGATGCCCTGCAGGCGAGGACCGGCCTGGATACCGCCCGGCTTCAGGCGGACCTGCTGGAGCTTGAGCTGCGCGGGCAGGTCGCGCGCCTGCCTGGGGGTCTGTTCCAGCGCGTGGCGGCCGGCTGATACGGCAATATCCAGCGTCATCAACGATGATTGACACGGGCTTGACACCGGCGCTCGTATCTGCGTTATATTGAGGCATATGTTTGAAGTACTGGTGTACGTTTACGAGAATTACTGGCAAGGTGACGCCTGCCCTGAACTTCAAAGACTGGGGCGCAAACTCACCGCGGCAGGATTTGACGCCGAAGAAATCCAGGCGGCCCTGGTATGGCTTGAGGGCCTGAATACTGCGGCCCAGGGTACGCAGATCAGCCTCGCCGCCAAGCCATCCTCCGGCCTGGCCGACCCTGTCGCGGCGCCTGCGCTCATTCAACCTCAGTCCGCCAACAGCCTCCGGATTTATTCCGTGGCCGAGCAGACGCATCTGGGCGCGCAAAGTCTGGGATTCGTCAATTTCCTGGAATCGTCAGGCGTATTGCCTCCGCACATGCGGGAGATCGTCATTGACCGCGCAATGGCCGCCCCCGGAGACCCTGTCACGCTGGATGACCTGAAAATCATCGTCCTCATGGTGTACTGGAGTTTCGGCGAGGAGCCCGATGCGTTGATCCTCGACGAATTGTGCGACGACACGGAATTTCGGCTGGCGCACTGAGTGGCTGAGGCCCCCACGGTTGCTCACTGCGTGTAGCTCCCTGCCCCCCGAGGGGCCGCTGCGCCTGCGGTCTGGCGAAGCCAGTCCCGCGGCCCCTGCTGGGTTGGAGAGCACCCATGCTCGCTCACTGTGTAGCTCCCGATGCCTTGCAGGCTGCGGCTCGCGGGACGCTTCGCCTCTGTCGCCTGTCCAAACCCGCTCAAGCAGGCCTGGATCCGCAAGCTCCAGCTCCTCGGGGGCCGAACATGCTTGTTGGGGCGGCCCTTTGCGGCGTTCGGCCTGAGGCCCTCACCCCTGCCATCGGTTCATCCTGAGGATCCGAAAAGAATGCCCGGGCGTTTTAGCTGAGCAGGCGCTCCGGATTGGCGTCCAGCTTGGCCAGGGCGTCGCGTGTAGCGCGCACTGTGAGCGCTTCTTCTTCCGTCGGCACCAGCAAACCCGCTTGCAGGTAGGCGGCCAGGCGACGCGCCTGAATCAGGAAGTTGCGGCCATCGGACGCCGCAAACAAATGCAGCTGCTTGCGATCACTGCACCAGGCAAACTGCACGTGGCTGATTTTGCCGCTGTGGTCCAGGCTGAACCAGCTTCCCAGCTGCAGTTCCTGGACCCAGGCGCGCATTGCTTCCGTAGGCTGGCTGCCGCCATCGGTAATCACCTCGATATCGGCGGCATCAATGCCGATCATGGTGACCAGGCTGTCCGTATCGAGTGGCAAATCGCCCACATCCTCGTCGGACAAATAGTCCTCCAGGTTGGCCAGCCGCCGGGCCATGGCATCAATGCGTTCCATCGAAATGGCGTCGGTTTTCGACATGAAGGCGTCTGCCAGCGTGTCGCTGATGACTTTCAGGTGATGGTCCTGATCGGAGGGGGCCAAGCCGAGCATGGACATGCCCAGGCGCAGGAGTTGCAGCAGCTTGGGCAAGTCGGCAATGACACGGGCACGGTCGTTGCGGTTCGGCTTGGCGCTGGCGGCCCAGACGAGGTCGGCCGCCGCCTGCTTGAGCGTGATCGTTTCGGTGTGCTGCGGGCCGTTTTTCATCGCGGCAATGGCCAGGACTTCGGCCCAGACCTTGAACAGGAACTCACGGATTTCAGCGCGCACCGGCATATCATTGAGCATGCTGCGCATCTCAATGGTGTACTGGATGACCATGGTCTCTTTTTGCTCGACCTGCTGGGCCACGCTCACCACGCGCGCGGCGCTTCCCTGTTCCGAGAGGAATTTGGACAAAAACTTCTCGAACTCGTCGTAGACAAGCTGAAACACCCGCCGCCCGGTTTCCGGATACTGCTCGATCACCTGCACGACCCGCCGGATCTCCGCCTCCATGGCGCCGCCTGACACCGTGACATCGAACCCCAGGACGCAGGAGCCCATGCGGTCAATCAGCCGGCGGGTGGGGTGCTGCAGGGATCCAAAAAACTCCGGCTCGGAAATCGCAACCCGCAGCACAGGCATTTGAAGCCGTGCAAACCAGACGCGTATTGCCGGTGGAATCCGGTCCTCGGCCAGGATGCTCTGGAACATCAAGGCCACGATCTCAATCGTTGCCTTTTCCGATGAGGTGGATGCCGCCTGTTTGAGGGCACTGGTGCGCTCCCGCAGCGCGCCAGCGGCACGGTCGACATGCGTCTGGTCATACACCTGGCCTGGCCCATCCAGCAGCAAGGTGCGTTCATGGCTGGTTTCTTCCGCCCGTTGCACCGTGGCCATTGCCTGGACCAGCCGCGGGGACGCCTGCTGCGACCGCGTGTCATCAAAACCTGCCACCTGATCGGACAGCAGGCGTTTGAGGTGCCCCATCACGCCCTGAGCCCGCATGCGCGCCCTGGCCAGTGGCGTGGTGGCGGTCTGCATCCGTGTTTCTTCATGGATAGGGTGGCCCGAAGTCGAGTTCTCCGCCCCCTGCGCTGCACCACCCTTGCCGCCGGGCCCGCTTCCGCTTCCGCTTCCACTTCCTGTTCCTGTTCCTGTTCCTGTACCTGTACCTGTACCTGTACCTGTACCTGTACCTGTATCTGTACCGCCGCCAGATTTATCCTGACCCCTGGCCTGCTCGGCAGCAGGTTTTGAGGGCGCATTCGTCCCCGGGGCGGAAGGTGTGCGTTTGACGAGTCCCCGCAGATCGATTTCTGCCATCACCCCCTGCTGGATCAGAAACTCGTTGGTGGCATGATAAGTTTCGAGCAGATGCGCAGCCAGGTTTTTCTGGATGAGGTCCTGAACCGTCAGCCACACATCGCGCGGCAGAAGGGCCTGGCTCCACTGTTCAACCAGATGCTGTGCCAGCACCTCGGGGCGCAGGACGTCCTGTTTGTGCAGCTCGTCAATACCTTCGAGGTTCTGCACCCGCAAGCGAAGGTCGTTGAGCTCCCAGCTCGCAACATCCAGCAAGCGCAGGGCCAGGCGAGAGGCAAGAATCTTGTCCTCCATCACCTCGTTGCCCATGAGCTCAAATTTGATGCTGCTGTTCGTGAATTTTGTCTGGGCACCCGCCAGTGGGACGGATTGCGCTTCGGTCCACGCGCGCGTGGTGCCGCGGACCCAGGCTGAACCGCTTTTCTCGAAGGCCTGCCAGGCTTCGCGCCGGTCCTGCATTTCGCGGGAGCCACCCGGCTCGTCCCTCATCGCCGCCAGCCGGCTCTCAATGGCTTTGGCCAGCTCGGGCAATATTCTTGCGGCACGCTCCGTGAACAAAGCACGTGCCTGCTCGACCAGAAGAGTGTTCTTTTTGTTACTTGGAGCCACGACCGCCCTGAATAATTAGCCTATAGCTTACACCGTGGCACCTGCATTGGGATCGTTGGGATCTTCTTCTTTTTTTGCCGGCCCCTTGACCAGATCTTCGCGCCGGATGCCCAGCCACATGGCGATGGCGGCAGCCACGAACACCGAGGAATAAATGCCGAACAAAATGCCGATGGTCAGGGCCAGGGCGAAGTAAAACAGGGTCGGCCCACCGAACAGCAGCATGGACAGCACCATGATCTGGGTCGAGCCGTGGGTAATGATGGTGCGGCTGATGGTCGAGGTGATCGCGTTGTCGATGATCTGCATCGTGTTCATCTTCCGGTAGCGGCGGAAATTCTCGCGGATCCGGTCAAAAATCACCACGGATTCATTGACGGAATAGCCCAGCACCGCCAGCACGGCAGCCAGCACCGCGAGGGAAAACTCCCACTGGAAGAACGCGAAAAAACCGAGAATGATGACGACGTCATGCAGGTTGGCAATGATGGCCGCCACCGCATACTTCCACTCAAAACGGAAGGCGAGGTAGACCATGATGCCGAACACCACCATGGCCAGGGCCTTCAGGCCATCATGGGCCAGTTCTTCGCCCACCTGGGGGCCCACGAATTCCGTGCGGCGCAGCGTCACATCGCTGCTGGCCGCTTTCAGCGCCGCCAGCACTTTTTCACTTTGCTGGGCGGTGCTCACACCCTTTTGGGCCGGCAAACGGATCATCACATCGCGCGAGGTTCCGAAGTTTTGCACCTGCACATCGGTCAACCCCAAACCAGCCACGGTCGCCCGGATTTTCCCGACATCCGCCGCCTGCGTGTAGTTCACCTCCATCAGGGTGCCGCCGGTGAACTCCACCGACAGGTGCAGGCCCCGGGAGAACAGGAAAAACACAGCCAGCGCAAACGTCGCGAAGCTGATGATATTGAAGATCAGGGCGTGCCGCATGAACGGGATGTCACGCCGGATTTTGAAAAATTCCATCGAGGGTCCTTGAGAAGCTCAGGAAAAAGATGCCGGGATCATTTCGCCACGGCGCCGGATGTGGCGGGCCGCCACACTGTGCCGATGGACACCGTCTTGAGCTTTTTCTGCCGGCCATACCAGAGGTTGACCAGGCCACGCGAGAAAAATACCGCGGAGAACATGCTGGTCAAAATGCCGATGCAGTGCACCACGGCAAAACCGCGGACCGGACCCGACCCAAAGGCCAGCAGGGCCAGGCCCACAATCAGGGTCGAGGTATTGGAATCCAGAATGGTGGCCCAGGCCCGCTCATACCCCGCATGAATGGCGGCCTGCGCAGAAGCGCCATTGCGCAGTTCCTCGCGCACGCGCTCATTGATCAGCACGTTGGAGTCGATGGCCATGCCCAGTGCCAGCGCCATGGCCGCCATGCCTGGCAAGGTCAGGGTCGCCTGCAGCATGGAAAGCACCGCGACCAGCAGCAGCAGGTTGACGGCCAGCGCCAGACCGGAGAACAGGCCGAACAGCATGTAGTACGCCGCCATGAAGGCCACAATCACCACAAAGCCCCAGGACACGCTGTGAAAGCCCTTGGAAATATTGTCGGCCCCCAGCGTCGGGCCGATGGTGCGCTCTTCAATGATCTCCATGGGCGCGGCAAGGGAGCCCGCGCGCAGCAGCAACGCCAGGTCATTGGCTTCCGTCACGCTCATGGAGCCGGAAATCTGGAACCGGTTGCCGAGTTCGCTCTGGATGACCGGCGCGGTCAGGACCTCGCCCTTGCCTTTTTCAAACAGCAGGATGGCCATGCGCTTCTTGAGGTTCTCGCGGCTGGTATCGCGCATGATGCGGCCGCCTTTGGCATCAACCGTCAAATCCACTTTGGGCTGCTGGTTCTGCGAGTCAAAGCCGGGCTGGGCATCCGTGAGGTTCTCGCCGGTCAGGATCACCTGTTTCTTGACAATCACCGCCTGCCCGTTGCGCTCGAAGAAGCGCTCGGTACCAAACGGCACGGCGCCGGTGTTGTTTTCCGCGGCGCGCGCCTCGGCGCTGTCTTCCACGAGACGCATCTCCAGCGTCGCCGTACGCCCGAGGATGTCCTTGGCCTTGGCCGTGTCCTGAACACCCGGCAATTGCACCACGATACGGTCCAGGCCCTGCTGCTGGATCACCGGCTCGGCCACGCCCAGTTCGTTGATCCGGTTGTGCAGCGTCACCATGTTCTGCTTGAGGGCCTGATCCTGGATCCGGCGTGCCGCCTCGGGCTTGATGCTGGCCGTCAGCTTGTATTCCGTGCCCTCCGGGACATCGACGGTCTGCAGGTCCGGAAACTGGTCCTGGATCAGCGCCTTGGCAGCGTTCAGGGTCTCGCTGTCGCGCACCTTGATGTCAATGACCTGGCCATTGCGGCTGATGCCACCGTGGCGGATATTCTTTTCGCGCAGCGACAGCCGGATGTCGCCCGACAGTGACTCGGCCCGTTTGGTCAGCGCCGCCTGCATGTCCACCTGCAGCATGAAATGCACGCCACCACGCAGGTCCAGCCCCAGGTACATGGGAAAAGCATGCAGCGAGGTCAGCCAGGCGGGCGAGCGCGACAGCAGGTTGAGCGCGACCACGTAGGCAGGATTCGCGGGATCGGGCGAGAGCGCCTTTTGAACGGCGTCCTTCGCCTTGAGCTGGGTATCGGTATCGCCGAAGCGCGCCTTGACCGAATTGCCATCGAGGGCGATGACATCCGCCGTGATGCCCACATCCTTCAGCGCCTGTTCCACCTTCGCCATGGTCGTCGTGTCAATCTTGACCGTGGACTTGCCGCTGGAAATCTGCACTGCCGGCGCTTCGCCAAAAAAGTTGGGCAGGGTGTACAGGGCTGCGATCAATAGCGCAACCACAATAATGGCGTACTTCCAGGCCGGATAACGATTCATGAGGGGGCTGTTCCTGGTGAACGGATGAACAAATTGAGGCCCGGCGGGCCTCAGGGGGTCAGCAAGACCTTACTTCGCGGCGCTCAGGGCGCCCTTGGGCAGCACCTGGACGATGGCGCTGCGCTGCAGCTGCACTTCAACGCCGGGGGCCAGCTCCAGGGACAGGTACACATCACCGAGCTTGGTCACTTTGCCAAGCAAACCGCCTGCGGTAGCGACTTCATCGCCTTTGGCCAGCGCGTCGATCATGGAGCGATGCTCTTTTTGCTTTTTCATCTGTGGGCGGATCATCACGAAATACAGCACCACAAACATCAGCACCAGGGGAAGCATGCCTGTCAGCGACGACAACATATCGCCTCCCGCGGCGGCGGCGGGAGCGGTTTGGGCAAAGGCAGAAGAAATGAACACGGCAAACTCCACAACGATTGAAGGAAACACTGGCAGGCGCCCCGGCCGACGGGCCAGAGCGCACAGTCCATGATTGTATGCGGCGAGCGGCCGACAGGAAAATGCACCCGGCACCTTGCCGGGCATTTCATTTTCAGGCCATGTCGGCACGCAGAAGCTGCCCGCCGGGAGGCTGCTGCGCCTCCCCGCGGCAACGGCCCGGGGGCTCTGCCGCGCCCCCGTCCGGCACGGCGCGCCTAGGCGGCCTGCTGCGCGGGGGATGCCGGCTGGCGAAAGGCCTGCCTCAGCGCCGCCCATTGCGGCCGCGCGGTTTGCAGGTGGCGCGCCTTGACGTGGCCATACCCCTTGATCAGCTCGGGAATCCGCGCAATTTCCACGGCCAGTGAATGGTTTTGAGCGGTCAGGCCGGCCAGCACCTCCTCCAGGCTGGCCCGGTACTCATCAATCAACGCGCGTTCCATCTTCCGCTCTTCGGTGCGGCCGAACACATCCAGCGGCGTGCCGCGCAAGCCCTTGAGCCGGGCCAGCACCTTGAAGCCTGTCAGCATCCAGGGTCCGAACTGCTGCTTTTGCAGTTCGCCCTTGTCATTTTTGGATGCGATCAGCGGGGGCGCCAGGTGGTAGTTGAGCTTGAAGTCGCCCTCAAACATGGCATTGACCTTGCCGAGAAATCCCGCATCGGTGTGCAGCCGCGCCACTTCATACTCGTCCTTGTAGGCCATGAGTTTGAACAGGTACCGGGCCACGGCCTCGGTCAGCGTGGTCTTGCCGAGGGGCGCTTCCGCCAGCCGCACCTTGTCCACAAACGCCTGGTAGCTCCGGGCATAGGCGACGTTCTGGTAGGCCGTCAGGAAATCCACCCGCTTGCCCAGCATCTCGGCCAGGGAAGGCTTTTTCACAAACTCGATCACCTGCGCCGCCTTGAACAGGGCCTGTACCGCGGCCAGGTCATGCGCGCAGCGACGGCCCCATTCAAAGGCCGCCCGGTTGTTCTCGACCTGCACGCCGTTGAGTTCAATGGCCCGCATCAGCGAGGCATGGGACAGCGGCACCCGGCCTTTTTGCCAGGCAAAGCCCAGCATCAGGGGGTTGGTGTAAATCGAGTCGCCAATCATCTGGACTGCCACCTGCTCGGCGTCAAAGCTGCCCAGCAAGTCAGCGCCCACTGCGGCCGTCACGGCACTTTCGCAATTGCCACCCGGGAATTGCCAGCCCGGGTTCGTCACAAAGGCCGCCGTCGGCGTACCGTGCGAGTTCATCGCCACGTAGGTGCGGCCCGGCTGCATGACGGTGAGTGTGTACTTGCTGGCAGCCACGATCGGATCGCAGCCGATCACCAGATCGGCCTTGGCGGTATCGACCTTGGTGGTGTAAATGGCCTCGGGCCGGTTGGCGATCTGGATATGACTCCAGGTGGCGCCGCCCTTTTGCGCCAGCCCGCCGGCATCCTGAGTGACCACCCCTTTGCCCTCGAGGTGGGCAGCCATGCCCAGCAACTGGCCAATCGTGATGACACCGGTGCCGCCAACGCCGCCCACCACGATGCCCCAGGCGTTTTCAGCCACGGGCAGCACGGGTTCGGGAATCGCGGGCAGGCTGGACAGTCCACCCTTTTTGTCCTTCTTCGGCTTCTTCAGCTGGCCGCCTTCCACCGTGACAAAGCTGGGGCAAAAACCCTTGACGCAGGAGTAGTCCTTGTTGCAGGTGTTCTGGTTGATGCGGCGCTTGCGGCCGAATTCGGTTTCCAACGGTTCCACCGACAGGCAGTTGGACTGCACCGAGCAGTCGCCGCAGCCTTCGCAGACCAGTTCGTTGATGACCACGCGCTTTTCCGGATCCGCCAGGGTGCCGCGCTTGCGGCGCCGGCGCTTTTCGGTGGCGCAGGTCTGGTCGTAAATGATGGCGGTCGTGCCCTTGAGCTCGCGGAACTCGCGCTGGATGCGGTCGAGTTCGTCGCGGTGATGCACCGTCACGCCCTCCAGCAACCTGGCGCCCTGGTACTTTTGCGGCTCGTCGGTGACGATCACCAGTTTGGCCACCCCTTCGGCGAGCAGGCTCTGCATGATCTGCAATACCGAGTGGCCCTCGGGCCGCTCGCCCACCTGCTGGCCGCCGGTCATGGCCACCGCATCGTTGTAGAGGACCTTGTAGGTGATATTCACGCCGGAAGCAATGGCCTGGCGGATCGCCAGCAGGCCGCTGTGAAAGTAGGTGCCGTCGCCCAGGTTGGCAAACACATGCTGGTCGGTCGTGAATGCCGCCTGGCCCACCCAGGTGACGCCTTCACCGCCCATCTGGGTGAAGGTGGAGGTGGAGCGATCCATCCAGGTCGCCATGTAGTGGCAGCCAATGCCGGCCACGGCGCGTGAGCCTTCAGGCACACGCGTGCTGGTGTTGTGCGGGCAGCCGCTGCAAAACCAGGGGGCCCGCTCGCCGGTGTCGACCGTGACGTCGGCGAGCGCACGTTCCCGCGCTTCGATCACGGCCAGGCGCGCATCCATACGCGCCACAATGTCCGCGGGCACACCCAGTTTTTTCAGGCGTTTGGCAATCGCCTTGGCGATGATGGCCGGCGTCAGGTCGGCCTTGGCGCGCAGCAGCCAGTTGTCGCTCGGGTTGGAGCGGCTCCATTCGCCGCCCGAGGCGTCGCCTTCAGGCTCGTCAAACTTGCCCAACACATTCGGGCGCACGTCGGCGCGCCAGTTGTAAAGCTCTTCCTTGATCTGGTATTCAATGACCTGGCGCTTTTCCTCGACCACCAGGATCTCCTGCAGGCCTTCGGCAAAGTCGCGCGTGATGGTGGCCTCCAGCGGCCACACCACATTGACCTTGTGCAGGCGAATGCCGAGCTGGTGGCAGGTCTCTTCGTCCAGCCCCAGGTCGACCAGCGCTTGGCGCGTGTCGTTGAAGGCCTTGCCGCTGGCGATCACCCCGAAACGGTCTTTCGGCCCGGCAATGACGTTGTAGTTGAGCTTGTTGGCGCGGATGTAGGCGAGCGCGGCATACCACTTGAAGTCCATCAGGCGCGCTTCCTGCTCCAGCGGCGGGTCCGGCCAGCGGATGTGCAAACCACCCGGCGGCATTTGGAAATCTTCGGGGATGACGATCTTCACGCGGTCCGGATCGACCAGCACCGAGCTGGACGACTCCACCACCTCCTGGATGGTCTTCATGCCCGACCAGACGCCTGAAAAACGACTCATGGCAAAAGCATGCAGCCCCATGTCGAGGATGTCCTGCACGCTGGACGGGAAGAAGACCGGCAGGCCGCAGGCCTTGAAGATGTGGTCACTCTGGTGCGCCGCCGTCGAGCTCTTGGAGACATGGTCGTCGCCTGCAATGGCGATCACGCCGCCGTGTTTCGCGGTGCCGGCCATGTTGGCATGCTTGAACACATCGGAGCAGCGGTCCACACCCGGGCCTTTGCCATACCAGATTCCAAACACACCATCGAATTTTTTGCTTTGGGGGTACAGGTCCAGTTGCTGCGTGCCCCAGACCGCGGTAGCGCCCAGTTCTTCGTTGACGCCGGGCTGGAACACGATGTTTTGCGCGGCCAGATGCTTTTTGGCCGCCCACAGCGCCTGGTCATAGCCGCCCAGCGGCGAGCCGCGGTAGCCGCTGATAAAGCCGCCGGTGTTCAGGCCGGCGATGGCGTCGCGGGTGCGCTGCAGCATGGGCAGGCGAACCAGCGCCTGCACGCCGCTCATGAAGGCGCGGCCATGATCCAGGCTGTATTTGTCGTCCAGCGTGACGGTCTCCAGGGCCTTGCGAATGTGCTCGGGCAGGGGGGCGTTCATGTTCGGGTCTCCTGATGGGTAATGCCGCCTCATGGGCAGGTCTGGATAAGGCAAGGCCGGGATAGAACCAAGCCTCTAACTGAATGCAAAGTGTAGGACGGACGGCGAGATATGTCTTTGCTTTCTTTGCCTGTTTTAGGGTGTACAAAGAAAGGATCTTGCTGGAAAATAGGAAAAATGGGACATTTAGATAAGTTTGACATAGCCATCCTGAATGAGTTGCAGAGCGAGGCGCGCCTGACCAACACCGAACTCGCGTCGCGCGTCGGCCTGTCGGCCGCGCCCTGCTGGCGGCGCGTGCGGGCGCTGGAAGAGGCCGGCTTCATCACCGGCTACCGGGCCGAAATCAACCGCCACAAGATAGGCTTGGGGGTGCTGGCCTTTGTCCGGCTGGATGCGGACCGCAACAGCGGGGACGCCACGCGGCAACTGGAAGAGGCCATCAAAAAACTGCCTGAAATCATCGCCTGCCACTACATCAGCGGCACGGGAACCTTCGAGCTGCAGGTGGTGGCCCAGGACCTCGAGGCCTTCAGCAAGTTTGCGCTGCAAAACCTGATCAACCTGCCCAATGTGAAAGACCTGCACACCAGTTTCTCGCTGGGAGAGGTCAAGGCCAGCAGTGCGCTGCCGCTGGGGCATCTGGCGCGCACGGCATCTGAATCATAAGAATCCACTGCAGCCCCTCTATCTCGCCAACCCCTGGCTACCAATTCAACAGCAATAGCAACAACTTTCAGCCCGAATCCCTTCCGGACAAGCTGCAGCAATGGAACGCAACGTGACCCAACCCCTTCGATTCTCCAGACAATTTTTCCTCCTGCTTTTCACGCTGCTGGCGCCCGGCCTGCAGGCACAGCCCGCTACTCATTCCATCGCCACCCCGGATCCCCTGCCGATGCGCAACCTGCAGATTGAAGTGCGGCAACTGCGGGGCAGCGACCAAGGCCAGCAGGCGCTGGGCGCCCAGGGCGGCGTGCTGCTGCAACCGGGCCAGTCCGGCGCCACGACCCACATCACCACGCAAAACAGCCAGCGCAGCGACGCGCGCGACCTGGTGCAGCGGGTGCTGGTGCTCAATGGCCGGCCTGTCGCCATCAACCTGGGCAACATCACGCCGCTGAGACTGATGCAGGCCTTTATGCAAAACGGCGTGTTGCGCTACACGGGAGGCACCGTGCTGATCGACACCAGCAGCGGCTTTTCAGCACGGCCCGTCTGGCGCGGCGGCAACAGTGCGGAGCTTGAACTGGCCGCCGTGCAATCGCGCCCCGGCTCGGTGGGGGCGCTGCCGTCTTCGTCATCCGCGAGCACCTCGCTGGCCCTGCCGCTGGGTGAATGGGTCACCGTGGCGCAATCGGATGATGTGGCAACGGCCAACAGCAGCGGCCTGGCCGGCGCGGGGCAGACTTCGGGCCGGGAGGCCCTGAAAGTCGAGGTACGGATTTCTGTACGTTAGGCGCCAGGCAAGCCACACGCCAGGTGCGTGGGGCTCAGTCCCGCACGCAGCGCGCCGCCAGTGGCAGCAGCGGATAGCGCAGCACGGCCTCGCGGCCACTGGCGCCCAGCCCAAATTCGGCCCGCATGCGCGGATTGCTGTACACCGCCTGCTGCGGCCCCTGCCCGCCGGCGTCGCGGTACAGCACGTCATAGCCGCGCGTGCCGTCCAGTACCGCCGTGTCGTCGATGAACCGGGCCGTGAACTCAATGCCTTGCTCGCAGCGGTGAAGCGGCCCCGGCGACTGCCAGCCCCGGCCCGCACACGCGGCCAGCATGGTCAGTCCCGCCAGGGCCATCAGTCCGCCGATCCGTTTGCCTGCAGGCCTGTTCTTGATGCGCATTCTGTGCCCTTTGCCTTTGCCTTTGCCTTTGCCTTTGCCTGTGTCTCTGTGTATGCCCGATGTGGCAGCCTCGTGGCCTATTTTGGCCAGAGCACCCACAGCCGCAGCGGCTGGTTCACACGTGCCGCCAGCAGGCCGGCCTCCGGCCCGGTCCCGGCGAAATAGTCCGCCCGCACGGCGCCCACAATGGCGCTGCCCGTGTCTTGCGCCAGGACCAGCTTCTGCAAATTAGCCGCCCCGCCGCGGGACGCCAGCCACACCGGGGTGCCATAGGGAATGCTCCCCGGGTCGACCGCAATGGAGCGCCCCGGCGTGAGCGCCACGCCCTGCGCCCCTTTGGGGCCGAATGCCGCGTCCAGATCGCTCAGGGGCTGCTCCTGGAAGAAGGTGTAGCGCGGATTGCTCCAGAGCATTTGCTGCACGCGCTGCGGATTTTTCGCGGCCCATGCCTTGGTGGACTCCACCCAGGGCACCACCATGCGGCCTTCGCCCTGGTCTTGAAGCCACTGGGTGACACTGCGAAACGGCTGCTCGTTGGAGCCGGCATAAGCCACCCGGACCACGCGCTGCGACCCGTCGGGCTCGGTGAGGTTCAGCCTGCCTGAGCCCTGAATGTGCAGCGACATCGCCTCGACCGGGTCTGCCAGCCAGGCAATCTCGCGGCCCCTCAGTGCAGACTTGGCCTCGGCCAGGGTGTCGATTTCCTGCCGCGAAAACCATGGTTTGCGGCTGCCCAGCGATGCAGGTGGCCGGTACAGCGGCACCTCATAACCCGCGCCGGGCTGCCGGCTCGCCTTGAGAACCGGTTCGAAGTAACTGGTCAGCAGCCCATCGGCCGCGCCCTGCAGGCTTTCAACCCGGTAGGGCTGCAGGCGGCTCACCATCCAGCTGCGCTGCTCTTCGGCCGAAGCGATGCTCAAGCGCCGGACTTCGCCGCACAAGGGCGCAAAAGCCGGGCCGGGCCGTTCGCAGCTTTTGAGCCAGGCGTTCCAGGCCTCGAACAGCTGGTCCTCTTCAAATCCCGGCAACTCCGTCCAGCGAACGGGCACCCAGCGGCTTTTTCCTTGTACCAGGGGCTCCGGCAACGTGCTGGCTGCGGCGGGCGCCGCAGCCGGTGGCGGCGATGAAGGCAACGGAGACGACGGCGGATAGGAAGGCGGACTGGCACAGGACGCCAGCAGCATGGCCATGGCGATAATCGGGGTGAATCGCACCGATCCCCGCGAAACCCTATTTGCAATCCAAGGAAATGTCATGACCCTACTTTTGCTCGAAGCCCTGGGGGCGTTGCTGCTGCTGGTGTTCATTGTGTGGTGGACCATGTTTTCAGGCCGTAAAAATGGCGAACTGAAAGGCGATTCGGCGCCCCCTGCCGCAGACCCAGGAGCCGACAGGAAATAAACCGGGCCCGCTACAAATTCCGCAGCAGATTGGCCAGCTCCACAGCCGACTTGACCCCCATTTTGTCAAAGACGCGGGCACGGTGAACTTCTACCGTCCGCACGCTGATGTCCAGCTGGTCGGCCACCAGCTTGTTGGGCAGGCCGCCCACCACCAGCCGCATCACGTCCCGCTCCCGGTCGGTCAGCCCGTCCAGCCGCGCCTGCAAGCCGGTGGATTCGCTGTGCTGGGCCAGTGCCGCCGCGGAATACCTGAGCGCCTGTTCGATGCGGTCGACGAGCGCATTGTCTGAAAACGGTTTTTCACAGAAATCAAAAGCGCCGCGCTTGACGGCATCGACGGCCGTCGGCACATCCGCATGGCCCGTCAGAAAAATCACGGGCAGGGTCGGCAGCAAGCCGTAGGCAATCAGTTTTTCAAACATGGCCAGGCCGCTCAGCCCCGCCATGCGCACATCAAGCAGCACACAGGACGGCGACTTCACCTCAAACCGCTGCGACACCCGCGCATCAAAGGCCTCGGCGCTGTCAAAGGTCTCGCTGGGCAAGCGGCGCGAACGCAGCAGCCAGGCCAGCGCATCGCGCACGCTGGCGTCATCGTCGACGATATAAACCGTGGCATTTTGTATGGGTTCCATGGTGCGTACTCTAGGTCATATCGGCCACGGCACTGGCGCCGGCGCCATCAGGAGCGTGGATATGGTCATGGCCATCCTGCGCCAGTGCCACCGGCAGGGTAAAGCTGAAAATCGTACCGCGCGGCTGCGCGGCTTCAAACCCCAGGAACCCGCCGTGCTGCTCTATCACCGTGCGGCACAGGCTCAGGCCCAGGCCCATGCCTTCCTCCTTGGTCGTGAAGAAAGGCGTGAACAGCTGCTCGGCGACTTCACGGGAAATGCCCTCGCCGCGGTCAATCACCGCAAATTCAACCCAGCGGCTGTGCGCATTGGAGGCCGCCGGCCGGATACGCAGCGTCAGCACCCTTTCGCGCTGGTCTGGCGCTTGCGTCTCGTCCACGCCCTGCATGGCCTGCATGCCGTTGCGCGACAGGTTGAGCAGCACCTGCTCGACCATGGTGCGGTCGCACAGGACCGGCTCGCAGGCCGCGTCCACCTCGATCACCACGCGCACGCCCAGTTTGCGCGCCTGCAGGCTCACCAGCGGCATGATCGCATCGAGCAGGGCACGCGGCTCCACCGCTTCGCGCACCTGGTCGCGCCGCCGTACAAAATCGTGCACACTTTTGATCACCTTGCCGGCGCGTTCGGCCTGCTCCGCAATACGCCGCATGGCCAGTTGCAGATCTTCGGACAGAGGTGGTGCCGTCGGGCCCGCATCCGGCCGGCCCGGGGAAGCATTCACCGCCGGCGCCATCTCGCCCTGCAGAAGATTGAGCGAACCGGTGGCGTAGCTGGAAATGGCCGCCAGGGGCTGGTTGAGCTCGTGGCTGAGCAGCGAGGCCATCTCACCCACCATGGCAAGCCTCGCCGTGGCCTGCAGGCGATCCTGGCTGGCGCGCGAGAGCTCTTCAATGCGGCGCTGCTCGCTGACATCCAGAATGGCGCTCATCCAGCCGGTGTGCTTGCCGACGGCGTTGATGAGCGGCGCCTCCATGATGAGCACCGGAAAGCGTGTGCCATCCCGCCGCATGAACACCGATTCGTGGCCCTCGCGTGGCAGGTTACTGCCGGACAGGCGAATTTCCTGGCGCTGCTGGTACACGCCCGCCAGTTCGGGAGGCCAGTAGGGCGAGGGGAAGCTCTGGTTGAGCAGGTCCTTGGCGTCCACGCCCACCATCTTGCAGAACGCCGGATTGACATAGGTGATGCGCCCCTGCAGGTCCCGCGCGCGCAGGCCCGTCAGGACCGAGTCCTCCATGGCTTTGCGAAAGGCCAGCGCCTCGCCCAGGTCATGCTCCACCTTCAGGCGTCGCCGCATGTCACGGGCCAGCAGGAACAGCACGAGCAGCAAGGCCACCGACATCGCCGTGACCAGCGCCGTCAGCACATTGGGAAACAGCGCGGGGGTGCCGAGCCGGCTTTCCATCCTCACCACCAGTGTGTTGCCCGGCAGGTCGAGCAATTGCTGGGCAACGTAAACCCGGCTGCCGCGCGAAAGCACGCCATGCAAAGCCAGGCGCGTGCCATCGGCCTCCGTGAACGAGAGGCCCACACCGCGGGCCAGCTGCTTGCCCACCAGCTCACCCAGGATGTCCTGCAGGGAGTAGGTGGCCACCACATAGCCCGTCAGGCGGCCCGCCACCACGATCGGCAGGCACATGTCCAGGACTTCCAGGCCCAGGCCATCGTTTTGCGGCATGAAATAACTGGTGGAATAGGCCGACCCGCTCAGGCGGCGAGCCGTGGTGCAGGTCAGGTTGACATCGGCCTCCATGCCCTGACGGCCCAGGCGCTCGAACACCGAGGCGCGGTAGGGCGTCTCGACAAACCCCAGAACCTCCAGCGTCTCGCTGCGCCACTCCAGCCGCATGATCTCGCGGTGCTCGCGCAGCAGCTCGGCGGCCGGTGCATGCCAGGCGGCGGGTGTGCGCTCGGTGGACTGCAAGGCCTGGAAAGCCTGGATGTTGCGGGTCAGCCCCGAACGGATGTCCGTGACGGTCTCTCCCGCATCGTGCTCCAGCCGGCTTTGCACCATGCTGGACTCGTAGCGCCCCGACAGCCAGACGAGAATCGCCAGCAGCGTCACCACCAGCGCCAGCAGCAGGGCCCAGAGCGACCAGCGCCGGCTGGCCCAGCTGACACCGTTCAGCAGCGGAAAATTCACGCCGGCTACCTTCACAGCACGCCATGCCGCAAGGCAGGCAAACGGCTGCGCACGCCCTCCAGGCCGGCATGGAGAACCTCACCCATCACCACGGCCGCGCCTTCCGCATGCTGCGCCAGAATTTGACCCCAGGGCTCGACCACCATGGTGTGGCCCCAGGTGCGGCGGCCACTGTCGTGCAGACCGCCTTGGGCCGCCGCCACCACATAGGCCTGGTTCTCAATCGCGCGTGCGCGCAGCAGCACCTCCCAATGCGCCTGTCCGGTGATGTAGGTGAATGCACTGGGCACCAGCAGCACATCCGCTTTCAGCGCGCGGTACAGCTCGGGGAAACGCAGGTCGTAGCAAACGCTCATGCCGATGGTGTAGACATGGCCGTCCCGCGAGGCCAGCTCAAAGCGGACCGGCTCGGTGCCCGGCTCCAGCACGCGGGTTTCGTCGTAGTCTTCTTTTCCGTGCGCAAAACGGAACAGGTGGATCTTGTCGTAGCGCGCCACGCATTGGCCCGAGGGGGCGTAAGCCAGCGAGCAGTTGCGGGCACGGCGGGGATCGGCGGTCGCCATGGGAAGCGTGCCGCCGACGATCCAGATGCCGAGTTCGCGTGCCGAACGGCTCAGGAACGACTGGATGATCCCTTGGCCTGCCGTCTCCTGCACCTGAAGTTTGTCCGTGTCCTTCAAGCCCATGATGCAAAAATATTCGGGCAGAACCGCCAGCTCCGCGCCCTGCGTGGCGGCCTGGGCCAGCAACCGGGCGGCCGTGTCCAGGTTGTCCTGCAGCTGGACGCCTGAAACCATCTGGATGGCAGCGACTTTCATGATCAGCGGGTCTCCGTGGAAGTATCGCCGGCCTTGCCCTCCGATGCCGCCCTGCGTTCAATCTTGGTGATTTTGGGATCGGACCAGGTGCCGTCAATGTGGAACTCCTGGGTGGCCGCCTGAATCAGGGGACGACGCAGGAACATCTGCGCCAGGAAGCTGCCCAAGCCAATGGCCGGATTGATGGCCGTGGCAATCAGCGAGGCCGTGCCGGCGTTGATTTCAGGCACGACGACCACCTTGATGTCCTGCGTCTCGCGGGCGATGTCGGCGCTGCCCTCCATCAGCACGGCGGCATTCACGCCGCTCATCTGCAGGTTGTTGGTGTGGGCCAGTCCCTGGTTGATATTCACATCGCCGCGAACGAAGTCAAAGGCAAAACCTTCGGAGAAGACATCGCGGAAATCCAGCGTCAGACGCCGGGGCAGGGCCTGCAGGCTCAGCACGCCCAGCAGCTTGGCAATGCCCGGATCCGCCTTGACGAACTGCCCCGATTCGACATTCACGTTGAACTGCCCGCTCATGCTCGGGTAGTCGAAGCTCAGCGGAGAGCCTATCCAGGCCACCTGGCCTTCCAGCTTGCCCTTGCCGCGGCGGATCACTTCACCCATGCCAAAGCGCTTGAGCAATTCACCCGAATCGGCAATGTCCAGCCGGAAGTTCATCACGGTGCGGCGCCGCTCCGCGCTGGCCCGCGCGGCGCGCGGCGCGCCACCCGCAGTCGGCGCGGTGCCGGCCTGCGCGCTCACCGCCGCCCAGTTGCCTGTCGCCGTGAGCACGGCTTCGGGCATGATCACATTGAACTTGTTCAAACGCCACTCGCGGGTGCTGTCGCGGACTGCGGCGGAGGCTCCCCGGTTGACCGCGTCAATTTCAACCCGTCCCAGCTTCTTGCCGCGCAGTTCCAGATCCTCCACCACGATGTCCAGGGCCGGGATACTGGCGGGCTGCTCATTCAGGATGGCCTCCACGTCGCTGGCCGTGCCTGGCGCCAGGCTCAGCCGCGACAGCCGCGCATACACCCGGCCCGCACCAGCGCCGCCCGCCTGGCGGAATTCGACATAGCCGTTGAGTTCGGATGCATCGATATTGGCGCGCCAGGTCAGGCCTTCGCGCGAGCCGCCGACCACCACGTTGTTCAGCTTGCGGCCTTCCACCAGCAGCTCCCTGGCCCGTATCGCCATCACGGTGGGCAGGTAGCTCAGGCCGGCACTCCCGGTCGCTGGCGTGGCGGCCCCTGTAGCCGTGGCGGCGGCAGGTGCGGGTGCGGTCGAGGCCTCACTGCCACCAGTTGAGCTGGCGAAGATTTTCTGCCAGGCATCGAGATCGACCCGGGCCAGGCTGATATTGGCAAGCACGCCGACGTCCTGCAGGGGGGCGGTTTCACCGGCCTCCAGCCCCACACCGATGGCGCCACGGATCACGCGAGGCTCAGCGCCACTCAAGTCACGCACGTAGATGATGGACGCTACCCGCCCGATAGCGACCGAGAGCTGGTCCTGCAGCTTTTGCCCCGGGTTCAGCGAGTCGCGCAGCAGGACATTTTCAAAACGCAGCGGCAACTCGGCATCGGCCGCTTTACCCAGAGGTGCCGGCAAATTCAGGGCCAGGCCCTGCAGGTTGCTGGAGACCGCGACCTCGGCCACGCCTCGCCGGAAACCCAGTGAGGCGGAATAAGCCGTTGCGCCACTGGCGTTTTCCGCCATGCGCGCGATAAAACCCAGTTCATGCGCCTGCCGCAAGCCCTCGGCCGAGAGCGTGCCCTGCGCCTTGAAAGCCACGCTGCTTTCGACCTCGGCACTCCCCGGGGCGGGACGCGCGCCGCCCCGGGTGCCGCCATCGAAGCGGACGTCACCGCCCAGCGCGCGCGCCTGCGCGCCCGTCACCGTGAAACCGCGTTCGCTGATGGCCACCGTGCCCCTGAGTTTCGCCAGCAGGGGCGTAGCCGGCGAGAACTGCACGTCGTTGCCGGGCAGGACGATGCTGCCCTCTACCCGCGATTTGTCGATCGAATGGATGGGCAGACTCAGGCGGAAGCGGTAGTCGCCCGCGCCGGTTGCCGTGGCCTTGGCCAGCGCCTGGTCCGTCATGCCACCCACGGGTGAGGTGTTGACAAAGCCCAGCGCGTCGGACAGGGCCCCCTTGAGATCGATGGCCACCTCGACCGTGGCGTCCTTCATCAGGTCAGGAATGCGCGCAGAGCCCTTGACCAATTGCAGGCCCGGCAGGCCGGCTACTTTGCCGGTGGCGCCGTTCACTTCCAGCGCGGCACGGTTGAAAACAAGTTCTCCGTTGAGCTCGGTGAGGGCCGGCCAGGCGGGCGCATTCGGCCCCTGCAGGGATTTCGGCACATAGGCAAAGTGCCCGTTACGCACTTTGGCGGACACCCGGAAATCCCCCAGGGCCGGGTTGGCAAACGGCAGGTGATTGACCGGCCCTTTGACCTTGAATTTCACATCGCTGACCTGGCCCTGCACCACGGCATCCCGCACATAGTGGCGCACCGGCGCGGGCAGCACCAGCGGCAAATAACGGTGCACCCGCGAGCCATCGCCGCGGCTCAAACTGCCCTGCAGATCCAGCACGCCCGGAAACCGGTGATCTGCCGCCGTGCCGGCGGGTGCCGCGCCCGGCGCCGCATCCTCGGTGCGCCAATGGACTTGCGCCTCACCCTGCGCATCGGCATTGGCGAACTGCAGGTTGCGCAATTGCACCTCGATTTTGCGGCCCGAGAATTTCCACTGGGAGTCCACCGACAGCTGATCCAGCGGCAGCCGCGATTCCTCAAATACGCCGGGCAGGTCCAGCGCGCCATGAAGTATTTTCACCTTCGCCTGTCCGCCCTCGTGCGTCAGGTCAAAGTCAACGGCCGCACCGCTGATGCCCGGCCGGCCGGGCTTCTGCAACATCGCACCCGCTGCAGATACGCCGGATACCGGCAAGGCATCAAGGCTCAGCCCTGTCACGCGGCCTTTTGCGGCAAAGGTGACGGGCGCGTCGAGCGGCCCCTGCCAGCGGGCTTCCACCGTTTCGACCAGTCCCTGCGGCGCAAAAGAGGAGATGAGCGCATGCGTTGGGCTGTCCAGCGGCAGGCGATTGGCGATCTGGGCCAGTGCCGCGAGGTCCAGCTTGTCGGCCTTGAGTTCGCTGCGCGGCTGCGCCCCCGCTTCGGCGCTGGTATGCACCAGCGCCATATTGCCGCCGGGCCACTGCAGACCGTCACGCGTGCGAAACCGCAGGCCCTCGGTGTTGAAATCAAACCCGTTGGCACGCTGCCTGCCGCCAAAGCGCCCGGCCACCGAGTCGAATGCCAGGGGCTCAAGCTTGCGCCCCAGCCTGGCATCCACGTCCTGCAGGGCCACATCGGCCGTTCCGCCGGTGACCTGCCCCTTGCTGACATCGGCCCAGGCACGCAAGGCGCCGTGACCCCGCGTCAAATCCAGGCCCAGCGATTCCAGGCTGGCATATTGCTTGAGGCGCGACAGATCGACCCGGCCGGATTCAGCATACAACTGTCCCGCCCAGCCGCGGAAGTCACCCGCGTCGCGCGACAACAACGACTGCCGGAAAATGCCCCTCAGGGTGAAGCGGTCACCCCACCCGGCGGGCGGCGTGGCATCCAGGCGCATCAGATGCCGGTGCCGGGCATTTTTCATGACCCAGTCCACCTGCGTCAATGCCAGCGGCGGCGCCTGCCGCAATTCGTCGGTCCAGCGCACGGTGCCACCCCGTATGACGAACTCGGTCTGGGAGAAAAACCAGTCGGCCATCGCACGCTGGCCGGCGGCCTGGTCCCGGGAGACATCCAGCCCGCCCACATAGATCTTGCCGTCAGCGGTGCGGCGGATCTCCAGCTCGGGCTTGTCGATGTAAAGCTGCTCAAAGCCCAGCCCCAGCAGCGAAGAGGGCGACAGGGTTCCCAGCAGGCGCGGCAGGCGCAGTGCCTCGCGCCCCTGCGCGTCCAGCAGCGCCACGCCTTGCAGTTCAAACGAGGGAATCATCCCCTGCGAGTGGGCGGTGATCTGGCCAATCCGGACGGGCACCCCCAGCGCCTTGCTGGCCTCTAGTTCCAGCCGCGGACGGAATTCCCCGATTCGCGGCACAATCCAGCCATGCAACACCAACCAGCTCAGGCCAAAGAGCAGCCAGACCATCGCGACCAGCCACAGCGAGAAGCGCGTGAACAAAGCGATCCATCGCAGGCGTCGGGACGGCAAGACTGGCGGGGCGGACGGGCTGGGTATGGTGGGCTCCATTGACATGAGAATTATGACCGCCGGTGCCATGCTTCGCCCGGCCGCGCGGTGGAAAACCATGAAGTTTTGTGAACTAGTGTGATGACCGTCGCCTCAACCGCCCGCCCCGAAACTCCCGCCGACCCAGGGTCGCCAGCCTCGGCTTATTCCCGATTTGTCCAACGCATTCGCCGCCGCTACGCAGAGCAGATGCACCTGCTGCCGGCTGGAGCGCCTGTGCGTTCCACCATGCAGGTCGCCCTGGATGCGCTGTTGGCCAGCGGCCTGGAGACCGGCGCGGCACTGCGGGTGCTGCGGCAACTGGTGATGGAACGGCTGGTGGTGCTCGACTGCGACGGTCAGATGGCCCCCACGCTCCCCACTGTGTGTGGTTCGCTGCCCCCCGAGGGGGCTGGCCTTGCTTGGGGCGGCCCGGCGCTGGCGGCCGTTGCCACCGCGAGTACCCCCGGCGTTGCGCTGCACGTCGTGACCCGCGCCATGACCGAGCTGGCAGAACTTTCGCTCGATGTGGCCATGCGGGACTCCGCCGGGATGCTGGACGCCTTGCATGGTGCTCCGCAGGCCCCCGAGGGTGGCCGCGCCCGCATGTGGGTGGTGGGCATGGGCAAGCTGGGGGCGCGTGAGCTCAATGTCTCCAGCGACATCGACCTGATTTACGTGTATGACCACGACGGCGAAACCACCGGCCGCAGCGACGGCCGCGGCCAGATATCGAACCACGAATATTTTGCACGCCAGGTCAAGGCCGTATTCGGGCTGATCGGCGACGCCACCGAGCACGGCTTTGTGTTCCGGGTGGATCTCGCACTGCGGCCCAATGGCAATTCGGGGCCTGCAGCCGTCTCGCTCAGCGCGCTGGAAGAATATTTCCAGGCCCAGGGGCGCGAATGGGAACGCTTTGCCTGGCTCAAAAGCCGGGTGGTCGCGCCCCTGGAATGCATCCAGAGCGGCTCGGCTCAGGCCTTGCGTGGCTCCGTGCTGCCTTTTGTCTTCCGGCGCTACCTGGACTACAACGTGTTTGATGCCCTGCGCATCCTGCACCGGCAAATTCGCGAGCATGCGGCCAAGCGCTGCGCCGGCCACCCCGAGCGCGCCAACGATGTGAAGATATCGCGCGGTGGCATCCGCGAAATTGAATTTACCGTGCAACTGCTGCAGGTCGTGCGGGGCGGGCAATTCCCCGAGCTGCGCACCCGTCCCACCGTCGATGCGTTGCAGCGCGTCGCACGCGCCGGGCTGATGCCCCAGGAAACGGCCGATGCGCTGACGCGGGCTTACGACTTCCTGCGCCGCGTCGAGCACCGCATCCAGTATCTGGACGACCAGCAAACCCACGTCCTGCCGACCCGCGACGACGATCTGGCCTGGATTGCGCACACCCTGGGTTACAGCAGCTGCTGCCCGTTTCTCAGCGAACTGGACGCCCACCGCGAGCTGGTTGCCGGGGAGTTTGACAAATTGCTGGGCGGCAAAACCGACTGCAAGGGCTGCGGCAAGGCGGCCGGAACCAACGGGTCGGCGCCGCAGCAACTCGACGAACTGCTCGAGCAGCTGTCCGAGCAATGGCCAGAGCAGTTTCGCGCCCGTCTGGCGCTGTGGCGCCAGCATCCCCGGGTGCTGGCCCTGCGCGAGGAGTCGCGTGCGCGCCTGGTGCGCCTGGTGCAGCGCACCGCGTTGTGGCTGCGCGAAGGCAGCGTGACCGAAGAAGCCGCCGTCCGCATCATCGATTGGATAGAGCCGCTGCTCAGGCGGGAAAGCTATCTTGCGCTGCTGCTGGAGCGCCCGGCGGTGCATGAGCGCCTGCTGCGGCTGCTGGGTGCCGCCAAATGGCCGGCCCGCTACCTGTTCCAGCATCCCGGCGTGATTGACGAGCTGGCCAGCGATGAGCTGTTGCGCGAGCGTTTTGACAGCGCCGCCTTCATCCGGGAGTTGCAGCAGCGGCTGGCCGCGCTCAGGCGCACCGGCGAGGACGATGAGGAAACCTGCCTGAACCTGCTGCGCCGCGCCCACCATGCCGAGGTTTTCCGTACGCTGGCACGCGATGTGGAAGGGGTGCTCACGGTCGAGCAGGTGGCCGACGATTTAAGCGCGCTGGCGGAAGCGGTGCTGGACGTCACCGCCGGCTGGTGCTGGCAGCGCCTCAGGAACCGGCACCGCGAGATGCCGCAGTTTGCCATCATTGCCTACGGCAAGCTGGGCGGCAAGGAACTGGGCTACGGCAGCGACCTGGACATTGTGTTCGTCTATGAAGACGAGGCCGAGCAGGCGCCCGAGGTCTATGCGGCCTTTGTGCGCAAACTGATCAACTGGCTGACCATCAAGACCGCAGAGGGCGACCTGTTCGAGATCGACACCGCCCTGCGCCCCAATGGCAATTCAGGGCTGCTGGTCACCAGCTTTGAAGCCTATGCCAGGTACCAGCAGCAGCGCGGCAGCAACACCGCCTGGACCTGGGAACACCAGGCCATGACACGTGCGCGCTTTGTCCTGGGTGACGAGTCGCTGCGCCAGCGCTTCGACCAGGTGCGCGAAGCGGTGATCACCGCACCGCGTGACGCCCACGCCTTGCGCCATGAAATCGTGGCCATGCGCGAAAAAGTGCGCGCCGCGCATCCGGTCAAGTCCGACCGGTTCGACATCAAGCACAGCGATGGCGGCATGGTCGACGCCGAATTTGCGGTGCAGTTTCTGGTGCTGTCCCAGTCTGCACAGCACCCGGAGCTGGTACCCAACGTCGGCAACATCGCCCTGCTGCAGCGGGCGGAAGCCGCCGGCCTGCTGCCCATGGGCGTGGGCCAGCGCGCTGCCAGTGCCTACCGCGAACTGCGTCGGGTGCAGCACAAGGCCCGCCTGAATGAAGAGCCAACCCAGGTCAGCCCGCCGGCGCTGCAGGCCGAACGCGATGCCATCCAGGCGCTCTGGACGGCGACGTTCACGCAGTGAAGGAGTGCCGCGCTCCACGCGGTTGTGGTGCAACAGCAGATCTGCCGGGTTAATTAAATCAATCGATTGATCTACGTGCTTTAATACGGCGCATGACTTCCAGCGCCCGCACGACCTCCACCACGCCCGTTTCACGCCCGCGCCGCGCTGTCCCCGCCAGCGAGCTGCGCAAAAAACAGCGCTCGGACGGCGCCGAAGCCCGGCAGCAACTGCTGCATACCGCGCTCCGGCTGTTTGCCGAAAAAGGCTTTAACAAAACCTCCACCCGCGAAATTGCGCTGGCCGCGGGCGCCAACATCGCCTCGATCAGCTATTACTTTGGCGACAAGGCCGGACTCTACCGTGCGGCGTTCACCGAGCCTATGGGCTGTGCCGACAATGAAATCGGGCGGTACGACCAGCCCGATTTCACCTTGCAGCAGTCCTTGCAAGGGTTCGTCACCAGTTTTTTGGCCCCGATGAAACAAGGGGAACTGGTGCAGCAGTGCACCCGCCTGCACTTTCGCGAGATGCTGGAACCCACGGGGGTGTGGGCCGAGGAAATCGACAACGGCATCAAACCCGCGCATGCGGCGCTGGTGGCCGTGCTGGGCCGGCATTTGGGGATTGACCAGCCCGATGACGACCTGCACCGGCTGGCCTTCAGCATCACCGGCTTGGCCCTGCAGCTGTTCATCACGCGGGACGTGGTGCAAGCCATCCGGCCGCAGCTGCTGGACCAGCCACAGGCGATTGACACCTGGGCCGGCCACCTGGTGGCTTATGCAGAAGCCATGGTGGGCATTGAAGCGGCACTGCGCCAGACCGCGGCGCAATCAACAGCCACCGCAGCAACTGGCAAGAGAAAAAAAACATGAAACCACCCTCGTTCACCCGTTCGCTCATCATCTGCAGCCTGCTGCCTTTGGCGCTGGCCGCCTGCGCCACGCACCCGGCACCCAGCACGGTGTCGGCAGCGCTGCCTTCGCAATGGTTTGCGCCGCTGCCGCATAACGGCACCCTCACCGACCTCACGCAATGGTGGCAACAGCAGGGTGACCCGCTGCTGGTCGAGCTGATTGCCGCCGCCCAGGCGGTCAGCCCCTCGATTGCCACGGCGCGCTCGCGCATCGAGCAGTCACGCGCCACGCGGGTGGCGGCCGGTGCGGCGCTGCTGCCCTCGCTGGATGCGTCGGCCAGCGCCAGCCGCAGCCGTTCGCAGCCGCCGACCGGCTCAGGCCCGGCCCCCATCACCACCACCACCCAGGCCGGCCTGCAGGCGGCCTGGGAAATCGACGTGTTTGGCGGCAACCGCGCCGGCCGCGATGCGGCCACCGAGCGCCTGGCCGGCGCCCAAGCGCAGTGGCACGACGCCCGCGTGTCGGTCGCCGCCGAGGTGGCCAATCAGTACTACAGCCTGCGCACCTGCGGCCAGCTGGAGGCGGTGACACGCGCCGACGCGGCCTCGCGCCAGCAAACCGCGCAGCTGTCGGACCGCAGCATGCAGGCCGGTTTTACCGCGCCCGCCACCGCGGCCTTGGCGCGCGCCAGCGCGGCGGAAGCCAGCGGCCGCGCCACTCAGCAGCGCGCCCAGTGCGAGCTGGACCTCAAGGCACTGGTCGCCCTGACCGGCCTGGCAGAGCCGGATCTAAGGCAAAAAGTCGCTCTGGCCCCCGAAGTACGGGCACAAGCAGCCATGATTTCAATCGCGAGCGTGCCGGCCGACGCACTCGCCCAGCGCCCCGACGTGTTCAACGCCGAGCGTGAAGTGGCCGCCGCCAGCGCCGACATTGGCAGCGCACAAGCCCAGCGCTACCCGCGCCTGAGCCTGAACGGCTCGATCGGCCGCTCGAGTTTTCGCGCCGGCGGCGTGACGACCGACCTGACTACCTGGTCTATCGGTCCACTGGCGCTAACACTGCCGCTGTTTGACGGCGGCCGGCGCGCCGCCAATGTCGATGCGGCCCAGGCGCGTTACGAGGAAGCGGCCGCCCTTTACCGCGCCCGCGTGCGGCAGGCCGTGCGTGAAGTCGAGGAAGCGCTGGTCAACCTGCAAAGCACCACCGCGCGCGAGGGCGACCTGCAAACCGCGGTCGCCGGCTACCGGGCGTCGTTCACCGGCACCGAAGCGCGTTACCAGAGCGGCCTGGCCAGCCTGGTCGAGCTCGAGGACGCGCGCCGCACCTTGCTGGCCGCCCAGATCACGCTGGCTTCCCTGCAACGCGAACGCATGGCGGCCTGGGTGGCGCTGTACCGCGCCATGGGCGGCGGCTGGACGCCGGCCACCACCACTGCACAGCGCACCACCCGTTGCCCCATTGCCTGTACTGCCATCGTCTGACCTCCCAACACCATGAAAAAACTCAAACTCAAGCCGGCCGCCCTGATCGCCTTCGTGGTGATCGCCGTAGCCGCCGGCGCTTTCTTTGTCTTTTCTTCCGGCAAGCCCGATGCCGCTGCAGCCGGCACCAAGCCCACCGCCAAACCGGCGCTCACCGTCACCGCCGCCCAGCCCGAGCCCACCCGCCTGCCCATCAGGCTGGCCGCCAATGGCAGCATCACGGCCTGGCAGGAGGCCATCATCGGATCGGAATCCAGTGGACTGCGCCTGACCGAGGTACGGGTCAATGTGGGCGATGCGGTGAAAGCCGGCCAGGTGCTGGCGACGTTTGCCACCGACAGTGTGCAGGCCGACGTGGCGCAGGCCCGGGCCAGCCTGCTGGAAGCCCAGGCCAACGCGGCCGATGCGGCGGCCAACGCCGAACGGGCGCGCACGCTGCAAAACTCGGGCGCCCTCAGCACCCAGCAGATCAACCAGTACCTCACCACCGAGCAAACCGCCAAGGCGCGCGCTGAAGCGGCCCAGGCGGTGCTGGCCGCGCAGCAGCTGCGCGGCCGCCAGACGCAGGTGCTGGCGCCCGACAGCGGCGTGATCTCGGCGCGCACCGCCACGGTGGGCGCTGTGGTGGGCAATGGCGTTGAGCTGTTTCGCATGATTCGCCAGGGCCGGCTGGAGTGGCGCGCGGAAGTCACGTCAGCCGAGCTGGGCCGCATCACTGCCGGCACGACGGCCATCGTGCGCCCCGCCAGCGGCGGCGAGCTGAACGGCCGCGTGCGCATGATCGCGCCCAGTGTGGATCCGCAGACCCGCTCGGCGCTGGTGTATGTGGATTTGCCCTCGTCGGCGGGCAAGGGCTCGCCGGCCAAGGCCGGCATGTTTGCGCGCGGGGAATTTGACCTCGGCGCATCCAACGCGCTGACGGTGCCGCAGCGCGCGCTGGTGGTGCGCGATGGTTTTAACTATGTGTTTCGCCTCGGGGCCGACAACCGCGTCAGCCAGCTCAAGGTGCAAACCGGGCGGCTGGCCGGCGAGCGCGTCGAGGTCGTTTCGGGCTTGCCCGCCGATGCGCGCATTGTGGTCAATGGCGCGGGCTTCCTGAACGACGGTGACCTGGTGCGGGTCAGCGAAGAAGCCGCATCAAACCAGGCCGCGGCGCCCACATCACCATCACCGTCATCGTCAGCAGCAGCATCAAAAGCTGTCAAATAAGGAGCAGCTCAAGATGATGAACGTCTCATCCTGGTCTATCAAGAACCCGATTCCGGCAGTGATGCTGTTTGTGCTGCTCAGCTTTGGCGGCCTGCTGTCCTTCAAGGCCATGAAGGTGCAGAACTTTCCCGACATTGATTTGCCGACGGTCAGCGTCTCTGCTTCGCTGCCCGGCGCCGCACCGGCCCAGCTGGAAACCGAGGTGGCCCGCAAGCTCGAAAACTCGATTGCCACCGTGCAGGGCCTGAAGCACATCAGCACCAAGGTGCAGGACGGCGGCGTGACCCTGACCGCCGAATTCCGGCTTGAAAAGCCGGTGCAGGAAGCTGTCGACGACGTGCGCTCCGCGGTTCAACGCGTGCGCGCCGACCTGCCGGGCGATGTGCGCGACCCGGTGGTCAGCAAGGTCGATCTGGCCGGGCAACCAATCCTGGCCTTCACCATCGCGTCGGCCCGCATGGATGCCGAGGCGCTGTCCTGGTTTGTGGACAACGACATTGCACGCAAGCTGCTGGCGGTACGCGGCGTGGGCGCAGTCAACCGCGTCGGCGGTGTCACGCGCGAGGTGCGGGTGGCGCTTGACCCCTCGCGTTTGCAGGCGCTGGGCGCGTCGGCGGCCGACATCTCGCGCCAGCTGCGGCAGGTGCAAAACGAAAGCGCCGGCGGCCGCACCGACCTGGGTGGCAGCGAGCAGCCGGTGCGCACGCTGGCCACCGTCAAGTCGGCCGAAGAACTGGGCCGGCTGGAACTGGCGCTCGGCGATGGCCGGCGCATCCGCCTGGATGAAGTCGCCACCGTCAGCGACACCACGGCCGAGCCGCGCTCGGCGGCGCTGCTCGACGGCAAGCCGGTGGTCGGTTTTGAAGTGGCGCGCAGCCGCGGGGAGAGCGAAGTGGCCGTGGGTGCGGCGGTGCAGGTGGCGCTCGCCGAGCTGAAGGCCCAGCACCCCGACCTGGTGTTGACCGAGGCCTTCAACTTCGTCACCCCGGTGGAAGAAGAGTACGACGGCTCGCTGCACCTGCTGTACGAGGGCGCGATCCTGGCGGTGCTGGTGGTGTGGCTGTTTTTGCGTGACTGGCGTGCCACCTTTGTCTCGGCGGTGGCGCTGCCGCTGTCGGTGATTCCGGCCTTCATCGGCATGTACCTGTTGGGGTTTTCGATCAACGTCGTGACCTTGCTGGCCTTGTCGCTGGTCATCGGCATTCTGGTGGACGACGCCATCGTCGAGGTAGAAAACATCGTGCGCCACCTGCGCATGGGCAAAACGCCCTACCAGGCGGCGATGGAAGCCGCCGACGAAATTGGCCTGGCGGTGATCGCCACCACGTTCACGCTGGTGGCAGTGTTTTTGCCCACCGCATTCATGAGCGGCATTGCCGGCAAGTTTTTCAAGCAGTTCGGCTGGACCGCCGCGCTGGCGGTGCTGGCCTCGCTGGTGGTGGCACGGGTGCTCACGCCCATGATGGCGGCCTATATCCTGAAACCGATCGTGGACAACCACAAAGAGCCCGGCTGGCTCAAACGCTACATGCGCGCGGCCGCCTGGTGCCTGCGCCATCGCGCCGTCACCATGGTGGCGGCCACGCTCTTTTTTGTCGGCTCCATCATGCTGATTCCGCTGCTGCCCACCGGCTTTATTCCGCCCGACGACAACTCGCAAACCCAGGTCTACCTGGAGCTGCAGCCCGGCAGCAGCCTGGCGCAAACCGAAGCGGCCGCCGAGCAGGCCCGGCTGTTGATCGGCAAGGTCGAGCATGTGCGCAGCGTCTACACCACCATAGGCGGCGGCAGCGCGGGCACCGACCCGTTCGCCATGTCGGGTGCGGCCGAAACCCGCAAGGCCACGCTCACGGTGCTGCTGGCCGAGCGCGGCGAGCGGCCGCGCAAGCAGGGCATAGAAAACAAGATACGCACGGCGCTGGAGCCGCTGCCCGGCGTGCGCAGCAAGGTCGGGCTGGGCGGTTCGGGCGAAAAATACGTGCTGGTGCTGACCAGCGAAGACCCCCTGGCCTTGCAGGCCGCGGCGCGGGCGGTTGAAAAAGATCTGCGCACCGTCCCCGGCCTGGGCAGCGTGGCCTCCAGCGCCAGCCTGATCCGCCCCGAAATCGCCGTGCGGCCCGACTTCGCGCGCGCCGCCGACCTGGGCGTGACCAGTGCCGCCATCGGAGAAACCCTGCGCATCGCGACCTTGGGCGACTACGACGAGTCGCTGCCCAAACTCAATCTGTCGGAGCGCCAGGTGCCAATTGTGGTGAAGCTCGCCGATGCCGCGCGCAAAGACCTCAGCGTGCTGGAACGCCTGAGCGTGCCCAGCATCAAGCCGGGCGCGGGGCCGGTCATGCTGGGCCAGGTCGCCACGCTGGAGATCGCCAGCGGCCCGGCCATCATTGACCGCTACGACCGCTCGCGCAACGTCAACTTCGAGATTGAGCTGTCGGGCCTGCCGCTGGGTGAGGTGACCAAGGCGGTGCAGGAGCTGCCCGCCGTGAAGAACCTGCCGCCGGGGGTGAAAGTCGTCGAAATCGGCGACGCCGAGGTCATGGGCGAGCTGTTTGCCAGCTTTGGCCTGGCCATGCTCACCGGTGTGCTGTGCATCTACATCGTGCTGGTGCTGCTGTTCAAGGACTTTTTGCACCCGGTGACCATTCTTGCCGCTTTACCCTTGTCGCTGGGCGGCGCGTTTGTCGGCCTGTTGATTGCGCAAAAGAGCTTTTCCATGCCCTCGCTGATCGGCCTCATCATGCTGATGGGCATTGCCACCAAGAACTCGATCTTGCTGGTCGAGTACGCCATCGTGGCCCGGCGCGACCACCATATGAGCCGCCTCGACGCGCTGCTCGACGCCTGCCACAAGCGTGCCCGGCCCATCATCATGACCACGCTGGCCATGGGCGCCGGCATGCTGCCGATTGCCATCGGTTTTGGCGTGGCCGACCCGAGTTTTCGCTCGCCGATGTCGGTGGCGGTGATTGGCGGCCTGATCACCTCGACCGTGCTGAGCCTGCTGGTGGTGCCGGCGGTATTTACCTACATGGACGACCTGGAGCAATGGATCAGGCGCATGGCCGGCAAGTTGCGCCGCAAGGCGCCGCAAACGCCTGCGTCACCGTCACCGTCACCGTCAAAGACTCCGTGAATGGAGGGTCCGGTCCAATTCAAACCATATGGAATATTGGCCTGCATCCCGATATGGACTGGCAATATGGACTGGCACACAAAGCTATCAATTAGATAGCAAATTCAGGGTGGCGTGCGGCGGATTTTCTTGACCAGGGCCGTCGTGGAGTAGCCATCCACAAAAGGAATCGCCAGGGCCTTGCCGCCGTAAGCCTTCACCACGGCGGTTTCGGCCAGCGTGTCCATGTCGTAGTCGCCGCCCTTGACCAGCAGGTCGGGCTTGAGTTCGGTGATCAGCTCCAGCGGCGTGTCTTCGTCAAACCAGGTCACCAGGCTGACCGACTCCAGTGCCGCCATCATGACGGCGCGGTCTTCTTCGTTGTTCAAGGGGCGATCCGGGCCTTTGCCCAGGCGCTTGGCGGACACGTCCGTGTTGAGCGCAACAACCAGGCTGCTACCCAGTTCGCGGGCGCGCGCCAGGTAAGTGGCATGGCCCC
The DNA here is from genome assembly GCF_056401355.1 of Polaromonas sp. P4_F4. NCBI lineage: Bacteria > Pseudomonadati > Pseudomonadota > Betaproteobacteria > Burkholderiales > Comamonadaceae > Polaromonas > Polaromonas sp. P4_F4. Next base: position 323,752 of record NZ_JBFUJO010000002.1, on the reverse strand, counting down.
GGTGCAGCACGTCGAACACACCGTTGGTGAACACGACCGGCCGGGGCAGCGCCGCGACCCGGGCCGCTGCATCCTGGCGCGAAACGATCTTGTCCAGAAAGGCGGGTTTGCTCACGCGGGCAGGCAGGCTCACGCGATTTGCGGCTTTCCGTCAGGCACGATGACGGCGGCCAGATCCTTGCCGAGTTCCTTGCGGTAGCGGTTCAGCTCCTGGACACTCTTGAAGCTCTGGTTCATCAGCAGGCTCAGGTTGTGCAGGATGCGCTCGACCACCTTGCCCTCCCACACCGCGTCAAACTTGATCTGCGTGTCGAGCCAGTGCTCCAGCCATTCGGGGTTGGGCAGGCGGCTCTGGATGGTGTCGCGCGGAAACAGGCTTTTGTTGACGTGCAGGTTGGTCGGGTGCAGGGCCTGCGCCGTCCGGCGGGCACTGGCCATCAGCACGCCTACCTTGGTAAAGGCTGCCTTGGCTTCGTTGCCGAAATTGTTGATGGCGCGTTTCATGTAGCGCAGGTAAGCGCCGCCATGGCGCGCTTCATCTTGGCTGAGCTGGGTATAAATCTGCTTGATGACCGGCTCGGTGTGCCACTCGCTGGCCCGGCGGTACCAGTGGTTCAGGCGAATCTCACCGCAAAAATGCAGCATCAGGGTTTCCAGCGCGGGCGCCGGCTCGAACTCGAAACGCACTTCGTGCAGTTCCTCTTCGGTGGGAGCCAGGTCGGGCCGGAATCGCTTCAGGTATTCCATGAGCACCAGCGAGTGCTTTTGCTCTTCAAAAAACCAGATGGACATGAAAGCGGAAAAATCACTGTCGTCCTTGTTGTCCCGCAGGAACATCTCCGTGGCGGGCAAGGCCGACCATTCGGTGATGGCATTCATCTTGATGGTCTGGGCCTGCTCGTCAGACAACTGGGATGCGTCAAAACTGGCCCAGGGAATGTCTTTGTCCATATCCCAGCGGACGGATTCGAGTTGTTTGAACAGTTCAGGATAAAGCATGTGAACTCCTTGCCAAGCGAATACGCAGAGAAATCTGCCCCGGATGTCTGTTACATCCCGGTACTGGCCGATTTTAGGCGGCTAATGTGACAACTGGTGACTTACAGGCCATTTACAGGCCACTTGGCAGCAAATCGGGATGATTTCCGGCAGGATGCCGGGCCATTTGCTGTCAGAAGACCTTTCATAACCCTGAGTCTGGCGGACCAGCGCGGCCCCTGATGGCATGCGGCACGCTCGCCCCTCTCCCGGGATGGCTACTGCGCACGCCCAAACGCCATTAGCACCATAATTATTTGACTCACAAGGAATTTCGGGCCATGCACAACCAGCAGACATCCCCCTCCAGACCGCTGCTGCGGATTGCCCTGCTGGCCGGACTCGCGCTCTCGGCAGCCGCCACCAGATCGGCAGTCCCTGCCCCATCCGCCCCCGTACCCGGGCCCGCCGCCGCGGACGCAGCAGTCTGCCCCGGCCTTTTGCAGCACAACTTCCTGCGATTGCAGGATGAAAAGCCGCAATCGCTTTGCCAGTACCAAGGCAAGGTCGTGGTGGTGGTCAATACCGCGAGCTTTTGCGGCTTTACGCCCCAGTACGAGGGCCTGGAAGCGCTCTATGCGAAATACAAAGACCGGGGTCTGGTGGTCCTGGGCTTTCCCTCCAACGACTTTTCGCAGGAAACCGGTAGCAACAAGGAGATTGCCGACTTTTGCGAAAACACCTTCGGCGTGAAATTCCCGATGTTTACCAAAACCAGCGTCAGCGGCAAGGACGCCAACCCCCTCTTCAAGCAGCTCGCCGCCAAAACCGGCACCACACCACGTTGGAACTTTTACAAGTATGTGATTGCGCGGGACGGCGTCAGTGCGGTCAGCTTCAATTCCCTGACCGCCCCGGAAAGCCGCCAGTTCGTCAAAGAGATCGAAAAACAGCTGGCCGGTCCCTGAGCCTCCAGGTTTTCGATCCCCACCGCCGCTCCAAGACGCCCTACGAAGATGTTTCGCCTGCAGCGCGGAATTTAATTTCCCCTGCCCAGTTTGCGCTGGCCGCGGCGTCTTGCCAGGAGCCATTTCGTTAACAAAAATTTACCAGCCAGAACAGCCCTCCGTCGGGAACTACCAGCGCACCGGCGTCCTCATATAAAGGCAGGCGCAGACTGGAACCCCCAGCAGCGCCAGCAATAAGACAGTTTCACTGTTGCGAAGCCTTCCGGATCACTTTGGTTCGGCTGCAATCCCGGTGCGCTCCTCCTCCTCCCTCCCTCCCTCGTTCGCGCCGGGGCGCTTCGCAGCATTTTTATCTTCCGGGCGCCGGCATGAGCAGCGCCCCCGGTCCTGCGAGCCATGGGGTGGACACCGGTTTTTCTGGTGTTTAACGCGGAGCACACCTACCCCAACCTCATCAACCTGTTTGCGGCGGTTCGCACCTGAAGTTCACGGCCAGCGGCCTGATTGATTTTCACCGGGACTATTGGGATGCCGCCCAGGAGCTTTATGAAAAGCTGCCCTGGATCGGCGGCCTGATGCGCTGGCTGAAGCAACGCGCCCGGTGAGCGCAGGTGACCGTCGCCGGATTTCCCCCGGAGCCGTGCTACACGAGGCGAAAAAAAAGCCCGGGAGGCCGGGCTTCTATCAGATTCAGGCGGAATTTCAGCCCGACTGGGTTTCCGCGAAGCTGGGGCGCTGAACCAGTTTTTCCTGCAATTTGGCCAGGTTGGGATAGCTCTCGCGCCAGTTCACCTGGGCAAACCGCAGGTCCAGATAGCCCAGGGCGCAACCCACCGCGACATCCGACAGGCTGAAATGGATGCCACTGCAAAAAGCCTTCTCGCCCAGACCTGTGCTCATGGCCTTGAGGCAGGCCTCGATTTTGCCCATCTGCCGCTGTATCCAGGCGTCGCTGCGCTCGTGGGCACTGCGGCCAGACCAGGTGGCTTCCAGCCGGGCCAGGATGGCCGCATCCACCAGGCCGTCGGCCAGGGCTTCCCAGGTTTTGACCTCGGCACGCTCGCGGCCCTGGGTCGGAATGAGCTTGCCCACGGGTGAAAGGGTGTCCAGGTATTCGACAATCACGCGGGAATCAAACACGGCCTCGCCGCCCTCCATGACCAGGCAGGGCACCTTGCCCAGCGGGTTCGAGGCGGTGATGGTGGTATTGGCCGCCCAGACATCTTCCAGCACCATCTGGTAGTCGAGCTTTTTCTCAGCCATCACGATACGTACCTTGCGTACGTAGGGGCTGGTGGCGGATCCAATGAGTTTCATAGCGTGTGTAAATCGTGGTGCGGGAAAAGCCATTCTATCGAGTAAGCACCGGCTCCGGCCGACACCGCCCGAAGGTGAGCAAATCTGCCAGGTTTCAGGCACCCCCCAGCCACCGCGCGCCCGGGCCATTCCCCGGGCGACCAGCCTACAATTGCGGTATGAGCTTTTCTACCATCAACGCCTTGTCTCCGCTGGACGGCCGCTACGCCGGCAAACTCAACCAATTACGTCCCCTGATGTCCGAGCAAGGCTATATGCACCGCCGGGTCCAGGTGGAAGTAGCCTGGTTCATTGCCCTTTCGGACGCGAAGTTTGCCGAATTCAAGCCGCTGAGCCCCGGCGCGCGCACTTACCTGCTGGGCCTCGTCAAGAATTTCTCGGAAAACGATGCGGTGGCCATCAAGGAGATTGAAAAAACCACCAACCACGACGTCAAGGCCGTGGAGTACTGGATCAAGTCGAAATTCGAAGCCCGGCCGGAGTTGCAGGCTGCCGGTGAATTCGTGCACTTCGCCTGCACCAGCGAAGACATCAACAACACCAGCCATGCGCTGCAGCTCAAAAGCAGTCGCGAACTGGTACTGTTGCCGGCCCTTGACAAGGTGATTGCGCAGATGCGCGAGATGGCGCACACCTACGCGGCAGAGCCCATGCTCAGCCGCACCCACGGCCAGACCGCCAGCCCGACCACGGTAGGCAAGGAAATAGCCAACGTGGTGGTGCGCCTGCAAGCTGCGCGCGAAAAGATCGCCGGCATCAGGCTCATGGCCAAGATGAACGGCGCCGTCGGCAACTACAACGCCCACCTGTCGGCCTGGCCCGACTTTGACTGGGAAGCCTTCAGCCGCAACGTGATTGAAACGCCCGAGCCGCTGGGCCTGGGCCTGACCTTCCAGCCCTACAGCATCCAGATCGAGCCGCATGACTACATGGCCGAGCTGTTTGACGCCGTGGCCCGCACCAACACCATCCTGATCGACTTCGCGCGGGACGTCTGGGGTTATGTGAGCGTGGGCTATTTCAAGCAGCGCCTCAAGGAGGGCGAAATCGGCTCCTCCACCATGCCGCACAAGGTGAACCCGATCGACTTTGAAAACGCCGAAGGCAACCTGGGCCTGGCCAATGCACTGCTCAGGCACCTGAGCGAAAAGCTGCCGGTTTCCCGCTGGCAGCGCGACCTGACCGACTCGACCGTGCTGCGCAACATGGGCGTGGCGCTGGGTTACGCCGTGCTGGCCTACAACTCACTGGGCGTGGGGCTGGGCAAGCTGGAACTCAACCGGGAAGCGCTGCAGGAGGACCTGGACAGCTCGTGGGAGGTGCTGGCTGAACCGATACAGACCGTCATGCGCCGCTACGGCGTGCAGGGCGCCTACGAAAAGCTCAAGGAAGTAACGCGCGGCAAAACCGTCCGGGCCGAAGACCTGCATGCCCTGATCCGGTCCCTGCAAATTCCCGAGGCGGAGAAGCAGCGCCTGCTGGCCATGACGCCGGCCAGCTATGTCGGCCTGGCCGCCACGCTGGCCAGGAGGGTTTAACGCCCTTGCTGGTTGCCGCTGCGGCGGCGCTAAACCGGCATGTCCGGCATGTCCGCACCGCAGTGCCAGCACTGCTCAAACCCGCCTTCGACGGTCTCCCCGCAGGCGCACAGCCAGCGCCGCTGCGGCAGATTTTGCAGGTTGTGCAGCAACTCGCGCGCCCGGGGTTCATCCTCATCATGGGTGAGCCACACTTCGGGCAGGCATTGGTCAGGCGGCAGTTCACCGGCGACACCGCCCAGGTAGTAACGCTGCACGCTGGCCGCCAACCCTGCATGCTGTAAGGCGCCGGCCCACAGCGCGGCAATTGCAATATTGGGAGCGCGCGTCAGTCGAAGCATGCGCCAGTCTATCCTTTTTCACCACTGGTTGCTATGAACTTGATAGCTGCCTCATCTTGTTCCACAATAAAAAGAGACAGAAACCGCCCGCCGTTTCAGCTCTTTTACAGTGTCGAAACCACACCTTTTTCAAGCGCCCGGTCCGCATAACGGCCAAAGCGCCAGGCCGTGGCCTCCAGCGTGATGCGTCGCCAGGTGCCGCGTTTTTCGGCTGGCGTCATCTCGGGCCAGCGCTGCACTTCATTGAAGGTGCGGCCGCAACCCTTGCACAGCGAATCGCCCTGGCTGGTCGAGCAGATGGCGATGCAGGGCGTGTCTGCCGTGGTGTCGTACCAGGTGCGCCAGGCTGCCAGCGCTTTGGGCGGAAAGCTCCCCTCATCGGCCTCGTCCTCATGGTAGAAAACCATCAGGGCGTAAACCTCGGCCAGCGCACGCAACTCCGGCGCGAGTGTGACGCCATCGGGTGATGGCTTCTTGTCGCGCCAGTAGTTGATGGCCGCTTCGATGTCAGTGATGTGGATGCCGGGCATGGAGAAAAAAGAAAAACTATGGACCGCTCCCGCCTGGTGGGCGAACAGCAAAGCCGGGCTGTTCATTATCAGCCAGACAAAACACCTCCACCGCGTGCGGGGGCTTGCCAAAAATCTTTTTTTGTTGTCCAATCACTTTACGAAGGGGAGTAACTCCCTCGTTTTGCTGACATATTCGATAACAGACAACACAGCAAAATCGCTAACAGCAAGTCGTCATTCCGAAGTTCACACTTCCGGCTTGCTGGGTATGCAGCGACACTGCATATTGAGCCAGACCTTCGATTGAAACCTGTACAGGTTTGATCGAGGCGTTTGCGGTATAACCCTACCCGCACCACTCACATACCTGTCCGGTTTGAACGAAGCCGGAAATCCATCCGTTGGGTTTCCACGTCTGAACTTGATATGGAGTGTGAAATTGGAACTATTTACAGCCCCCTGGTGGTCGGCCCTGCTGGCGATCATCCTCATTGATCTCGTGCTTGCCGGCGACAACGCCATCGTGATTGCACTGGCCGCGCGCAATCTGCCTCCCACCCTTCAGAAAAGAGCCATTGTCTGGGGTACGGTTGGCGCCATCGTGGTGCGCTCTGCCATGACGGTGGGTGTGGTGTGGCTGCTCAAGATCCCCGGCCTGATGCTGGTGGGCGGCTTGGGACTGCTCTGGATTGCCTACAAGCTGCTGGCTGACGAGGGCGGCGGAGAACACCATGGCCCGGTTGCCACCACATTCTGGGGCGCCATGAAAACCATCGTCGTGGCCGACGCCCTGATGGGCATCGACAACGTTCTGGGTGTGGCCGGCGCCGCGCACGGGGCCTTCGACCTGGTCATCATCGGCCTGCTGGTGAGCGTGCCTATCGTGGTTTTTGGCAGCACGATGGTGCTCAAACTGGTGTCGCGTTTCCCCATCATCATCAACCTGGGGGCGGCCGTTCTGGCATTCACCGCCGCCAACATGATCATCGGCGAACAACTGCTTGACCCGATTTACGGCGGTCCGAGCGCATTGCCCTCTGCCGAAACCCTGCACACCGCGGCTCAATGGGCTACTTATGCATTGGCCGTGGCGGGTGTGCTGGGTGCGGGCTGGTGGGCCACCCGGCGCCACAAGTCGGAACACTTTGCAAGCGACAAGGAACTGATTCCACATTGAAAGTGAAAGGCAACACCGAAGGCCAGCGGGAGGTCCAAGGCCTTTTGTTTCAACCAGTGAAGCTTCTATAAACATGACAACTGAAGGAGAACTTTATGGACAACATCATTGTTTACATTGACGATGCCGGCTATGCCCTGCATATGCTGCAACCCATGCTGCCAGAGGGCAACTCGCGCAGTCCGACCCGCTGGATTTTGGTGGCCTGTGCACCACGCGTGACGCACCATGCCAGCAAATGGGTAACCCACAGTGCGCGGGAGAGTTGGCGCGGCAAATGGGCGGCGAAAGTATTTGCGCAAGTGGTGCCCCTCCTGCAAAAAGAGGGCGATACCGTGGTGACGCAAATGGCGCAGACCACGCTGAGCACCCAGACGGAATCCCTGATCAAGGAGCATGGCGTTGCACGTGTGCTGGATGCCCGTCGACCCAAATTCGGCCAGGATCTGCAACCCGTCACGACCGAGCAGGCCCAGGAGCACCATGGTGTGTTGGGCTATGCCGCCGCGCTGGCAAGCGCGGGCCTGCTGGTTGCGACCGATTGAATAGCCCCCACGCTATTCGCTTCGCGTAAGGCGCGCCCCCCCCGAGGGGGCTCATTTTCCTTGGGGCGGCCCGGCGGAAAATCCGGAACGCTGCAGGTCAGCAATCAAGTCAAATTACCGACACGATGTCCCAGCGGGACGGGATGAGAGAGGCCGCATCCAGGTGGTATTCTCTGGCGATGAAACTCATCATCAACTGGCTTTGCAGCGCGGTCGCCTTGCTGGCGGTGGCTTATCTCTATTCCGGCGTGGTGGTGACCAGCTTCACCGCAGCCCTGATTGCGGCGGCGGTACTTGGCGCCCTGAACATGGTGGTGCGTCCTGTTCTCGTGTTGTTGACGCTGCCTGTGACCGTGGTGACGCTCGGCCTCTTTCTGTTCATCGTGAACGCGCTCATGTTCTGGGCGGCCGCCAGCCTGGTCAGCGGCTTGAACGTCAAGGGTTTTGGCGCGGCACTCATAGGCTCCCTGATTTACTCGGCACTGCAACTAGCGATCGACTTTGTCCTGGAGCGCCTGCTCTTTAAGGACTAGCTCAATCTGGCGGGTACGTGTGTCGATGATCGAGCCTTCCACGTAATCGGCGCTGGCGGGGTTGCTGCGCATCAGCGCCTGCGCAGCCTTGAGGCGATCCAGCGCCGCCGCGTAGTCCAGGTGGGCCGCGCGGCTTTCCGCATCAGCGCGAATCGCACGGACTGTCTGGTTCTGGTTGCCGTAAGCCACCGCGAGCAATTGCCAGGCCGCCGCATCTTTAGGATGGCCTGCCACCCAGGTTTGCAGTCTGCCCGAGACCTCCCGTGCCCGCTGGACAGCCATCAACGACCGGGCCTGGGTCAGCACATCGGCGCGCGAGAGGGCCTTGGCCATGTCGAAGGATGACGCCGAGGGCGGCACGGTCCCCGCCATCAGATCAATCTCGATGGACAGCAAGTCCAGCGCATGACTGGCAGGCTGAATTTCGACGGTGAGGGGCTTGAGCTTGGCCAGAAGGTTTCGCGCACCGGCAAAATCACGCAGCTGGGCGGCCGCCAATGTTCCCCCATACAGGATTCCCGCGTCGCGGATGTGCGCCGCCGTGGCAGGGGACTCCTGCATTTGCAGCGAGGTCGGCCGCCGCTGCGCCTCAGCCACCATCGCACGCAACGCATCGACTCCGGGGCTGGCCAGGACTCGCGCACGCGCGGCCATCATGGCATGCAACACGCGCGCCTTGGCGGCACGGGCCTCGCCCTCCGGGGTGGGCTTGGTGGCAGCCCTTGCATCCAGCTGCAGGCGCGACTGCGCTTCGGCGATTCGCTCGGTGGTCAGCGGATGCGAGCGTAAATAGGGGAAAGATCCGTTGTCATTGAGCTGCGAGGCCTGCTGCAGTTTTTCAAACATGGTCGCCACGCCGCGGCTTGCAAAGCCGGCATCGGTCATGACGCCAAACCCGACCCGGTCGGCTTCACGCTCCATGTCACGGGAAAAGTTGAGCTGGTTCTGCACCGCGACCGCCTGCCCACCGACGATGGCGGCACTGGCAGCATTGGGATTTTTACTGGCGGCCAGGGCGCCCAGAACCATGGCGGCAATCACCCAGGGAGCTTGCCGGTTTTGTTGCGTCATCAACCGGGAGATATGCCGCTGCGTGACATGGCTGAGCTCATGGCCCAGGACCGCGGCGAGTTCGTCCGCATTACTCACCGCGGCAATCAAACCCAGGTGCACGCCAAAGTAGCCTCCGGGCAGGGCAAAGGCATTGACGCTTCGGTCACGGACCAGAAAGACGTCCCAGGCAAAACGCTCATCCAGTTCGGCATTGAGCTCGCCACGCGCCCGCGCGGCAGTCATCAGGGGCTGCCAGATGCTTTGCAGGTAATCCCCGAGCACCGGGTCATCGAGATAGTCCGGATCACGGTAAATGCTGACGGCGATGCGATCCCCGATGCGGCGCTCCGCAGCGGCCGCCAACTCGGAGTTGTCACCCAGAGACGGAAGGCTGCCCGACGCCGCGCCCGGCGCTTGCGCCAGCGACAAATGGGCAGTGGTGGCCATCAACACCACCGCTGTCAGCACCTTGCAGGCAAAAACCCTCTGCTGCAACGGGTAGGGCCTAGAACGAATCGATGGGAACAAAAGCAATCACCTCCGTGGTGTTGGTATCGATGAGGACAGTCCAGAAAGTGTTTCGGCTCGCCAGGGGAACATAACCCACCGAGGTCATGGCCCGGACCGCGGAAGACGCGGCCTTCAGGGCCTGGTCAATTTCGGCGGCACGGCCAGGAAAGCGATTTTTCAGCTCGCTCACGGGGCGCGCGCGTGCCTTGACCTGCGCTGTCGCCTGTTCATAGCCCTGCCACAAATCAGGCCGGGCGCCAAGTGCCACGCCTTGAATCGCCGCCATGGTGGCCTCATAGCTCTCCCGGGCATTCTTGAACTCACGCACCGAAAGCAGCGTGGGCCCCGCCAGTGGCAAGGGCCGCAACCCTGCCGGCGACCGATCCAGTAATTCCGGCGGCACGTCAATCGCATGCACCACCCGAAAACGGTCGATTTCAAACACCAGGTGCACCGGCCGGGCCACCGCGACGGTCCACAAGCCGTAGGCCAGCGCTGCCAGTTGCAGCAAGCCAATGACGGCCAGGTCAAGGCGCAGCTCGTTGAGCGGCTTGCTGCGGTTGAATACGGCCAATGTCAGTAACGGGCCCATGATCACATCGACGGTAATTACCAGCAAAAACAGGCTGCGCCCGCCGGAAATTTCGCGGTAGGGGTAGGGGTACCAGACGGCAAACACCAGCAGTGCCGCCAAACTGGCGACCAGCAGGCTGATGCCCAAATGAATGCTCGAGGCATAGAGGCGATGGCCCCAGGAAGATGACTTTGAAAACATGCTCGTATGATGAGGGATGGTTGTAAAGGTTTCGTAACAGGATGACAACGACTTCTCCGCTGACTCACTTCGACGCACAAGGCCAAGCCCATATGGTCGACGTGGCCGGCAAGGCCGCAACGCACCGTGTTGCTATTGCCCAGGGTCGCATCACCATGAATCCTGCCACACTGGCACTCATCATCGCCGGCACGGCAAAAAAAGGCGATGTACTGGGTGTGGCCAGGATAGCGGGCATCATGGCTGCGAAAAAAACCAGCGAGCTGATCCCCCTGTGCCATCCGCTGGCACTCACGCACGTAGCGCTTGATTTCAGGGTCGACGCCGCAAGCGCCAGCGTCACCTGCGAGGCGACCGTGGAAACCGTCGGCCCGACCGGTGTGGAAATGGAAGCATTGACCGCGGTGCAAGTGGCCTTGCTGACGATTTACGACATGTGCAAGGCGGCGGACCGGGCGATGATCATGACCGATGTGCGCGTGCTTGAAAAGCATGGCGGCAAGTCAGGAAGCTTTGTCAACCCCTGAGCCGCGTCACTTCAGGCGCTGAAGACGCTCCGGTGCCGCTGCAGCCTCTTGCGCCCAGCGCGCATGCTCCTCCGGGAAGGCGGCCCGGTAGCGCGCCAAATGCATTAACGCCTCGTCGTCATGGCCGAGCATGACAGCACTCTCAATCACCTTTTCGATGATGCGAGGCTCTGGTGAGTAATGCAGCAGCGCCCTCGCCGTGTCGAGTGTCCATTGCGCATTGTCCCGCGTGAGCGGCGTGATGGTCAGTTCAGCAAAGCGCACCTGATTGCGAAACAGCCAGGAGCCGCGAATTTTGGGCAGCGTGTCGTCACGGTACGCCGCATCGCGGACTTCGGGTGCCAGGTAAATCTGGCTGATACGGTGATAGTCCCAACCGGCGTAACCCACGATAGCTATCAGAATAGTAGCAGCCAAGGCTTGAAAAATAGACACAGGTGACTCCTCCGGCGGAGATTCCAGCGGGCTCGCCTGCGCTCTGCGGCCTCCCCAGAGCAGGCCCAGGGACAAGCCAAACGCCATTTGGAACGGGCCGTACCATAGGGGGTATTCCAGCATGCTGTGCAAAAGAATGACGGCCAGCACACCCCACGCCATCTGGCGGGTGGGGTCCGTCTCACGCCAGGGCCGTTGCCGGATGACCCACCAGACGAAGCCTCCACATACCGCCAAGGCCACCGGAATCCCCAGCTCCACTGCCAGGTGCAGCGGCAGGTTGTGCGCGTTGTCCAGGATTTCGCAAAAGCGCGGCCCGTCATAGAACGCCATGTAGTGGGCGTAATCCAGTTCGCCCCAACCCCAGCCAAGCCAGGGCCGTTGTCCGATCAGGTGCAGTACGTTGCTCCACAAGGTCAAACGGCTGGCGCAAGCTGGTCCACCATTGTGCAAACGCGCCAAAATGCCGGTGCTCGCCGGGTCCAGCCCTGCGAGCATAGGCAGGGCCAGCGCCGCAACGCCATAGGTCAGCACGGCAATTATCAAAATCCGCATGGCTAATTGACGCCGCCAGCCCCACAGCCAGGCCATGCCTCCGAGGAAACCCAGCTGAACCAGCCCCGTGCGCGATGAAGACGCCGCATTGCCAACTGACAGCAAGACGGCAGCCGCCATCAGGCCCCACCAGCGCCATGGCTTGGGTTGACCGCTGCTGGTCGGCGCTGCATGCCACAGCACAGCCAGCAGCCCCATGTTGGTCAAGGTTGCAAACTGGTTGCGCTGACGCAAGTTGGCAAAGGCTTCGCCAACGCCCGACTGGCTCATCCAGGGCAGAAAGTACTGCTCCACGCCAAAATACTGGCAAAGACCAATAACAACGCTGATCAGGCCAGCGATCAGCCATGCTGTTGCCAGCCGGAATACCGAACGGCTGTTAGTGCTGACGCTCGCGGCGAGAGCTGCGCAAGTTCCGGCCAGCCCCAAGGCGAAAACGGCGACGAGTGTATCCGTGGCATGACCCTTGAGGACAAACACCGCCCCCAGACACCCGGCAGCCAGCCAGCAGGACCACAACCAACGCTTGCGCGATAGCGGCAGAACCCCCAACAGAACCCCGGCACAGGCCAGACTGAACAGCCACGGAACCACTGAAGGACTGGGACCACCTTGCGGCGGCAATAGCCAAGGCACAGTCAGCGCCAGCCCCGCGACCAGCGCGAGAATAGAGTTCAGGGGCACACGCCAGCCCGTCAAGGCAGTTTCAGGTCGCGCAATAGGGGATATTTCTCTTGAGCCAGGGTGGTCCAATTCGCCTTGATCTCCGTGTAGGTTTTTTCGCCATGCATGGCCCGCATAACGCGGAGTTGTCGCAAGGCTTCATCGGGGTTTCCGTTCAGCGCCAACGATAGAGCGTAACGGTTCTGCGTGGCTGTCCAGGGGTAGCGAAGCGCAACTTTTTTGGCGAGTTCCAGCTCCTCGGCCTTCATGCCCGGCTTGGGCGAAATACGGGCGCCCTCCAGCAAAGCTCCCAATTGCGTCAATAGAACAACGTCCGGTCTTTGATAGTCGCCGGGGGTCTGTCCCAAGCGCAGGGCCTCAAAACGCGCGACCCTGAAATCCTCTTCAACGTCAACATACTCAATCAATGACCAGACCGCCACCAAGCTCACCCCAAGCAAAAGCGCCGCGGCAGAACGCACCCCGACGCGCAGCACAGGCTTGGCGGCTGCCATGCGCTCCAGCGCGCCCAACGAAAACATGACCGGAACCAGAAAGTAGGCATAAGCAAACGGAAATTCCAGCATCGAATGCACCGCTACTGGCACGACCACCGCCAGACAATACCAGGGCAGCAACTGATTGGCCAGCCTGACACGCCGCCACAGCCACACGCCCGTGACCAGTACCAGCACTGCGGTGAGCGGCACGCCCACCCCTACCGCCAGATCAAGCAGAATATTGTGGCTGTATGAAAAGGGTTCGCTCACGGCATAGGCATGCGCCACAGCGTTGTGCGCTTCGGAAACCTCGCGGATGCCCCAGCCCCACCATGGCCGCTGCGCCACCGCCTCTACCAGCTGCGGCCACACCAGCAGGCGTGACCCGGCGGCGGTGTTGACTTCCACGCCAAAGCCCGAGTTGAGCTGAACGAAAGCAAAAATCGACGGCCACACCCAGTAGAGCACCAGGAATCCGACAACCGACAGCGCGACGGCCCACGGGGACACATGGAAACCCACACGCTGATTTTTGAGAAACCACCAGCCCGACAGCACCAAAAAGCTCACTACGCCGGTCCGGGACTCGGTGGCAGCCAGGGCTGTGCACAACACCAGAAAAACCAAGACTGAGGGCAAAGCCTTGAGCTTGCCCGATTCATACAGGAACAACAGGCTAGCCATGCCCATCAATAACAGGGTTGCCAAATGATTGGGTTGCCCCAAATTTCCGCCGGGACGACGGAGTTGAGGCATCCGGTTAATCCACGTGGCGTGCTCCCACAGATCAAAGACCTGAACAAATGCCACCACGGCCGAAACAAAAGCCCCAAAGGTCAATGTAACAGCCAGAAACGTCAGCGCCAGGTTTTGACGGCTTCCATCATGCGCCCCAGCTCGCAGGGACGGAGCTTGCGAGTTAGAGGCAAATCCCAGCGTGAGGCAGAGGATGCACAAAGCCACATAGAGCTCAAAAACGGAAACGTCACCCCAAAAAGTGATCTGGCCCCCAGCACCTTGAATGACCGCAATAAATGCCAAGGCAATCAAGGGAAAGACGGCGGCGGGGAAGGGTAAAAGGTATGAACGATCCTTCTTCACCTCAGTCAACAGGCCATACCAAGCCAGCAGCAATGCGGAAAAAAAATACAGTATTTCACTATGCCAGCTTACCCAAGGTGGAAAGTGCAAGGGCATTAACCAACCGAGCAACAGAAGACTTGCTGACAAATATTTCATATGATCAAAAAAAGAAAAACGCCCCGAAGGGCGTTTTTAAACCTGAATCAATTGCTGCAAGTGAACTAAGCAGCAGTCGGCAGATTAGTTAGACGCGAAGGTGCCGCCACCTTCAGTGACCGTAGCAGCAGTAGCGTCGCGGCAAGAGCCGGGCAAAAATTTAGGATTAACAGTACCGGGACCACACAACCAAGCGCTAATGGTTTGGCTAGCAGTCACAGGTACCGGGGTCAAGTAAACCGTACCGTTTGCATCGGTGGCAATATTGGCCGCAGTCACCCTGATTGCGCCATATTGATTAGTCTCAATCAATGAAACATATTTAGAAGTGGCTACCGAGGACTCACAGCCCCATTTGCCACCCACAGGCAGCGAAGCAGCATTGGTGGATTGATAAGTTTCCGTGACACTCGTGCGGCAGGAAGAAGCCGCCAAAATCACCTCAGACATCTTGGCGCGCTTGGTGTAGTCCTGGTAAGCAGGCAAAGCCACGGCAGCCAGAATACCGATAATCGCCACAACGATCATCAACTCGATCAGGGTGAAACCCTGTTGGATAGTACGCTTCATTGAAAACTCCTTGGTTGAAAAAGCAATGGAATAGAGCAGGTTTCGGGCCAGCTCGCCAAAGCCTCCAATTCGAGAACTTTTAGCTGCGTTTACGCTACGCCTATCCCGTTATTTGCTCATTTTTTGGCAGGCAGCACCACCCCAAGCGACATTTTTGTCACTTGATACAGACTAATCGCACCTGCTTGAGGTCCGTCACGCCCATCAGTACTTTTTCCATGGCGTCCATTTTCAGTGTGCGCATGCCGCTGCTGACGGCTGAAGAAAACAGCTCGGCCACCCGGGCCCGCTCCTGGATGAGTTTTTTGGCCACGTCGCCAGCAATCATCAATTCGCGCAAACCAATGCGGCCCTTGTAGCCCGTCTTGCCGCATTTGTCGCACCCTGGCCGCCCGGTATATCTGGAGTTTCCCCTCGTGTCCTTAGTGCGCGGTCCAGTCCTCGAACAGCTTTGGCGACTCACCGCCGGGATCCGCCCTTCATGCTTCGGCGGGGCGCAGCTCTTCGGCGTACTCCCTGATGAAATCCCCGATTTCCCGGGAGTCGAGGTGATAGGGCTGCTTGCAGTCACGCAGCTTTTTGGCCAGCCGCTGGGCCAGAATGCCCAGCAGGGCACCCGCAAAGTTGAAAGGGGCCACTCCCATGTCCAGTAGCCGGGTGATGGACTCGGGGGCTGATGGGCAGGCCATATATGGCGTTTGGCCATAGCAGGTGCCTGCCGGACCAGGCCTCATTCCGCGCCTGCACAAGGCACTGCTGCAACTCGTCCTGTGACGGCAGTCCTTCGGTCACCAGACCGTCGTATTTGGTCACCTTGCGCCGCGGGCCCTCTTCTTTCTGCATGCGCTGGCGAATCACTGCGGCTGTTGATCACCTGAAGAACACCATACAGGGTGTCACCGTCCATCACAGGCGCAACCAGCATTAAAATAATGGCGGTGCGATCTTCATCAACCGCATACCGGGTCAGCCGCTCGGCATCGAACAGCTTGCAGATGTCCTAGCTGGCCTCCAGCATGATCTGGTCAATATTTTCCGTTTCGTGAATTCGGTTCGTCACCAGTTGCAATTGCCGAAAGTACAGCAATTCAAGGCTGAGCCCACGACGCTTCTGTTCTGGGGAGGGAGCTTCTGTAAATCAAGGAATGCCTTTTTGGGGATACCCTTGCACGAGGACTGTCACAGTTCAAACTCCTGACCCGCCCGCAGCCACCGGATGTCGTGCAAAACATGGTGCGCCAGGTTGCGTGTCTGGTCAAAGCGCTGTATCTCGGCCATGATGAGTTCTGTCTCGGCCGGCTTGGTGTGGGTGATGTAGATGGGGTATTTTTTGCCGCTCGCAATGCAGTCGAGTTCGCCGGCAAGCACATGGGGCGCCAGATGCAGGCTGCGTTTGGCCAGGTCACGCTCGCGATTGCTGAAGGCGGTCTCGATGACCAGCATCGCGACATCTAGCTGATTAATACGGGCCCACAACGCGGGATTGCGCTCGGTGTCGCCGGTAAATACCCAACAGCCCTTGCCGGCGCTCACCGCATACCCGACGGCCGGCACCGTGTGCACAGCGGGCAGCACTTCAATATGCTTGCCGGCCAACTCCAGGGTTTGACCGAGCTCCAGCGGATGAAAGCTGATGAAAGGCGTTGCCGGGTCTGGAATTCTTGAGAAGTCAGGCCAGATCGTGTTGTTGAAAATGTGGGCCTTCAGCGCGTCAATCGTGCCTTGCAAGGCGTGAATCTGTATCGGCGTGGTTTTCTGGCCGGCAATTGCATCCACCATCAGCGGCAGCGCGGCCACATGGTCGAGATGCGAATGTGTCAGAAGGACATGGTCAATGCCGCGCATTTCATCGAGGGTGAGATCCCCGACACCCGTGCCGGCATCGACCAGCAAATCATGGTCCAGCAAAAAAGACGTGGTGCGGCAGTCCCTGGCGATGGCTCCCGAACAGCCCAATACACGTACTTTCATGAGGTTTCCACCCTGCCTTGAGGTTACATGGTTTCGAAACTGGCTGCGTCATCCCGCTTTGGGCCAAAAGACAGCCAGCCCATGGAGACTACACGCTTCACATGGGTGCGGTAAAGGAACTTTTTGGCGGATTGTCAATATTGTCACGCCCGCGCAATGCAGACGACGGCAGGGCTGGCCGCTGATCGGCGGCAGGGCAGACATCCGCGGTATCCGCACGTCGCAAATGCCAGTCCCATGCCCGGGCACGCGTTTCATCGAAATTTTGGGATGGAGACGCCCATGGTCCCGATCTCCCGCTGGCGGCGGGCAAGGACATCGGTCAGTGCTGCACGAACTGCATCTGCGTCCCGGCCAGCTCCAGCATATCGCCATTTTTCAAACTGACAGGTTCGGCGCCAATGGGAACGCCATTGAGCGTGGGCTTGCCGGCGCCCTCCACATGGGCCACCACAAAACCCTGAGGTCTTTTGGTAATGGCCGCCACCGCCACGCCGGGCTTGCCAATGGTGGTCACGACTTTGACCAGGGCCACTTCCCGGCCGGCGGCCGCGCCGGACATGACCTTGATCGCCCCTTGCAGGCCCACACCCGCTGCGTCTGCCGTCACGGGGGCGGCCGCAGGAGCACCAGCACCACCGGCACCAGCAGCCGCAAGCGCCGCGAGGGCTGCGGATGCCGGCTTGATGACCATCGTCTGCTCGTAATCGGGCGCAGCCGCTTCGTTCACATACTTGATTTTGTACTTGCCAATTTCGACCAGATCACTGTTTTGCAGCAGCCGCTTCTTGATCGCCTTGCCGTTGACATACGTGCCATTGGTGCTGTTGAGGTCTTCGAGGTAGACCTCGTTGCCGGTCATTTGCAGAACGGCGTGCTCACCGCTGACAGCCAGGTTGTCAATGACGATATCGTTGTAGGGCCTGCGCCCCAAAGATGTCCGGTCTTTCGTCAACTGGACCTCCTTGATCACAACGCCATCAATAGAGACGATCATTTTCGGCATGGCCGACTCCTGTGTAGTATTTCAGTCACCGCTTCATTTTCCCAGTATTCTGGACAGAAGGCCGCGCTTGGCCGAGTCTTCTTTCGCGTGCGCCAGCACCACTGAAATATTATCGCGCCCCCCGCCTTCATTGGCTGCGACAACCAGTTGCCTGGCCTTGTACTCCAGCGTTCCGTCGCCGAGGAGGATGGCACTGATGGCTTCGTCAATCACCATGTCTGACAGGCCATCCGAACACATCAGGTAGAGGTCGTCGGCCTCCACACGGTACTCGTTGACTTCAACCAAAACCGTGTCTTCCACGCCGAGAGCGCGTGTCACCAGATTCTTGTTCACCGAAGTAAGGGCCTGCTCCGGGGTGATCAGGCCGGCGTCAAGCTGCTCCTGCAGCAAGGAGTGATCCTTGGTGAGTTGCCGGAACTCCCGGCCACGCACGCGATAACAGCGCGAATCTCCAATATGCCCCAGCATCAGGCGGTTGTCCTGAAAAACACCCACCACCAGCGTCGTGCCCATCCCTGTGTATTGCGGATTGGAGTTGGCCGCGTTAAAGATCGAGTGGTTCGCATTTTCCACGCAAATCTCCATGGCCCGGCGCACTTCCTTGGCATTGGCGTACCGGCCGGCCTGGGACAGCCAGCGCCCCATCTCCGACTTGATGAAGGCTGCAGCCATGCCGCTGGCAATTTCACCGGCGTTATAGCCACCCATCCCGTCGGCCAGGATACAAAGCCCCGTCTGGGCATCGACTGCCACGGCATCTTCATTGTTGTCCCGCGTCAAACCAGGGTCTGTTTGAGTGCAAATCTCGTAAATCATCTTTTTCGTGTTATCGCTTGGAATTTCGGTCGTCAGCGGGGTCGGGGCAACGGGTAGTTCAATCCCTGCGCGGGCCAGGATCATCACGGCTTCACTTGCATCATAGGCCCTTGCCGAACATGCCCGAGGCGCCGCCAGCAAAGAGTGAGCCAGGGACGTATCGAATGGGCCACTGTCGCGCGTTTCAGAGGAACACCCACTGCGGCTGACGCAGGCCGGGCAGGCACCTCGTGTGATCGGTGCCGGCGGCCAACGCGAGGTACCGGGCCGGCAAAGCCACTCCAGGAAAAAACCGCCGGCGCGCGCCAGGCCCAGCCATCATCCGGCAGGCCAAAACCGACACCATTTGCCAGAGAATTGAGCCACCTCCCGGTCCTTGTCCTGATGCCGTCCATAGCCATCGCCGCTTTTTATCAGTTGTTTTGCGCACCTGCAGATCCCGTCAAACTGTATCCCTCAGGTTACAAGTCGCCCTGTCTCTGACATTAACAGAGGGGCTGCGACCGGACAAGGCACTTTTACACGCCTGGCGCATTTACTGTTGCAAATTGGTGTTTTTTGGCAAGGCGCGACAGCGCGGCCATACGCGGCGCCTGGAGCGGGAGATCCGTCAGGCCCGCCGTTTGAGGCTTGTTAACAGCCCCCGACCCGTCGGCTGGAAAGCAAACGAGCCAGGTGATCCCCTGAAACTCAGGTGGCCGATTGTTTCTTTTGCTGAAGTTTTGTGAGGTAAGTCCCCAGCGCCACGACCAGGACAGCCCCCAGGATGCCGCCGAACGTAACCGTTTGCTCACCGACAACGCCAAATTGGGTCGTGACGGCCGGATCGGTCAGCAGCATTTCACCCGCCAGGAATCCAAGCAGGGCAGCACCAATCGTGATGATGATCGGGAAGCGCTCCATGACCTTGGTGAGCAGCGTTGCGCCGAAAATAATCAGCGGAATGCTCACCAGCAGACCCAGCACCAGCAGGGGCAAATTACCCTTCGCGGCTGCGGCCACGGCCAGCACGTTGTCCAGACTCATGACCAGGTCAGCAATCAGGATGGTGCGGATGGCGGCCATCATGCCGTTGATATGATGACCTTCACCATCTTCTTCTTCTTCGCCCTTGAGCAGATCCACGCCAATGTATACGAGCAAAATGGCACCGATGATTTTCAGGTAGGGCAAAGTCAACAGCTGGATCGCCACGATGGTCAGGACGATCCGCATGACGATGGCTGCGGCACTACCCCAGAAAATCGCCTTGTTCCGCTGATGCGGCTCCAGCGTCCTGGCAGCCATGGCAATCACCACGGCGTTATCACCCGACAGGACGATATTGGCCAGCAAAATGGAGCCAAAGGCGCTCCAGAAAAGGGGGGACATCAAGTCCAGACCAAAAAACATGGTATCTCCTGTTATGAATTAAAAAAGCGCCGGAAAGCGCTTTTTTGTTTTTGATGAGTCTAAGCCCCATTGGGGCTCGCCACGATTGGTATTACTGCTTACGCACTTGACCGCGATCAAGTTTCCTGAATCGAGTTTTGACTCGACGTCTTGCGCGTCTTACAGCAAAGCCTTGAGCAGCTTGGCCATTTCAGACGGATTGCGCGTCACCGTGAAGCCACACTCTTCCATGATGGCCAGCTTGGCGTCGGCCGTGTCGGCGCCACCGGAGATCAACGCACCGGCATGGCCCATGCGCTTGCCGGCCGGTGCCGTCACACCCGCGATGAAGCCGACGATCGGCTTTTTCATGTTGGCCTTGCACCATTGGGCCGCTTCGGCTTCATCGGGGCCGCCGATCTCGCCAATCATGATGACGGCATCGGTGTCAGGGTCGTCGTTGAAGGCTTTCATCACGTCGATGTGCTTCAGGCCATTGATCGGGTCACCACCAATGCCCACGGCGCTGGACTGGCCCAGGCCGATTTCGGTCAGTTGCGCCACGGCTTCATAGGTCAGCGTGCCGGAGCGGCTGACCACGCCAATGCGGCCCTTGCGGTGGATGTGGCCGGGCATGATGCCGATCTTGATCTCTTCGGGCGTGATGAGACCTGGGCAGTTGGGTCCCAGCAGCAGGGTTTTCTTGCCGCCAGCAGCTTCCTTGGCCTTCATGCGGTTGCGCACTTCCAGCATGTCCCGCACGGGAATGCCTTCGGTGATGCAGATCGCCAGATCGAGGTTGGCTTCCACGGCTTCCCAGATGGCGGCTGCCGCGCCGGCTGGCGGCACATAAATCACCGACACCGTCGCACCGGTGGCCTTGGCGGCTTCGGTGACGTTGGCATAAATCGGGATGCCTTCGAAATCTTCGCCGGCTTTCTTCGGATTCACGCCAGCGACGAAGCACTCTTTGCCGTTGGCGTAGTCGCGGCACATGCGGGTGTGGAACTGCCCGGTCTTGCCGGTGATGCCTTGCGTGATGACTTTGGTGTGTTTGTTGATGTAGATCGACATGCTTGTTTCTCCTGGGCTTGATGGCTTACTTCACGGCAGCGACGATTTTGGTCGCGGCTTCGGCCATGGTGTCTGCGGCAATGATCGGCAGACCGGAGTCCGCCAGCATTTTCTTGCCCAGGTCTTCGTTGGTGCCCTTCATGCGCACGACCAGTGGAACCGACAGGTTCACGGCCTTGCAGGCGGTGATGACGCCGTCGGCGATGGTGTCGCACTTCATGATGCCGCCGAAGATGTTGACCAGGATGCCCTTGACATCGGGGTTCTTCAGCATGATCTTGAAGGCTTCGGTGACTTTCTCGGCAGTGGCGCCGCCGCCCACGTCCAGGAAGTTGGCCGGCTCGCCGCCGAACAGCTTGATGGTGTCCATGGTCGCCATGGCCAGACCGGCGCCGTTGACCAGGCAGCCGATGTTGCCGTCCAGGCTGATGTAGGCCAGGTCGAACTTGCTGGCTTCGACTTCGGCAGGATCTTCTTCGTCCAGATCGCGGAAGGCCACGATTTCAGGGTGGCGGAACAGCGCGTTGGGGTCGAAGTTGAACTTCGCGTCGAGTGCCTTGATGTTGCCGTTGCCTTCGAGGATCAGCGGGTTGATCTCGGCCAGGCTGCAGTCGGTTTCCATGTAGCACTTGTAGAGCTTTTTGAGCACATCCACGGCCTGGGCGGTGGAGCCCGGCGGCACGGTCATGCCGTCGGCCAGTTCCTTGGCCTGTGCATCGGTCAGGCCGGTGGCCGGATCGATAAACACCTTGATGATTTTCTCGGGCGTGGCGTGGGCCACTTCCTCGATGTCCATGCCGCCTTCGGAGGAAGCCATGAACGCCACTTTCTGGGTGGCGCGGTCGGTCACGGCGGACACGTAGTATTCTTTCTTGATGTCGGCGCCGTCTTCAATCAGGAGGCGGCGGACCTTCTGGCCTTCAGGGCCGGTCTGGTGCGTGATCAACTGCATGCCGAGTATTTCGCCGGCGAGCTTTTTCACTTCATCAATGCTGCGGGCCAGCTTGACGCCGCCACCCTTGCCGCGGCCGCCCGCATGGATCTGCGCCTTGACCACCCAGACAGGGCCGCCCAGCTTCTGTGCGGCTTCGACCGCTTCCTGCACGGTGAACGCAGGAATTCCCCGCGGCACTGGCACACCAAAATTGCGCAAGATTTCCTTGCCTTGGTACTCGTGAATTTTCATGAAAAACCTTCAGAATTCAGTAAAAGAGGAGTGCAACAGGAATTTGGAAAGAGACTGTTGAAAATACGAAACAGGCCCCAAAACACCATGTTAACGGTCACTGCAGGCAGCAAGATGGAACTGTATCATGCTGCGATGCACAATTATTGTGCGGTTCTTACTTAGCAATTTAGCCCCAGACAGGCGCTCCCGGGCAGTCACCGGTAACCCGTCCGTCCCCCTGAAAGTTCTTATGCCCAAAATTTTTATTGATGGAGAAGCCGGCACCACCGGCCTGCAAATCCGTGAACGGCTGCAAGCCATGCCTCACATCGAGCTGGTCAGCATCGCACCCGAGCTGCGCAAGGATGCGGCGGCCAAGCGCGACCTGATGGCACAGGTGGACCTGGTGATTCTGTGCCTGCACGACGACGCGGCACGCGAATCAGTCGCCATGATAGACGCACTGCCAGGCGACGGGGGCAAAAAACCCAAGATCATCGACGCCTCCACCGCCCACCGCACCACGCCGGGCTGGGTTTATGGCTTTCCGGAGCTCACCGCCACGCAACGCGCCGCCGTGGTGGCGGCGGATCGCGTCGGCAATCCGGGCTGCTATGCGACCGGCGCAATTGCACTGATCCGGCCGCTGGTGGATGCCGGCCTGATTGCGGCCGACTTCCCCCTGAGCCTTCCCTCCGTGAGCGGTTACTCCGGTGGCGGACGCCAGATGATTGAGGCTTATGAGGCCGGCACTGCGCCCCTGTTCGAGGTATACGGCCTCGGCCTGGAGCACAAACACCTGCCCGAAATCATGAAATACACCGGCCTGACGCGCCGCCCGGTGTTCATTCCGTCGGTTGGCAACTTCAAGCAGGGCATGCTGGTGCAGCTGCCGCTGCACCTGGATCTGCTGCCTGGCAAACCCACGGCCGCGCAGCTGCACGACGTGCTGGCCCGGCATTACGCAGGCAGTGAATGGGTAACGGTGGAAGCCGCGCCCGACTCCGGCAAGCTGGATGCCTTGGCGCTCAATGACACCAACAAGATGGAGTTGCGCGTGTTCGGCAACGAAACCTACCGCCATGCGGTACTGATTGCACGGCTGGACAACCTGGGCAAGGGCGCATCGGGTGCGGCCGTGCAAAACCTGAAATTGATGCTGGACCTGTAATTTCGCCATTTTGCTATTAAATTAGTAACACACTGCGCAACCGATTCATCGAAAGAAAAAGCAGTTGACCGCTTGCCATCGCTGACTCAATCCTCCTGTCTGAACGCATCTATGGAAATTTGCAGGCGACGAAGCTTGTCATACAGAGTCTGCTTGGGCAGCCCGAGCGCTTTGGTGGTGTGAGCCACATCGCCGTGATGGCGCCTCAGCTCTTCGGTGATCATGGCGCGCTCAAAGTGCTCGACTTGCTCCGGCAGGCTGCTGGACAATGCGTGAGTCGCTGTTGTCAGATTCAGGCGATCCCCCAGCAAACCCAGCACGAAGCGGTCCGCCACATTGTGCAACTCGCGCACATTGCCGGGCCAGGCATAGGCTATCAACTCGGCCAGCTGCGAACTGCTGAGCAGGGGCGCGACCCGTTGGTAGCGGCTCGCCGCCAGCAGCGTGAAGTGTTCGAATAGCAGCGGGATGTCCTCGCGCCGCTCGCGCAGTGGCGGCAGTTCGATGAAGGCCACGCCGATGCGGTAGTACAGGTCGGCACGGAATTTGTGCCTGTCGCTCAGGCTTTTCAAATCGTCCTTCGACGCGGCGATCACGCGGCAATCGACGGGAATCGCCTTGTTCGAGCCGATGCGCTCGATGCTGCGTTCCTGCAAGGCGCGCAAGAACTTGATCTGCACGGCCATCGGCATGCTCTCGATTTCGTCCAGGAACAAGGTGCCGCCCTGGGCATGCTCGAACTTGCCGATGCGCACGCGCGTGGCGCCGGTGAAGGAGCCCACTTCGTGGCCGAACAGTTCGCTCTCGGCCAGCGCCTCGGACATGCCACCGCAGTTCAGCGGCACATAGTTGGCGCGGCGCCGGTCACTGTGCTCGTGCAGGCAGCGCGCCACCAGGTCCTTACCGGTGCCGGTCTCGCCGTAGATCACCACGTCGGCCGMCGTGGCCGCCAGGGTCAGCACGGTGCGGCGCACCTGCTGCATCTGGGCCGAGCGCCCCAGCAGCACGGCCTGGATGCCATGCCAGTTCTCCAGTTGGTCGCGCAGCGCCTGCACCTGCAGCGTGAGATACCGCTTTTCGGCGGCGCGGCGCACCACCGCGACCAGGTGCTCCGATGAAAAAGGCTTCTCGATGAAGTCATAGGCCCCCTGGCGCATCGCCTGCACGGCCATCGCGATGTCGCCGTGGCCGGTGACCAGGATCACCGGCAGATCGGCGTCGATGGCGCGAATCTCGTTTTGCCAGTCGGTGCCGCTCATGCCGGGCAGCTTGACATCGCTCAGCACCACGGCCGGCACGCCGGCCCGAATGCGTGCGCGCGCATCCTCGACCGAGGCAAAGCTGTCGACGGCCAGCCCGGCCAGCTCCAGCGCCTGGGTGCTTCCCAGGCGTACATCGGCGTCGTCCTCGACGAAGATCACCCGGATGGGCTGTGCGTCACTCATGGGTTTCCGTCTCCTGTGGATTAGCCAATGGCAATTCGATTTCAAAGCAGGCGCCTGCGCCATCCAGGTTGTGGGCCCGCAGGCTGCCGCCGAACTCGCGCACGATGTGCGCCGAGATCATCAGGCCCAAGCCCAGGCCGGTGCCGGCCGGCTTGCTGGTGATGAAAGGCTCGAACAGGTGCGCGAGGATGTCGGCGCGAATGCCGGGACCGGTGTCGCTGACCCGGATGAGGCAGCGGTCCGGCGCCAGGTCGACCACGCCGGCTTGCACCTGCAGGCGCCGCAGCGGGGACGCCGCCATGGCATCGATGGCATTGCCCAGCAGATTGACCAGCACCTGCTCCAGCCGCGCCTCGTCGGCCAGGACGGCCAGGGCGGCGGGCTGCACCTGCACCACCAGTTCCACGCCGTTATCGCGCAGGCGTTGCGAGACCAGGAACTGCGCGTTGGCGATGACCTGCTGCAAGGCCACCGGCACGCGCAACGGGCTGGCTTTGTGGGCAAACGCCTTGAGCTGGTAGGTCAGGCGGCCGAGGCGATCCACGAGGTGCGCAATGCGCAGCAGATTGCCGCGCACGTCGCCCAGCCGATCCTGCTCCAGCAGCACGCAAGCGTTGTCCGACAGCGTGCGCAGGGCGCCCAGCGGCTGGTTGAGTTCATGCACCACACCGGCCGACATCTGGCCCAGCGCGGCCATTTTCCCGGCGTGCACCAGATCGCTTTGCGTGGCCCGCAAATCGGCCTCGATCGCCTTGCGCGCCTCGACCTCCTCGCCCAGCAAGGCCACGGTGCGTCGCAGTTCGGCCGTGCGCACCGCAACCTTGGCTTCGAGGCTGTCGTGTGCGGCCTGCAGCGCGGTTCGGCTGGCGAGCTTGTGGTGTATGGCGCGCTGGCGCTGCCACAGCACCATCGCCAACAGCAGCAACACCGAAGTGCCCAGCGCGGCGGTGATGGCGGAATAGCGGGCACCGGCGCGTACCGGCGCCATCTCGTCGAGCACCACCAGGCGCCAGCCGGACTGGCGCACAGGCCGCGCCGAGCTCAGGTAGCCGATGCCGTCCACGCTGGCCAGGACCGGATCGCCGGGCTGGCGTTCCGCCTCGCGCCAGTCCAGCGGTGCCAGCGTGGCCTCACCGTAGGGCCGCGTGCTGGCGATATCGGCCAGCACCTGCGGCGCCAGCGCGGTCAGCGGCCGGAACTTCCATTCTTCGCGCGAGGACAGAATTACCACGCCGCGTTCATCGACCAGCAGCACCGTGCCGGGGAGTTTTTTCCAGGCGGCTTCCGCCTCTTCAAGGTTGACCTTCACGGTCGCCACGCCACGCTGCGGCCCCTGGCGCGGCAAGGCGTAGGACAGGTAGTAGCCCGCGCGCTTGCTGGTGATGCCGACGCCGTAGAAGCGGCCCCGGCCGTGCGCCAGCGCTTCCTTCACATAGGGCCGAAACGAGAGGTCCGTGCCGACCGGCGTACCCGGATCGCTCCAGTCAGAGGCGGCGAGGGCGACACCCGCACGGTCCAGCACATACAGATTGGACGCGCCCGCCGTGGCGTTGATGCCCTGCAGGTAACGGTTGACCTCGTCGCGCAAAACCGGGTTGCCGGGGGCGGCCAGCAGGGCAAAGACGCCGGGCGTCATCTCCAGCAGCGAAGGCAGGTACTCGTAACGCGCCAGATCGCTCTCCAGCCCCACACCCACCATGTCGAGCCGGTGCTCGGCCGCATCGCGCAGGCGATTGAGCCCGGACCGCATGGCCGCATCATGAGTCGCCAGCGCGGCGGCCGCGATGATCGCGAGCGATACGATCCAGCCCAGCGCGCGGATGGGCCAGGGTTTTTTCACGCCGGTCTCTATCCGGCGCACGCCATTCGGGGTGATGATCGCGGCTCCTTGCAAGAACGGCTCAAGTGTGCCACGAAGCAGTCCGCGCTCATCTAGACAGGCATGCGCGGTCATGCGTACTTGAGCTCGGTCGCCTTGCCGCGGAACACGCGGTACGAGAACACCGTGTAGGCCGCGATCGCCGGCACCGAGATGCATACGCCGAACAGGATGACTTTTAGCGCCGCCGGACTGCTGGCGGCCTGCCAGATGGTCAGGCGGTCGATCACCACATACGGATAGAGGCTGTAAGCCAGCCCCAGAAAGCCCAGCACGAACACCCCGATCAGCAGCACGAACGGCAGCCAGCACAAGGGCCCGCGCACGATACGGGTGTCGAGCAGGCGGCGCACGGTCAGCAGCGCCGCGACAGTGACCAATGGAATGGCCATGAGGGCGATCACTGCCGGCAGCGTGAACCAGCGCTCGCGCACGGTGGCGCTGATCCATGGCGTGGCCAGCGAGATCAGCGCCAGGCCGACGACCATCGGACCCCAGGCGATCTTGGCCCAGTCGATTGCCTTTTGCTGCAGGGCGCCCTCCGTCTTCATGATCAGCCACGCGGCACCGAGCAGCACGTACGCCATCGGCAGTGCCGCGGCGATCGCGGCGGCAAAGAGGGGGTAGTTCCAGCCCTCGCCGAACCCACTGACGTAGCGGCCGAGCATCCAGCCCTGCGCCACGGCGGCGAGGGTGGAACCGGCAAAAAACATCCGGTCCCACATCGGCTTGTGGTCGGCCTTGGCCTTGACGCGAAAATCGAACGCCACACCGCGTAGCGTGAGGCCCACCAGCATCAGCGCCACGGGCAGGTAGAGCTCGCTGAGCACCAGGCCATGCGCCTTCGGGAAGGCGACCAGCAAGATACCGATGCCCAGCACCAGCCAGGTTTCGTTGGCGTCCCAGAACGGCCCGATCGACGCGATCAGCACGTCCTTCTCGGCATCGTTGGCGCGCGGCAACAGCATGCCCACGCCCAGGTCGTAGCCGTCGCTGATCACGTAGATCAGCATGGCCACGCCCATCAGCGCCATGAAGATCACCGGCAGGAACTCGTCGAAAGTCATTGCATAACCTCCGCCCTGCGGGCTGCGGTGCCATGAGCCTTGGGAGCGGCCCGGCGGCTCATACCTGGCTCCCAGCGACAACCGCAGCCGGCATGTCGGTATCGGGGTCCAGGACGTGCCCAGGCTTCTCGGCCATGTATTTGATGACCGCCACGTAGGCGAGGATCAGCGCGAGGTAGAGCGCCACGTACATCGCCAGCGTCAGCGCGATCATCGGCGCCGGCACGGCGGACGCCACATCGGCGGTGCGCAGCAGGCCGAACACGATGTAGGGCTGGCGCCCGATCTCGGTCACGTACCAGCCGGCCAGGGTCGCCACCCAGCCCGAAAAGGTCATGCCGGCCAGGCCCCACAGCAGCCATCGCGGCAGCCAGTGCGCCTGCCAACCGCAGCGGCGGTACAGCCACCAGCCGGCCCAGCTCACCAGCAGCATCAACACACCCATGCCGACCATCGCGCGAAAAGCGAGGAACATGGGCAGCGCCGGTGGGTGGCGGTCGCGGAATTCGTCCAGGCCCTTGATCTCGCCATCGGCCTCGTGGGTGAGGATCAGGCTGGCCAGCTTCGGGATCGCGATCTCGAAGTGGTTCTTGCGCGCCTCGCCATCCGGCAGGGCGAACAGCAACAGCGGTGCGCCGCGCGCGGTCTGCCACACGCCCTCCATGGCCGCGATCTTCTGCGGCTGGTGCTTGAGCGTGTTCAGGCCGTGCAGGTCGCCGACGAAGATCTGCACCGGGATCAGCAAGGCCGCGAGCGTCAGGCCAACCCGCAGCACCTTCGGAGTCGACGCATTGGCGCAGCCTCGCAGCACCTGCCAGGCGCTGATGCCGGTCAGCAGGAAGGCCACGGTAAGTGCCGAGGCCAGCAGCATATGGGTGAGGCGGTACGGAAACGAGGGGTTGAATACCACGTCGAACCAGCTCTTCACGTGGAACTGGCCGGCGATCACTTCATGCCCCGCCGGTGTCTGCATCCACGAGTTCAGCGCCAGTATCCAGAAGGCGCTGAGCGTGGTGCCGAAGGCCACGAAGAAGGTCGACAGCAGGTGGACGCGCTCGCTGACACGGCCGTGGCCGAATAGCATGATGCCCAGGAAACCTGCCTCCAGGAAGAATGCCGTGAGCACCTCGAAGGCGAGCAGCGGCCCGGCGACATTGCCCACCTGCTCCATGTAGCCCGGCCAATTGGTGCCGAACTGGAAGCTCATGGTGATGCCCGAGACCACGCCCAGCGCGAACGTCAGCGCGAACACCTTCGTCCAGAAGCGATAGGCGATGAGCCAGGCGCCGACGTGCGTGGTCAGCCAGCGCCAGCGAAAGAACAGCAGCATCCAGCCCAGCGCGATGCTGATGGTCGGAAACAGGATGTGAAAGCTGATATTGGCCGCGAACTGCATGCGCGCCAGGAGAATGGGGTCCATGAGACTTTTCCTTTTCTTAAGGTCACCCCGCAACCTGGCGCGCGACGCTCAACCGCGACGGGCGCGGCCGGCGGCCGCCTTGGCCTGCGGCTGCAATCCCTCGGACATCCCGATCAGCACGCCGCTGACCAGCGACGCGTAGCTGTCCATCATGGCCTGCGTGGCGCTCATGCTGGTGGCGCGGCCTGCTCGCATTGCTGTGCGGGCCTGCTCCACCAACTGTTCCACGGCGGCGCTCGCCTGGTCACCCGTGTCGGTGCCCTTGCCCTTCATGGTTTGGAGCACCTGCTGCCACGGCGCTTGCAGAGAACTGCCGGCGCCCTGTGTGGCCTTGGAGACGGTGGTGAAAAAGACGTCCTCCATCTTCTCCAGATGGGCCATTGCGCCCTTCATCTGCCGGTCCTTCAGGTCCAGGCCCTGGTCGATGAACTGCTGCAAGGCCTTGCGGTGGGCCTCGACGGCCTGCAGCAACGCGCCATCCATGCCCGCAAAGGCCTTGCCTAGCATGGCTTCGACATCAACCGCGTTGGCCGGGTTCTGCGCGGCGCCGGTGGAGGCCGCCTGCGTCACCGTCTTCAGCACCTTGCGGATGTTGTCCAGCGTCAGCTCGCGCCCCTGCAAGGCTTTCAGCGTGACCTCGCTCACGGTCTTGCGCAAGGTTTCGCCCTGCTTGGCCGTGGCCTGCGAAAACATATTGACCAGTGCGTCCTGGTCGATTCCTGACTTGATCATGGTCTTGTCCTCATTGCATGTGTTGACCGCCGTTGATGGCGATATTGGCCCCGGTCACGAAGGCGGCTTCTTCAGAGGCCAGGTAGATGATCAAACCCGCCACTTCTTCGGGTTTGCCCAAGCGCCCGACCGGGATGTTCGGCAGGATCTTGGAGTCCAGCACCTCTTTCGGAATAGCCGTCACCATCTTGGTGCCGATGTAGCCTGGCGAGATGGTGTTGACGGTGACACCTTTTTTCGCAACCTCCAGTGCCAGCGCCTTGGTGAAGCCGTGCACGCCGGCCTTGGCGGCCGAGTAGTTGGTCTGGCCGAAAGCGCCCTTGGAACCGTTCACCGAGGACACATTGATGATGCGGCCCCAGTTGCGCTCGACCATGCTGTCGGCGACCTGCTTGCTCATGTTGAACAGGCTGTCGAGATTGGTACGCAGCACCGCGTCCCAGTTGACCTTGTCCATCTTCTTGAAGGTCATGTCGCGCGTGATGCCCGCGTTATTGACCAGCACGTCGACCGCGCCCAGCTTTTCCTGCACCTGCGCCACCGCGGCGTGGCAGGAATCGATGTCGGCCACGTCGCAGGGTACGGCCAGGATGTCATAACCGTTGGCCTTCATCTGGGCCACCCACTCGGCGTGTTTGGCGTTGCCGGGCGAGTAGGTCACCGCGACTTTGTAGCCGGCATCGACCATCTTGGTGGAAATCGTCTCGCCCAGGCCGCCCATGCCGCCCGTGACCAGAACCACGCGTGTTGCTTGTGTCATTTCATTTCTCCTTGTTGAAACTCTGTTGGATGTCATCTCAGTTCTCCAGCCAGGGCCACCGCGGAACCGGCTCTGCCGGGCCGCTGGTGGCGCCCCCTGAGGGGGAGGCGCCGAAGGCGCTTCGGGGGGGAGTCACATTTCTACGGCCAGTGCCACACCCATGCCGCCGCCGATGCACAGCGAGGCCAGGCCCTTGTTGGCGCCGCGGCGCTTCATCTCATGCAGCAGCGTGACCAGGATGCGGCAGCCCGAGGCGCCGATCGGGTGGCCGATGGCAATGGCGCCGCCGTTGACGTTGATCTTGCTGGTGTCCCACTCCATCGCCTGGTTGACCGCGCAGGCCTGCGCGGCAAAGGCCTCGTTGATCTCCATCAGGTCCAGATCCTGCGCCGACCAACCGGCCTTTTTCAGGCACAGCTGCGAGGCAGGTACCGGACCCATGCCCATGATGGTGGGGTCCAGGCCGGCGCTGGCGTAGGCGCGGATCACGGCCAGCGGCTTCAGGCCCAGCGCCGCGGCGCGCTTGGCGCTCATCACCAGCACGGCGGCAGCGCCGTCGTTGAGGCCCGACGCATTGCCGGCGGTCACCGAACCTGCCTTGTCGAAGGCCGGGCGCAGGCCGGCCAGGACGTCGGCGCTGGTCTTGCGATTGACGAACTCGTCGGCGGAAAACACGATAGGGTCCCCCTTCTTCTGTGCAATGGTGAAGGGCAGGATCTCATCCGCGAATTTGCCTGCATCCTGTGCCGCGGCCGCCTTTTGCTGCGAGGCCAGCGCCAGCGCATCCTGCATTTCGCGTGTGATGCCGTACTTTTTGGCCACATTTTCAGCCGTGGTGCCCATGTGGTACTGGTTGTAGACGTCCCATAGGCCGTCGGTGATCATGGTGTCGATCAGCTTCCAGTCGCCCATGCGCTGGCCGTCGCGCGAGCCCGGCAGCACGTGCGGCGCGGCGCTCATGTTCTCCTGCCCGCCCGCGACGACGATCTCGGCGTCGCCACACTTGATGGCCTGGGCCGCCAGCATCACCGCCTTCAGTCCCGAGCCACAGACCTTGTTGATCGTCATGCCCGGCACGCCCTGCGGCAGCCCGGCCTTGATGACGGTTTGTCGCGCCGGGTTCTGGCCGGCGCCGGCCGTGAGTACCTGACCCAGTATCACTTCGCTGACCGCGTCGCCGGGCACACCGGCCTGGGCCAGCAGCCCGCGCACGACATGGGCGCCCAAATCGGGCGCAGCGGTTTTGGCCAGGGTACCGCCGAACTTGCCCACAGCAGTGCGGGCAGCAGCAACGATGACGATATCGGACATAAAAGCTCCTTCAGGGGTGGATAACGGTGAAAAAATGAACCGGCGGCGTCATGCCGCCTTTTCCTTGACGTATCGGCCCGGTGCGGGCTCGATCACGGGAAACTTGCGCGTGCCGGCCTGCTTGGGCGCCTTGACCTGCGCCCCGACATGGCCAGCCAGCCAGTCGGTCCAGGCCGGCCACCAGCTGCCGGGGACCGATTGCGCAGCGTCCAACCAGCGTTGCGGCTCGATGTCTATGTCGCCCACCCAATGGTTGCGCTTGTTCTTGGCCGGCGGGTTGATCACGCCGGCGATGTGGCCGCTGGCACCCAACACGAAAGTGGTGTCACCGCCCAGCAGCCGCGTGCTGGCATAGGCGGTGCGCCAGGGCACGATGTGATCGTCGCGCGAGGCGTAGAGGAAGACGGGTACGTCGATGCGCGCGAAGTCCACCGCCTCGCCACACTGCACCGTGGCACCCGGGACCCCCAGCTTGTTCTCGAGGTAGGCGTTGCGCAGATACCAGCAGAACATCGGACCCGGCAGATTGGTGTCATCGCCATTCCAGAACAGCAGGTCGAAGGCGGGCGGCGCCTTGCCCTTCAGATACCCGTTGACTACATACGGCCAGATCAGGTCGTTGGCGCGCAGCGACGCGAACACCTGGGCCAGCTCACGCCCTTGCAGCAAGCCGCCGTGGCCGATGGTGGTTTCACGCATCGCGACGCCGCGCTCGTCCACGAGCTGGCCGATCTCGCCGGTGTCCGAGAAGTCCAGCATCGTCGTCAGCAGCGTCATGCTGCACGCCTTCTGCTGGCCGCGTGCGGCCAGCACCGCCAGCGCGCAGGCCAGCAAGGTACCGCCGACGCAGAAACCCAAGGTATTGACGCGATCGGCGCCGCTGATCGCCTGCGCCGTGTCGATGGCGGAGATCACCCCCAGTTCGAGGTAGTCGTCCCATCCCAGGTGTCCTTGGGCGGCCGACACGTTGCGCCAGGAGATCAGGAACACGGTATGCCCTTGCGCCACGGCATGTGCGACCAGCGAGTTCTCCGGCTGCAGATCAAGGATGTAGTACTTGTTGATGCATGGCGGCACGATCAACAGCGGCTGCGCGTAAACCTTGGGGGTGACGGGGGCGTACTGGATGAGCTGCATCAGTTCGTTCTCGAACACGACGCTGCCTGGCGTGGTAGCCACGTTGCGGCCAACCTCGAACGCCTGGTCGTCAGTCATCGAGATGCGGCCCTTGGCCAGATCCTGCAGGAACAGCCTCATGCCCTCTACCAGGCTTGCGCCGCCGGAATCCACCGCGAGCTGCAGCGCCTCGGGATTCGTGGCCAGGAAGTTGGCGGGACTGAGAGCGTCCTGCACCTGACGCAGGGCAAACTGCCACTGCGCCTTGGTCTGCGCGTCGGCCGGTGCGGCATCAAGCCAGAATGCACTCGCCTGTGCACCCAGGGTACGCAGCGTGGCCTGCTGAGCGCTTAATAGATCTTGGATCCAGGCGCCGGGGTCGCGGGATGGTGTAGTCATGATGGTTGTTTCTCGACGTTGTGCTGTCAGGACAGGTGACGTTCAATGCAGCTTCACATGCGGCTCGGTGCGCCGCACAATCAGGCGTGCCAGCGTGTCGAGCGCGACCTTGGGGAAGCCGTGCAAGGCCAATTCATGCATCTTGTAAAGCGAGACATACATCAGCCGCGCGAACAGGCCCTCGACCATCAAGCCGCCCATCATGTTGCCCACGGTGCTGAATTCACCGAGCGAGACGAGCGAGCCGAAGTCGCGATAGCGGTATTCACGCAAAGGCTTGCCGGCCAGCCGGCGCCTGATCTGCCCGGCGATGTGCGAGGCCTGCTGGTGCGCGGCCTGGGCCCGGGGCGGAACAAACCCGCCCTGGCCCTGGTTGGCCTGCGGCCATTCGCACGCCGCGCAGTCGCCCATGGCGAAGATGTTCTCGTCCCGCGTGGATTGCAGAGTGGAATGCACCACCAGCTGGTTGATCCGGTTGGTTTCCAGGCCCGCGATGTCCTTCAGAAAGTCCGGCGCCTTCACGCCGGCGGCCCACACCACCAGTTCGGCCGGCAGCACGCGCCCATCGGCCAGGCGGACACCGCCCGCGTGGACTTCAGCGACCTTGGCGTCGGTGTGCACCTCCACGCCCAGCTTGCGCAGCAGGTCTGAGGTGGTTTGCGACAGGCGCGGTGGCAGCGCCGGCAGCACGCGCGGGGCTGCCTCGATGAGCGTCACCTTGATGTCCTTGTCGGCATCGACGCGGTCCAGGCCGAAAGCCACGACTTGCCGCGTGGTGCGGTGCAACTCGGCGGCCAGTTCGACCCCGGTCGCGCCGGCTCCGATGATGGCGACGTGCAATTGCTCGGGCCGCAGCGGCGTGGCCTGGGCATGGGCACGGATGCAGGCATTGACCATGCGGGAATGGAAGCGCAGCGCATCGGCCGCGCACTCCAGCCGCATGGCGTGCTCGCGCACGCCGGGCGTTCCGAAGTCGTTGCTCTGGCTGCCCACGGCCATCACCAGCGTGTCGTAGCCGAACACGCGCCGCGGCGTGACCTGCTGGCCCTCGTCGTCGACGTGGGGCGCCACCAGCACCTCGCGCCGCTCGCGGTCCAGCCCCACCATTTCGCCGACGCGGTAGCGGAAGTGATGCCAGTGCGACTGCGCCAGGTAGCCGACCTCGTGCGCGCTCATGTCCATGCTGCCGGAGGCGATCTCGTGCAGCTTGGGCTTCCAGACATGGGTGCGCGTCTTCTCGATCAGCGTCACCTCCGCCTTGCCACGGCGGCCCAGCGTATCGCCCAGCCGGGTGGCGAGTTCCAGCCCGCCCGCGCCGCCGCCAACGATGACGATGCGGTGCGGCGTGCCGGCGCGAAGAGTGGCTGCGCTCATGATCGAAGTTCCGGGAGATCCATCAGCGCGCTGCGGGCAGCGGCATGTTCGGCGCGCCCTGGTCGGTGCGCCCGGCCTGGGCCGCCGTCGGCGCCGGCATGTGGTGCTCGACCTGGTCCAGCACGGCTTCCGGCTCCTCGGCTTCAGCCGCGGTCTCGTTGTTCAGCTGGTTGTGCATGCGTTTCATGTCCAGATCACCCGTCCAGCGCGCCACGACCACGGTGGCGACGCCGTTGCCGATCAGGTTGGTGAGCGCCCGGGCTTCCGACATGAAGCGGTCGATGCCCAGGATCAGTGCCAGGCCGGCCACAGGCACCCCGCCCACGGCGGACAGGGTCGCGGCCAGCACGATGAAGCCGCTGCCGGTGATGCCGGCAGCACCCTTGGAGGTGAGCAGCAGCACGCCCAGCAGCGTCAGCTGCTGCGTCAGCGTCATCGGGGTGTTGGTGGCCTGCGCGATGAATACCGCGGCCATGGTCAGGTAGATCGAGGTGCCATCGAGATTGAAGGAGTAACCGGTGGGAATCACCAGGCCGACCACGGACTTGCGCGCGCCCAGGTTCTCCATCTTGGCCATCATGCGCGGCAGCACCGACTCGGACGACGAGGTGCCCAGCACGATCAGCAGCTCCTCCTTGATGTACTTGATGAACTTCCAGATGGAGAAGCCATGCAGCCTGGCGATGAGCCCCAAGACCACGAAGATGAAAAAGAAGCAGGTCGCGTAGAACGTGCCCATCAGCTTGCCCAGCGAGAGCAGCGAGCCGACACCGTACTTGCCGATGGTGAAGGCCATGGCGCCGAAGGCACCAATCGGGGCGACCTTCATGATGATCCCGACGATGGAAAACAGCACGTGCGAACCTTTTTCGATCAGGTCGAACACCAGCGTGCCGCGGCCGCCGAACTTGTGCAGCGCGAAGCCGAACATCACCGAGAACAGCAGCACCTGCAGGATTTCGCCCTTGGCGAACGCGTCCACCACGGTGCTCGGGATCACGTTGAGCAGGAAGTCCACCGTGCCCTGCATCTTGCCGGGGCCGGTATAGGCGGCGATGCTCTTGGTGTCGAGCGCGGACGGGTCGACATTCATACCCACGCCTGGCCCGACCAGGTTGATGATGACCAGCCCGATCACCAGCGCCAGGCTGCTGACGACCTCGAAATACAGCAGCGCCAGCCCGCCGGTCTTGCCGACCTTCTTCATGTCTTCCATGCCGGCGATGCCCACCACCACGGTGCAGAAGATGATGGGCGCGATGATCATCTTGATCAGCTTGATGAAGCCGTCACCCAGCGGCTTCATGGCGGCGCCCGTTTCCGGATAGAAGTGGCCCAGCAGCACGCCGATCACGATGGCCGTGATGACCTGGAAATAGAGCGACTGGTAAAGAGGCTTGGGGGTCGGGTCTTTGTCCATGAATATCTCCTTCAGTTATGGGTGATCATTGGCTGGCGCTGGGCGCCCGCCGCTTCGGCCTGCACGTCTGCGTGGTAGCTGGAGCGCACCAGCGGCCCGCAGGCGGCATGTGTGAATCCCATCTGCCGCGCCTGCCCGGCCAGGGCCTCGAAAGCTTGCGGCGCAACGTAGCGGCGCACGGGCAGGTTGCCGGGGCGCGGCTGCAGGTACTGGCCCACCGTCAGCATGTCCACGCCGTGGGCGCGCAGGTCGCGCATCACGGCGAGCACTTCGTCGTCGGTTTCGCCCAGGCCCAGCATCAGGCCCGACTTCGTGAGCACCTCGGGGCGATGCTGCTTGAACGCGCGCAGCAGTTCCAGGGAATGGGCGTAATCGGCGCCAGGACGGGCTTCGCGGTACAGGCGCGGCACGGTTTCCAGGTTGTGGTTCATCACGTCCGGCGGATCCACCGCCAGCACGTCCAGGGCTGTCTCCAGCCGCCCCCGGAAATCCGGCGTCAGGATCTCGATGCGCGTGCGCGGCGATTGCCGGCGCACCGCCCGGATGCAGGCCGCAAAATGCGCCGCCCCGCCATCGCGCAGATCGTCGCGATCCACGCTGGTGATGACCACATAGTTCAGGCGCAGCCGGGCCACCGTGTCGGCGAGCTTCAGCGGTTCCTGCGGATCCGGCGCCAGCGGCCGGCCATGCGCCACGTCGCAGAAGGGGCAGCGCCGCGTGCACAGGTCGCCCAGGACCATGAAGGTGGCCGTGCCTTTGCCGAAGCACTCGCCGATGTTGGGACACGCGGCCTCTTCGCAGACCGTGTGCAGGCCCTGCTCGCGCAGCACCTGCTTGACGCCCCGGAAGGTTTCGCTGTGCGACAGGCGCACGCGGATCCAGTCGGGCTTGGGCAGCGCGGGTGCCGCCACCACCTTGATCGGAATGCGCGCGGTCTTGGCGCCGCCGCGCTGGCCCGGAGAGAGGGTAGATGCATCCATGACGTGCTCAGTCGGCGACCCATGTCTGGGCTCGCTGTGCGGCCGCATCGACCGTAGCGAGCGCCGTCATGTTGACGATGCGGCGCACCGTCGACGACGGCGTCAGGATATGGACCGGAAGCGCCGCGCCCAGCAGGATGCCACCCACCGTGATGCCGCCGCCAGCCGCGATGCGCAGCAGGTTGTAGGAAATGTTGGCCGCATCGACGTTGGGCATGACCAGCACGTTCGCCTCGCCCGCCAGGCCAGAATCCGGGAACTCGCGATCGAGAATCTCCTTGGACAAAGCCGCGTCGCCGCGCATCTCGCCGTCGACCGCGAGGCTGGGGTCGCGCGCCTTCACCAGTGCCAGCGCCTCGCGCATCTTCAGCGCCGCCGGCGCGTTCGAACTGCCGAAGCTGGAGTGCGACAGCAGCGCCACGCTGGGGACGATGCCGAACCGGCGCACCTCTTCGGCCGCCAGCAGCGCGATCTCGGCGACCTGCTCGGCCGTCGGGTCGCTGTTGACATGGGTGTCGCAGATGAAGAGCTGGCGGCCGGGCAGCATCAGCATCTGCATGGCCGCGAAGGTGCGGGTGCCGCCGCGCAGGCCGATCACGTCGCTCACATAGCCCAGATGATCGGCGTAGCTGCCCAGGGTGCCGCACAGCATGGCGTCCGCCGAACCTTCACGCACCAGCATCGCGCCGAGAAGCGTGCTGCGGCTGCGCATCTCGGCACGGGCGGTGGCGCGCGACACGCCCCGGCGGCGGGCCAGCCGGTAATAGGCGTCCGCCGCAGGGCCGTAGACGTCCGGATCCAGCAGGTTCACGCACTCGCAATCCACGCCGGGCTGAAGGCGCAGGCCAAACTGCTCGATGCGCTGGGCAATGACCTCGGGCCGGCCCGCCAGCAGCGGACGCGCCAGCCCTTCATCGACCACCACCTGGGCGGCGCGCAGCACGCGCTCGTCTTCGCCTTCGGCATAGACCACGCGCTTGGGCGCGCGCTTGGCTGCCGCGAACACCGGCTGCATCGCGCCACCCGACTGATAAACGAACTGGCTCAGCCGCTGGCGGTAGGCGTCCATGTCACCGATCGGGCGCGTGGCCACGCCGCTGTCCATCGCCGCCTGGGCGACTGCCGGGGCGACGACCTCGATCAAGCGCGGATCGAACGGCTTGGGAATGAGGTACTCGGCACCGAAACGCAGGCCCACGGTCCCGTAGGCCTGGGCCACCACCTCGGGAATCTCGGCATGGGCGAGCTCGGCGATGGCTCTGACCGCCGCCAGCTTCATCTCCTCGTTGATCGTGGTGGCGCCGACGTCCAGCGCGCCGCGGAAGATGAACGGGAAGCACAGCACGTTGTTGACCTGGTTCGGGTAGTCCGAACGACCCGTCCCCATGATCGTGTCGGGACGAACCGCCAGCGCCTCTGCCGGCTCGATCTCAGGCGTCGGGTTCGCCATCGCCAGAATGATGGGGTCGCGCGCCATCGTCTTGACCATCTCGGGCTTGAGCACGCCGCCGGCCGACAGGCCCAGGAAGATGTCGGCCCCGCCGATGATGTCGGCCAGCTTGCGAGCCGAGGTCTCCTGCGCGTAACGGGCCTTGTTCGGGTCCATCTGCTCCTTGCGGCCCGCATAGACCACGCCGGCGCTGTCGGACACGAACACGTTGCGCATCGGCAGCCCGAGGCTGACGATCAGGTCCAGGCAGGCCAGCGCGGCGGCGCCGGCGCCCGAGGCCACCAGCTTGACCTCCTTGATGTCCTTGTCGACGTGTTTGAGTGCGTTGAGAATGGCCGCGGCGGCGACGATGGCGGTGCCGTGCTGGTCGTCATGGAACACCGGAATCTTCATGCGCTCGCGCAGCTTTTTCTCGATGTAGAAACACTCGGGCGCCTTGATGTCTTCGAGGTTGATGCCGCCAAAGGTGGGCTCCATGCGTGCGATGGTGTCGATCAGCTTGTCGGGGTCGAGCTCATCGAGCTCGATGTCAAACACGTCGATGCCGGCGAATTTCTTGAACAGGCAGCCCTTGCCCTCCATCACCGGCTTGCCCGCCAGCGCGCCGATGTTGCCCAGGCCCAGCACGGCCGTGCCGTTGGTGATCACGGCCACCAGGTTGTTGCGCGCCGTCAGGTTGCCGGCCTCGCGCGGGTCCTCCACAATCGCCAGGCAGGCTTCGGCCACGCCGGGCGAGTAGGCCAGCCCGAGGTCGCGCTGCGTTGCCATGGCCTTGGTCGGGGTCACCGAGATCTTGCCCGGCGTGGGATAGCGGTGGTAGTCGAGGGCGGCTTCGCGTAAATTGTCTGACATGGGGGTCTCCGTCGTAGGGGTTGGAATTCGAATCAGTGTGTCGCCAGCGCCGGCAAGGAGTGCCCTGCGCGCGGTTCGACCAGCTCGCGCAGCCAGCTGTGCAAGGCGTGCACCAGCGCCTCGGGCTGGTCGGCATGGACCCAGTGCGCCGCATCGTCGATATGCGCCAGGCGCGCACGGGGAAACAGACGCTCGATATCCGCATGCGATTCGGTGCGCACATAGTCGGAGTCCACCCCGGCGACGAACAGGGCCGGCCCGGCGTAGTGCTTGCGCATCAGCGGCTGCGGAAAGCGGCACAGGTCAGGCATGCACATGGCTGTCGCCATCAGGTTGATGCGCCAGTCGAAGCGCTCGTCATGACGCCTGAGGTTCTGCATCAGGAAGTCACCCGGGGCGCCGCCCCCCAGGCTGTGCGCGAGCGCCTGCCGTACTTCCTTGCGACCGGCTGCGACCGCAACGTCCAGGCGACGCATGGCCTTCATGTAGAGCGAGAATTGATCGCCGTAGCGTTCGGGTGCTATGTCAATCACGGCCAGGCCGGCGATCGCCTGCGGGTGTTCCAGGGCCAGGGCCATGGCGGTCTTGCCGCCCATGCTGTGGCCGATCAGAATCGGCTGCTGCAATTGCTCGCGCTCGATCAGAGCCAGCACATCGAGCGCCATGTCGGGGTAGGACATGGCCTCGGCCCAGGGGGATGCGCCATGGTTGCGCGCGTCGGGAAGGTAGAACCGGTACGAGTGGCCCAGGGCCTGGGCGATCTGGGCCCAGTTGCGCCCAGCCCCGAACAAACCGTGCAGGATGACCACGGGCGGACCGTTGCCCACCACCTCGAAAGCCAATTTAATGGACACGGCGGTGTGCGTCCTATTTCTTCTTCTGCGGCGGCAGGTCGGTGCACACGCCTTCGAATAGTTCGGCGGCCATGCCGATCGATTCGCCCAGCGTCGGGTGCGGGTGAATGGTCTTGCCGATGTCGGCCGGCTCGCAGCCCATCTCGATCGCCAGACAGACCTCGCTGATCAGGTCACCCGCATGGGTGCCGACGATGCCGCCGCCGATCACGCGGTGCGTGGCCTCGTCGAAAATCAGCTTGGTGAAGCCCTCGTCGCGCCCGTTGGCGATGGCACGGCCCGACGCCGCCCAGGGGAATACCGCCTTGCCAATCTTGATGCCCTCGGCCTTGCACTGCTCTTCGGTCTTGCCGGCCCAGGCGATCTCGGGGTCGGTGTATGCCACCGATGGAATCTGGCGGGCGTCGAACGAGGACGGCTCGCCGTGGGCGACCTCGGCCGCCACGTGGGCCTCATGAACCGCCTTGTGCGCCAGCATCGGCTGCCCGACGATGTCGCCGATGGCGAAGATGTGCGGCACGTTGGTGCGCATCTCCCGGTCGACGTTTATGAAGCCCCGGTCGGTCACGACCACGCCGGCCTTCTCGGCGCCGATCTTCTGGCCATTGGGGCTGCGGCCCACGGCCACCAGCACCAGGTCATAGAGCTGCACCTCCTTGGGTGCCTTCTCGCCTTCGAAGCTCACTTCGATGCCGGCCTTCGTCGCCTTGGCCCCGACGGTTTTTGTCTTGAGCATCACGTGGCCGAAGCGCGGCGCATTCATCTTCTCCCAGACCTTGACGAGGTCGCGGTCAGCGCCCGGCATCAATCCGTCGAGCATTTCGACCACGTCGATGCGCGTGCCCAGCGTCGAATACACCGTGGCCATCTCCAGCCCGATGATGCCGCCGCCCACCACCAGCATGCGCTTGGGGATGGACTTGAGCAGCAGGGCCCCGGTCGAATCGACGACACGATCGTCCTTGGGCATGAAAGGCAGCTGCACCGCCTGGCTGCCGGCCGCGATGATGGCCTTGGCGAACTTCACCACCATCTTCTTGTCACCGCCGGCCCAAGAAACTTCCAGGTGGTGCGGATCGAGGAAGCTGCCGACGCCGGTGAGCACTTCCACCTTGCGCGCCTTGGCCATGCCGGCCAGGCCGCCGGTGAGTTTCTTGATCACGCCGTCCTTGAAAGCACGCAGCTTGTCGATGTCAATCTCGGGCGGGCCGTACTTGATGCCATGGTCGGGCAGGGTCGCGACTTCGTCCATCACCGAGGCGGTGTGCAGCAGCGCCTTGGACGGGATGCAGCCGACATTCAGGCAGACGCCGCCCAGCGTGGCATAGCGTTCGACCAGCACCGTCTTCATGCCGAGGTCGGCGCTGCGGAAGGCGGCCGAATAGCCGCCGGGGCCGGCGCCGAGGACCAGCATCTCGCACTCCACATCCACTTTGCCCGAATAGCTGGAGGCGGCAGGCGCCGGAGCACCCTCACCCCCCGCCCTCTCCCGCGGCGCGGGAGAGGGGGCCGATACCGGTATTGCTCCCTCGCCCCTTTGGGGAGWGGGTTGGGGTGAGGGGCTGGCCGCGCCCGCAGCCTCCAGCGTCAGCAACACCGATCCCTCGCTGACCTTGTCATTCACCTTGACCTTGATCTCCTTCACGACCCCGGCATGGGTCGAGGGAATCTCCATCGATGCCTTGTCGGACTCGACCATGACCAGGCCGGTATCGACGGCGATGGTCTCGCCGACCTTCACCATCACTTCGATCACCGCGACATCCTTGAAGTCGCCGATGTCGGGGACTTTGACTTCCACGAGTTGTGCCATTTGGAGAGTGCCCTTAGAACATCACGCGCCGCATGTCGGCGAGCAGGTTGGCGAAATGGACGTTGAAGCGTGCGGCGGCGGCGCCGTCGATCACGCGGTGGTCCCAGGAAAGCGAGAGCGGCAAGGTCAGGCGCGAGGCCCAGTTCTTGCCGTCGCCGGAGTGCTGCTTCCAGTAGCTCTTGCACACGCCCATGATGGCCACCTCGGGCGCATTGATGATGGGCGTGAAGTACATGCCGCCGATGCCGCCCAGCGATGAAATGGTGAAGGTGCCGCCCTGCATCTGGTCGGGCTTGAGCTTGCCGTCGCGCGCCAGCTTGGCCAGCTCGCCCATTTCCTTGGCGATCTCGGGGACGCTCTTCTTGTCGGCGTCGCGGATCACCGGAACCATCAACCCGTTGGGCGTGTCGGCGGCAAAGCCGATGTGCCAGTAGTTCTTCAGCACGAGAGCGTCGCCGTCCAGGCTGGCGTTGAACTCGGGGAACTTCTTGAGGGTCGCCACCGCCGCCTTGATCATGAAGGGCAGCATGCTGATCTTGACACCCGACTTCTCCAGCTCCTTGTTCATCTGGACGCGGAACTGCTCCAGGTCGGTGATGTCGGCCTCATCGTGCGTGGTGACATGCGGAATCACCACCCAATTGCGATGCAGGTTGGCGGCCGAGATCTTCTTGATGCGGCTCTGTTCCTTGCGCTCGATCGGCCCGAACTTGGCGAAGTCGACCTTGGGCCAGGGCAGCAGGTCCAGCCCAGCGCCACCACCGGCCGGCGCGGCGGCAGCCTTGGCGGCCGACGGCGCTGCGCCAGCCGCTGCAGCTCCGCCCTTGGCGAATGCTTCGACGTCGTCGCGCACGATGCGGCCGTGGGCGCCACTGCCCTTGACGCGGCCCAGGTCCACCGAGAGTTCGCGCGCCAGCTTGCGCACCGCCGGCCCGGCGTAGGCCAGGGCGAACGTCGCCTCGTCGATACCCGCCTTTGCCCCCTCTTCCGCAGCTGCGGGAGAGGGTTGGGGTGAGGGTGTCTGCTGCACCTGGCTCACGGGCGCGCTGGCAGTAGCCGCCCCCGTCGCCAGCATCATGATGACGCTGCCTTCCGAGACCTTGTCCCCCAGCTTGACGCGGATCTCCTGCACTACGCCACCCAAAGGCGCGGGCACATCCATGGTCGCCTTGTCGGATTCCAGCGACATCAGCGGGTCCTCGGCTTTCACCGTGTCACCGGCCTTGACGAAGATCTCGATCACCGGCACATCCTTGAAGTCGCCAATGTCGGGCACGCGCACCTCGGCCAGCCCGGCCGGCGCGCTGACGGCCGCGGGCGGCGCACTGACGCTGGGCTTGGTGGGCTCGGCGGCCGCCACAGCAGCACCGGCCGCGCCGTTGAACTGCATCACCACGCTGCCTTCGCTGACCTTGTCGCCGACCTTGACGCTGATGGCCTTGACCACGCCGCCATGGGGCGCGGGCACGTCCATCGTCGCCTTGTCCGATTCCAGCGAGATCAGCGGATCCTCCGCCTTCACCGTGTCGCCGACCTTGACGAAGATCTCGATCACGGGTACGTCCTTGAAGTCACCGATGTCGGGCACCGGAATGTCTGTTACGTGGCTCATGTTGTGTCGTTCCTATCAAACGGTCCAGGGCGCGGCGCGCTCGGTGTCCAGGCCGTATTTGGCGATGGCATCGGCCACCACCTGCGGCTTGATGGCGCCTTCATCGGCCAGCGCCTTCAGTGCGGCCACGGCCACATAGTGGCGATCCACCTCGAAGAACTTGCGCAGCTTGACGCGGTAGTCGCTGCGTCCGAAGCCGTCGGTGCCCAGCACCACAAAGCGCCGGCCGGCGGCCTGTACGTATTCACGCACCTGGTCGGCGTAGCTGCGCATGTAGTCGGTGGATGCGATCACCGGGCCCTCGCTGCCGTCCAGGCAGCTCTCGACCCAGCTCTGGCGCGGCGCCTCGGTCGGGTGCAGCAGGTTCCACCGCTGGGCTGCCATGCCGTCGCGGCGCAGCTCGTTGAAGCTGGTCGCGCTCCAGATGTCGGCGGTGACATTGAAGTCGGCCTTGAGCAGCGCCGCCGCGGCGATCACTTCGCGCAGGATGGTGCCGCTGCCCATCAGCTGCACACGCAGACCCTTCCTGGCCGTCTTGCCGCCATCCTGGAGCTTGTACAGCCCTTTCAGGATCCCGGCCTCGGCGCCCGCCCCGGCATCGGCCAGGCCCGGGTGCGTGTAGTTCTCGTTCATCAGCGTGAGGTAGTAGAAGACGTCCTCCTGCTGCTCGTACATCCTGCGCATGCCCTCGCGCACGATGACCACCATCTCGTAGGCGAAGGTCGGGTCGTAGGACACGCAGTTCGGGATCGTCGCGGCCAGCAGGTGGCTGTGGCCGTCCTC
Organism: Polaromonas sp. P4_F4; assembly: GCF_056401355.1. NCBI lineage: Bacteria > Pseudomonadati > Pseudomonadota > Betaproteobacteria > Burkholderiales > Comamonadaceae > Polaromonas > Polaromonas sp. P4_F4. The sequence continues at coordinate 279,169 of NZ_JBFUJO010000002.1, read as the reverse complement.
ATGCTGCAGCCCCTCGCCGTTGAGCGTGGTGCGACCGGCGGTGCCGCCCAGCAGGAAGCCGCGAGCCCGGATGTCGCCGGCCAGCCAGGCCAGGTCGCCCACCCGCTGCAGCCCGAACATCGAGTAATAGATGTAGAACGGGATCATCGGCACGTTGCTCACGCTGTACGAGGTGGCGGCAACGATCCAGCTGGACATGGCCCCGCCTTCGTTGATGCCCTCCTGGAGCACCTGCCCGTCCTTCGATTCGCGGTAGTACATCAGCTGGTCGGCGTCCTGCGGCTTGTACAGCTGGCCCAGCGACGAGTAGATGCCCAACTGGCGGAACATGCCCTCCATGCCGAAGGTGCGCGACTCGTCGGGCACGATGGGGACGATGTGCTTGCCGATGTTCTTGTCGCGTACCAGCGTGCCCAGCATCTGCACGAAGGCCATGGTGGTGGAGATTTCGCGCTCGCCGGAGCTGGCCAGCAGGCGCTGGAAGGTATCGAGCGGCGGGATGGTCAGCGCGTTGGACTTCTGCCGGCGCTGCGGCAGGTAGCCGCCCAAAGCTTCGCGGCGCGCGCGCAGGTACTTCATCTCGGGGCTGTCCTCGGGCAGCTTGATGAAGGGGATGTTCGGCAGATCCTCGTCGGACACCGGAATCTGGAAGCGGTCGCGAAAGCCCCGCAGCGCATCCTGCGTCATCTTCTTGGCCTGGTGCGCGATCATCTGGCCCTCGCCCGACTCGCCCATGCCGTAGCCCTTGACGGTCTTGGGCAAGATCAAGGTGGGCTGGCCGGTGTGCTTGACGGCGGCCGCGTAGGCCGCGAACACCTTCTCGGGGTCGTGACCGCCGCGCGTCAGGCCCCAGATCTCGTCGTCGCTCATGTCGGCGACCAGCGCCTTCAGCTCTTCGTACTTGCCGAAGAAGTGCTCGCGCACATAGGCGCCGCTCTTGCTCTTGAAGTCCTGGTATTCGCCGTCCACGCACTCTTCCATGCGCTTGAGCAAGAGGCCGCTCTTGTCCTTGGCCAGCAGCTTGTCCCAGCCGGTGCCCCACAGCACCTTGATGACGTTCCAGCCGGCACCGCGAAAGACCGACTCCAGCTCCTGCACGATCTTGCCGTTGCCGCGCACCGGGCCGTCCAGGCGCTGCAGGTTGCAGTTGATGACGAAGATCAGGTTGTCCAGGCCTTCGCGCCCGGCCAGCGAGATCGCGCCCAGCGACTCGGGCTCGTCCATTTCACCGTCGCCCATGAAGGCCCAGACCTTGCGCGGCGCGGTATCGGCCAGGCCGCGGCCCTGCAGGTACTTCAAAAAACGCGCCTGGTAGATCGCCATCAACGGGCCCAGGCCCATGGAGACGGTGGGGAACTGCCAGAAGTCGGGCATCAGCCAGGGATGCGGATAGGAGGGAATGCCCTTGCCCTCGGTCTCCTGCCGGTAGCCCAGCAGCTGTTGCTCAGTGAGGCGCCCCTCGACGAAGGCGCGGGCGTAGATGCCGGGCGAGCAGTGGCCCTGGATATAGATGAGGTCGCCGCCGTGCTGCTCGGTGGGCGCATGCCAGAAATGGCCGAAGCCGATGTCGTACAGCGTCGCCGCCGACTGGAAGCTGGCGATGTGGCCGCCCAGCTCGGACGACTCCTTGTTGGCGCGCAGGATGATCGCCATCGCGTTCCAGCGGATGATGGAGCGCAGCCGGTGCTCGATCTCGCGATCGCCGGGCGACTTCGCCTGGTCTTGCGGCTCAATCGTGTTCTTGTAGGCCGTGTTCAGCGAGCGGGGCACGTACACGCCGTCGTTGCGCGCCAGGTCCACCAGGCGGTTGACGATGTGGTTGGTGCGTTGCGGGCCGCGATGCTGCGCCACCGCGCGCAGTGCGTCGACCCATTCAATGGTTTCGATCGGATCGAGGTCGTCATTCACATTCATCTTGTCTCCTGTTGTTACTTCATGCCGCGGGGTCGGGGCGACATGCGCTTGACTGGGTATCGCAATCGGCGTGCCAAACCGCCCAGTGATCGGTGATGGACGTCAAGTTATTGATTTAGAAAGAGTTTTTCCGTAACCCGGGGCGCTGGCCCGGCGCCGCAGGCCGGAATGCCGGAATGCCGGCGCGGCTTTCGCCCGGCTTGCCGTCCGCCCGACTGCGGGTTAGTACGGGGTAGCGGCTGCCCTGCGCGTCAACGCCGCAGCGATCTTCGACGCCGGCGCATGGGGGATCTTCATCGGTATGTCTCCATCAAATTGATTTCGGGGCGAATGAATTTTGCTGGCCGGTGGCGCGGGCAAGCTTTCGGCGAACTTTCAAATGACGCGTCTTGAGCTCGGCACTTACCCGCAAAGGGAAATCGATAGGAGGCAATGAGAGAGTTTCGAGAGCCGGCGCGCGCGGCCGCCTCCCTCGCCGGCTGCGCAGACCCGAGGGCAATCGCTTGAAAAACCATTTCTCGTATATCCAGACGATCTTGCGGCTCGCCGCCAGCCGGCGAAAACCCCGCTCCAGCGTGCTGGCAAACGCCGCGTCGAAAGATCCACGTGGTGAGTTTGCTTGACTTCATGATGTGATGTCGCCGGAAATCACTTTAGATATTTAGATACAGCGCCGTGGGGCGGGTCAGTACCTCGGGCCTCAGGATCTCGTCAAGTTGTTGCTTGGAGAGCAAGCCCTTGCTTAGCACGATTTCGTAGACGCTGCCCCCCGAGGCATGCGCCTCTTGCGCCACCTGCGTGGCGTTGGCGTAGCCGATGTAGGGGTTCAAGGCCGTGACGATGCCGATCGAGTTTTCCACCAAGGAACGCAGGTGCTCTTTGTTGGCCGTAATGCCTTTGACGCAACGCTCGGCCAGGGTCAGGCAACCGTTTCGCAGATGACTCACACTCTTGAATATGCTGTGCGCGATGATGGGTTCAAAGGCATTGAGCTGCAGCTGTCCAGCCTCGGCCGCGAAGCTGACGGTGATGTCATTTCCGATGACCTCGAAGGCGATCTGGTTCACCACCTCCGGGATGACCGGATTCACCTTGCCGGGCATGATGCTTGAACCGGCCTGCATGGCCGGCAGATTGATCTCGCCCAAGCCAGCACGCGGGCCACTGGAAAGCAATCTCAGGTCGTTGCAGGTTTTCGAGAGTTTGATAGCCACCCGCTTGAGAACGCCGGACAATTGGACGAAGGCTCCGCAGTCTTGTGTTGCCTCGATCAAGTTGGGAGCGGTGATGAGGGGGATGCCGGTGGTCTCGATAAGATGCTTCACGATCCGTGGCGCATAGTCGGGGTGCGCCGTGATGCCGGTTCCGATGGCGGTACCCCCCATGTTGATCTCGCATATCAGCAGTGCAGCTTCTCGCAACCTCGCTTCGTCTTCGCCGAGCATCACGGCGTAGGTGCTGAATTCCTGCCCCAGCGTCATCGGAACCGCGTCCTGCATCTGGGTGCGGCCCATTTTCAGGACATCCTTGAATTCTTCCGCCTTGGCTTCGAAAGCATGCCGTAACACGGCCATGGCATCAACCAGTCCCAAAATTCCAAACCACGTGGCGATCTTGAGTGCTGACGGATATACATCGTTAGTGCTTTGCCCGATATTGACCTGTTCATTGGGATGCAAATATTGGTATTCGCCTTTTGTGTGGCCCAACAATTCGAGTGCACGGTTGGCAATGACCTCGTTGGCATTCATATTGGTCGAGGTGCCCGCGCCACCTTGGATCACGTCCACCACAAACTGCTCATGCAGCTTTCCCGCGAGCAACTCGGCGCACGCTTTGACGATGGCATTGCAGCGGACTTCGTCGAGCAGGCCTAGTTCATGGTTGGAGAGCGCCGCCGCCTGTTTGATGTAGGCAAGCGCATTAATCAGCTCGGGATAAGCCGATATGGGAATACCGGTAATGGGAAAATTCTCCAACGCGCGCAGCGTATGCACACCGTAGTAGACATCGGCGGGGACTTCGCGATCACCCAGAAGATCGTGTTCGGTTCTATAGCGTCCAGTGGTCATCGAAATATTCCTCGCACAAAGTTTTAAGACAAGACAGGAGTGCGAGCGTATAGAGCAACTTCATTTCATACGAACTGGATGCGAATTTGTCATGACACGGCACAGCCGGTGCATACCTTGTCGTGGCGACCAGCTGCCGCGCCGTGACCATCTCGCCTACCTGATAGGCCACACGATGCGGTGCCTGTGAATTCGGTGTGCCTTGGCATATGCGCCAGTGAGCAGTTCTTTGATGAAGGCGACGAAGTGAACTTTCCTCGACGCTCGGTGACCGAGACGATGCGCCGCCCCGCCTTGAGCTCGACCGCAACGAACAGATTGGTGGTGCCATTGCGCACATACTCGTAGTCCTGCTTGCTTGGGCTATTCGTTGCCATGGCCAACGGCGCTCGGCTGTGATTGATAAGTTGCAGGCTTTTCTCGTCGATGCAAATGACCGGCTCGGCTTTGGATATTGGCCGCGCGTACAGTTCGAGCAGGGCATACATCCGGGCACGGTACTCCTCGGTCAGAGCCCCAATGCACCACATTACCCGGCGCCAGGGCTTGAGATCGTTTTTTTTAGCATGCGGCGCACGGTTTCCCGGCTCACGGATTGCATGCCAGGCTCCTGGCAGGCGGCGCGTTCGAGCTCGACCATGGTCCAGCGCTGGCGTTCCTTGGGCGGGGCTGAGCAGGCCAAGGCGATCACGCGCGCCTCGGCGTTGGTGTCGTACTGGCGCGGGCGTCCTGAGCGCTGAGGGCAACCGGTGCTCAAAGTAGTCCACGCCGCTGAAGAACCGCCACAGGATGTTCTCACTCCAGCGCACCACCAGCTCTTCGTCGCTGAGGTTGAAGCTGTGCTTGAGGTACAGCAGGCTGGCCATCAGGCGAACGGGGAGCTTGGGGTGTCCGGCATTGCTGCGACCTGCGCCCACCAGGGTCGTTGCCAAACATGTCCTGGCCTTCGAGAATTTGGCCGGTGCGTGCTGGTGCTCGAACTTCTGCGCCAGCGTCGCTTCGATCTGATCCCACGGAAAGCGCGTTGCCAGCACCGCCAAGGGGTCGCTCAGGTTGAGCATGGCGTCAATGCGGCTGCGAAAAAAGTCACTCTCTAGTGTTCGTGCGGGTTGCCGAGGTTTTGCAGGGGCGACTATGTAGGAGCCCGGCGGGCGAGGCAATGAAAATTCGAATTCAGAATAAAGCGCGGCGAATTTTGCATAGCACAAGTGGCACATAACAGTGGCACGCCCGGGGATATGGGACTACGCTATAGCAGCATTCGATGACACGTCTTTTTGCCGCATTGGGGTTACCAAATGGAAGTTAAATGGCTTGAGGACTTTTTGAGCCTGGCCGAGTCGCGCAGCTTCTCGCGCGCGGCGACAGACCGGCACATCACCCAGTCCGCGTTCAGCCGGCGCATCATGGCCCTGGAAGAGTGGCTGGGCGTGGATCTGGTGGACCGCAGCGTCCATCCGGCGACCCTGACCTCGGCGGGCTGGCTGTTTCGCCGCATAGCGGCGGACCTGCTGCATGACGCCTATGCGGCGCGCACCTTGCTGGGGGGATATCAGCCCCTGGCCGAGCCGGAGAAGGTGGTCCAGTTCTCCGTGGCCCACACGCTGGCGCTCACTTTCTTTCCGGTCTGGCTCAAGAAGCTGCACCAGAGCTTCGGTCCGCTGGTGGCCCGCGTCCATGCGGTGAATGTGCCCGCGGGCGTGCAGCAACTGGTGGAGGGCAACTGCGACCTCCTGCTGGCCTACCACCATCCGCAGCTGCCGATCCTGCTGGACCCCAATCTGTTTCCCTATCTGCTGCTGGGCGTCGAGAGAATCCTGCCGTTCTCCGCGATGGACGCCAGCGGCAAGCCCCTGTTTAGCCTGCCCGGGTCCAGCGAAGATCCGCTGCCGTTCATGGCCTATTCGTCGGGGGCTTTTCTGGGCAACGTCGTCGAGATGACCCTGCTGAACGCCCGCACGCCGTGCAATCTGCGGCGCAATTTCGAGACCCATATGTCCGAGGCCCTCAAGGCCATGGTGGTTGCCGGCCACGGCATAGGCTGGCTGCCGGAGAGCTGTGTGGTCACCGAACTCGAGGACGGGAAGGTGGCGGTCGCCGGATCGGACGAATGGACGACCAACCTGGAAGTTCGGCTCTACCGCGCGTCCCAGAGTTCCAAGCCGGTGATCGATGCCATGTGGTCCTGGGTCTGCGGAAATGAAAAGCGTTGACGCGTTTCGGGCGTGCTCCGCTGCACCAGGCCGCGCCACGAACGCGATGGGTTCTTAGCAAGTACATCAATCAATCACGATAGGAGATTTGGATCAATGAACGGTGCACATATGCAGCACGACGCGGCCAGCACTTTTGGTGTGGCGGGCGTACAGATGAATGTTTCTGCATTCGATAGCAACGTGGAACGCATGGGCGGCTATCTGCGCCATATCCGTGCGCGTTTTCCGTGGGTGAAGATGGTGCTTTTCTCCGAGCTCTCGGCGCACGGCCCCGGGCGCAACAAGGCCGAGCCGCTGCCCGGTCCCACCGAGGCCCGCCTGTGCGAACTGGCCCGCGAGACCGGCTTGTGGTTCATACCCGGCTCGCTGTTCGAGCGGGCCGAGGGGCCCACCGGCCCGGTCATTTACAACACCACGCCGGTGATCAATCCGCAAGGCGAAGTGATTGCGCGATTCCGCAAGCTGTTCCCTTTCCGACCCTACGAGCGCGACGTTGCGGGCGGTTCGGAGTTCTGCGTTTTCGACGTGCCCGGCGCGGGCCGCTTCGGGGTCTCGATCTGCTACGACATGTGGTTTCCCGAGACCACGCGCACGCTGGCGGCGATGGGGGCCGAAGTGATTCTGCACCCCACCATGACGGACACCATCGACCGCGATGTGGAACTGTCGATCGCCCGTGCATCCGCGGTGACCAACCAGGTGTACTTCTTTGACGTCAACGGCGTGGGCGACGGCGGCGTGGGCCGCTCCATCATCTGCGACCCGTCGGGCTATGTATTGCACCAGGCCGACGGCGGCGCCGAGATCATGGCCATCGACGTCGATTTCGCGCGTGTCCGGCGCGAGCGCGAGCGCGGCTTGCGCAGCAATCTGGGGCAACCGCTGAAGAGCTTTCGCGACCGCGAATGCGTGTTTGACGTCTACCGGGAGAACAACCCGGCCTATCCCTATCTGAACACATTGGGGGCGCTGAAAAAACCCGACTGACCCCCAAGCATCCCAGATTCGCCATCAACAAAAATTCGGGACACACAAGCACTCCGCAGTGTCCCCAGGAGACAAACATGAATGCTGGAACGCCTAGCAAAAAAGGGCAGCCCTCACTGAGCCGCCATCGCAGCGTGTGGGAGATGCGTGCGGACAGCTGGATCGGTCTGGTCGACCATCTGAGCCAATTGAACATCCTGCCCAGCGACCACGCCGAGTACGCGCGGCGGCTGAAAAAAGTCACGGATCTGAGCAACGAACTCGCGCCCATCGAGAGCTACTGGGCCTTCCCGGGCGGCAGGGTTTTCAACGAGCTATGCAACTGGATCGAGCGCGGGGAATTGGCGCGGGCGCATTCGGCCGCACGCCGCATCCATCGAGTGCTGGCGGCGCGGACCTACCGCCATGAGTCCAACGCGCTGGACGGCGACTCGGAGCTGCCGTCGCAGATCGAGACCGACAGCGAACGCCAGGCGCAGCTGTCGCGCCCCTACTTTGAAGTGCTGATCGTCGACGAGATGTCGGCCAGCGAGGAAGACGCATTGCGCCGCCGCGTCCAGCGCAAGCGCAGCGCCGACGACGACTTCATCTTTGACATCGTGGTGGTCCCCAGCTTCGAAGATGCGCTGATGGCCACGCTGGTCAATTTCAATCTGCAGGCCGTGGTGATCCGGCACGGCTTCCCGTTCCGCTCGGTCAACCACAACGATATGCTGCGGCGCTTTCTCGATGGGCTCGACGAGGGCATCGAGATGATGCCCGAGTTCGAGCGCGGCCCCCTGCTGGGGCGCCGAATCGCCAAGATCCGCCCCGAGCTCGACCTGTACCTGGTGACCGACGTCAATGTCGAGGACATTGCGGCGCGCGTGGGCGAAGTTTTCAAGCGCATCTTCTTCGGCGAGGAAGACCACATCGAGCTCTACAGCTCGATCATGAAGGGCGTGGGCGAGCGGCATCGCACGCCCTTCTTCAATGCGCTGCGCGAATATGCGAAGCAGCCGACCGGCGTGTTCCATGCGCTGCCGCTGGCGCGCGGCAAATCGATCATGAACTCCAACTGGATCGGCGACCTGGCACAGTTCTACGGCATGAACCTGTTCATGGCCGAGACTTCGGCCACCTCGGGCGGGCTCGATTCGCTGCTCGATCCGGTCGGTCCGCTCAAGGTGGCACAGGAGTACGCGGCGCGCGCCTTCGGGGCCCGGCGCACCTATTTCGCAACCAACGGAACCTCCACCTGCAACAAGATCGTGGTGCAGGCGATGGTGCGTCCCGAAGACATCGTGCTGGTCGACCGCAACTGCCACAAGTCGCACCACTATGGCCTGGTGCTGGCGGGGGCCCAGGTGGCCTATCTCGACTCCTATCCGCTCGATCAGTACTCGATGTATGGCGCGGTGCCGATCCGCCATATCAAGGAGACGCTGCTGGGCTTTCGGCGCGCCGGCACGCTGGAGCGCGTGCGCATGGTGCTGCTGACCAACTGCACCTTCGATGGCATCGTCTACGACGTCGAGCGCGTGATGATGGAATGTCTGGCGATCAAGCCGGACCTGGTGTTCCTGTGGGACGAAGCCTGGTTCGCCTTCGCGCGCTGCCACCCGATCTACCGCCAGCGTACCGGCATGGCGGCGGCGGCCAAGCTGGCCGAGACGCTGAAAGACCCGCAGTACGCGCAGCGCTATGCCGAATTCCGTGCCGGCCTGGACTGGGATGACGACCAGGCCTTGCTGGACCAGCGGCTGCTGCCCGACCCGGCCAAGGCGCGGGTGCGCGTGTATGCCACCCACTCCACCCACAAGACGCTTACGGCCTTGCGCCAGGGCTCGATGATCCATGTGTGGGACCAGGACTTCAAGGACAAGGCCGAGGAGGCTTTCCACGAGGCCTATATGACGCACACCTCGACCTCGCCGAACTACCAGATCCTGGCCTCGCTCGACGTCGGTCGGCGCCAGGTCGAACTCGAGGGCTACGAGCTGATCCAGCGCCAGCTCGAGCTGGCGATGAGTCTGCGCGAACAGGTACGCATCCACCCGCTGCTGAAACGCTATTTCCGCTTCCTGCGCGTCAGCGATGTGGTGCCTCTGCCATACCGCGAATCGGGGGTCGAGTCCTACTACAACGACGAGAACGGCTGGAACAATCTGGAAGCGGCCTGGCGCACCGACGAGTTCGCACTCGACCCGACGCGCGCCACCCTGACCATCGGCGCCACCGGCATGGACGGCGACACCTTCAAGAACAAGGAGTTGATGGACAAGTACGGCATCCAGATCAACAAGACCTCGCGCAACACCGTGCTGTTCATGACCAACATCGGCAGCACCCGTTCGGCGATCGCCTATCTGCTCGAGGTGCTGGTGAAGATCGCGCGCGACGTCGATGACCGCGTGACCGACATGAGCGCCATCGAGCGGCGCATCCACGAGAAGCGGGTGCGCTCGCTGACGCTGGAACAGCCGCCGCTGCCCGATTTCTCGAGCTTCCATTTCGCGTTCCGCGGGCGCAGCGTGGAGGGCCGCGCCGAGACGCGCGACGGCGATATCCGCAGCGCCTTTTTCCTGTCCTACGACGACATCAACTGCGAATACATCGGCATGGAGGAGGCCGCGAAAGAGATCCGCGCGGGCCGCGAGCTGGTCTCGGCGCTGTTTGTGATTCCCTATCCGCCGGGCTTCCCGATCCTGGTGCCGGGGCAGGTGATCAGCGCCGAAATCCTGCAGTTCATGGCCGCGCTCGACGTGCGCGAGATCCATGGCTTCCGGCCCGAGCTGGGCTTTCGCATCTTCAATGAAGTTGCGCTGGCCCGCGCCGCCCAGGCCACGGCGGCCCGCGCCGCGCTGGCCGTCGCCGGCAGAGCGGCGCTGCCGCAGGAACAAGATCCCCAAAACGAGGCGGTCACCACCGCTGTTGCAGAAACCACCCCTGCCAAGTCCACCAAGAGGAGCAACAAGTGAGCAATAAAGTCAAGAGCATTTCCGATCTGTTGCTGATGTTTCACCGCAACGAGCGGCCCATCTATTTCATCGGCGCAACCAACTTCAATCTGCTGGGCGTCGACCGCTGGGTCAATCGCTTTCGCTACATCAACTACATCGATTGCTTCGACGGGCGCCACCCGAACGTTTTCGTGCCCAGTGAAAGCCCGCACGCGGAGTTCGAGTCGATCGAGGACATCAGCAATTACTTGTTGCAGCACAAGGAAGTCATCGACCTGATCGAGCGTCGCGGCGGCAAGCCCGTCGCCACCTTCCTGATGTTCGACGAGAAGACCGAGGCGCTGGCCGGCGAGCTGGGCATGGACGTGTGGTTCCCACCCGCCAAGCTGCGCCAGCGCTGCGACAACAAGATGGAAACCGTGCGCATCGGCAACAAGGCCGGCGTCTTCTCGGTGCCCAACGCCCTGGAAAAAGTCGACAGCTACCAGCACCTGATGCAGATCGCGGAACGCAACAAGCTCGGCCGCGACCTGGTGGTGCAGTCGGCCTTTGGTGATTCTGGCCACACCACCTTTTTCATCGCCAACGAGGACGACTTCAACAAGCACAAGGACGAAATCGTCAACGACCCCGAGGTCAAGATCATGAAACGCATCAACTGCCGCGGCGCCACGCTGGAAGCGTGTGCCACGCAGTCGGGCACGCTGGTCGGGCCGCTGCTCACCGAGGTGGTGGGCGCCAAGGAACTGACTCCCTACAAGGGCGGCTGGTGCGGCAACGAGGTGTTTCCCGGCGCCTTCTCCGAAGGCGTGCGGCAGAAGGCCCGCGACATGGCCGAACGCTTCGGCAACCAGTTGCTGGAAGAGGGCTACCGCGGCTACTTCGACCTCGACTTCCTGATCGACCAGGACAACGGCGAGGTCTACCTGGGCGAACTCAACCCGCGCATCTGCGGCGCCAGCCCGATGACCAACCACGCGGCCTTCGCCTACGCGGATGCACCGCTGTTCCTGTTCCACCTGCTCGAGTTCTCGGGCGTGCCCTTCGACCTCAATGTGCGCGAGATCAACGAGCGCTGGGCGCAGCCGCACTTCATCGACTCCTGGTCGCAGGTGGTCATCAAGTACACCGAGGACAAGGTCGACCAGGTGACGCGCGCACCCGCCACCGGCATCTATCGCCTGAGCGAAGACGGCACCATGGGCTACCAGCGCTACGACCACGAGCGCCGCGCGATCGACAGCGAGCGCGAGGCCTTCTTCCTGCGCATAACCGGCCCGGGCGACTACCGCTACGAGGGCGCGGACCTGGGCATCCTGATCACGCGGGGGCGTTCGATGGACGACAACTTCAAGCTCAACGTCCGGGCGCGCGACTGGATCCGCGGCATCAAGAACCACTACGACGGCAAGCCTATCGTGACGACGCAGCACGCGGTGGCGCCAGCACCGGGTTCGTTCAAGATTCTCTGAGCCGGCGCACGCAATGTCGATCAATGTGAGCTTCCGCGCGGTGAGCGAAGACCAGCCGGGCGAGAAATGGCAGGCCATTTTCAATCGCTCCTGGCCTGGCTACCGCGCCTGGTTTCTGCGCAGCGGCGCGGTCGGGCGGCCCAGCTACCTCGAAAGTCGGCGGGCCATCAGAGAGCACATGCCCGAGCTGGTGCCGACCTGGGAGCGCCTGGTCGGGCTGGCCGGCGGCGGCGACGTGGAGGCGCGCTTCCTGTCGCTGTGGTGCCCGCCGCCGTACATCGCCGGCTGTGCCCAGGCCGTCTGGATCGATCCCGCTGGCGCGCAGGAGCCCGTGCTGCTGCGCAACTACGATTTCGCGCCCGCGCTGCTGGAAGGCGACTGGCTGGCCACACGCTGGACCGACCAGCGGAATCGGGTGCTGGCGATGAGCGACTGCCTGTGGGGCGCACTGGACGGCGTGAACCAGGCCGGGCTGAGCGCGTCCCTGTCCTTCGGTGGCCGCACGGTGACCGGCGCGGGCTTTGGTATCCCGCTGGTGCTGCGCTATGTGCTGGAGGCAGCGCACAGCACGGCCGAGGCCATCGCCATTCTCCAGCGCGTTCCGGTGCATATGAGCTACAGCGTGACCCTGCTGGACCGCAGCGCCGACTGGGCCACCGTGTTTGTCGCACCCGATCGTCCGACCGAAGTCACGCGGCGCAAGGCGGTGACCAATTTCCAGCATGACATCGAGTGGCCCGAGCATGCGCGGGCTACGCGTTCGCCGCAGCGGCTGGCCGCGCTGCAGCAGCAGATCGACCAGCTGGCTCCCATACAGGCGCTGGCGGATGCCCTGCTGCGTACGCCCCTGTACCAGTCGTCGTGGCTGCGCGGCTACGGCACCTTGTACAGCGCGGTCTACCGCCCCCTGAGCGGGCAGGCCGAACTGCTATGGCCCGGTGACAGCTGGGTCCAGTCCATCGCCACTTTCAAGGAGGGACAACGAGACGTCGTCTATCCGGCCTTCCCACCCAGCTGACCATTTGCCTTTTTTGCCAGCCCGCGCCGCGGTGCGGGCTATTTCACCGAAAACTTTGACCCACAACACACATGGAGACTCCGACATGAAAAGAAAACTTCCGCCAGCTGCCTGGATTTTGATAGCGATGGTGCTCGGGATCATCATCGGCTATTTTGTTTTTATTGAGTTCCCCGACAAGAAAGCCGCAACCCAGATCGCGGGTTACATCTCGATCGTGTCGGACGTGTTCCTGCGGCTGATCAAGATGCTGATCGGGCCACTGGTGTTCTCCACCCTGGTTGTGGGGATCGCGCACATGGGCGATGCGTCCTCCGTCGGGCGGGTGTTCGGCAAGGCGCTGGGCTGGTTCGTCACCGCCTCGCTGATCTCGCTGGTGCTCGGACTGGTGATGGCCAACTGGCTGCAGCCGGGCCTGAACCTCGGCCTGCCGTTGCCCGACATCGGTGCCTCCGCCAACCTGGCGACCTCGAAGTTCACGCTGAAAGACTTCGTCAGCCACCTGGTGCCCAAGTCCTTCGCCGAGGCCATGGCCAACAACGAGATCCTGCAGATCGTGGTCTTCTCGATGTTTTTCGGCGTCGCGCTAGCGGCCTTGGGCGAAAAGGGCAAGACCCTCGTGGCAGCCATCGACGAACTAGCCCACGCGATGCTCAAAATCACCGGCTACGTGATGAAGCTGGCCCCGCTCGCCGTGATGGCCGCGATGGCGGCCACCGTGGCGGTGAACGGGCTCGAGATCCTGCTCAAGTTCGCGGTCTTCATGGGCGACTTCTACCTGGGCCTGTTCGTGCTGTGGACCGTGCTGATTCTGGCGGGCTTCACCTTCCTGGGCCCGCGCGTATTCAAGCTGCTGGTGCTCATCAAAGAGGCTTTCCTTCTGTCCTTTGCCACGGCCAGTTCGGAGGCAGCCTATCCGAAGATCCTCGATGCACTCGACCGTTTCGGCGTCAAGCGCAAGATTTCCAGCTTCGTGATGCCCATGGGCTACTCGTTCAACCTCGACGGCTCGATGATGTACTGTACCTTCGCAGTGCTGTTCATCGCTCAGGCATACGGCATCGCGCTACCGATCAGCACGCAGATCACCATGCTGCTGATCCTGATGCTCACCTCCAAGGGCATGGCCGGTGTGCCGCGGGCCTCGCTGGTGGTGATCGCCGCCACGCTGAACCAGTTCAACATCCCCGAGGCGGGCCTGCTGCTCATTCTTGGCGTGGACACCTTCCTGGACATGGGACGCTCGGCAACCAACGCGGTCGGCAACTCGATCGCCACGGCGGTGGTCGCCAAGTGGGAAGGCGCCTTGCTGCCCGAGAACGCCGCCGCGGAGAACGCCAAGACGCTGGACGCAGAGAGTGCGGCTACCCTGGCGCAGCCGGTGCACACCTGAGGCCCCAGCCATGCAATTCCTCTGGAAGACACCGCTGACTGCGGTACTGCTGCTCGGGCTGGCGTCCGTGGCGCTGGCACAGACCGAGCCGACTTCGCCAAGCTCGCCGGTCGCGCTCAGCGGCACGCTGGCCAAGGTGCGCGAGACCGGCGCCGTTACCATCGGCTACCGTGTATCGTCGGTGCCGTTCTCCTACCTGTCGGCACGTGGCGAGCCTATCGGCTATTCGATCGAGCTGTGCCGGGCCCTGGTCGCCTCGATGGAAGAGGCCGTGCACAAGAGCCTGGAGATCAAGTGGGCGCCGGTCACGGCCGAGTCGCGCATCGACGCCGTGGCCAATGGTCAGGTCGATCTGGAGTGCGGCTCGACCACCAACAACCTGGAGCGCCAGAAGCGGGTGAGTTTCTCGCCCACGATCTTCGTCTCAGGTACCAAGCTGCTGGTCAAGAAAGGCTCGCCGATCAAGGGGTTTCGTGACCTGGCGGGCAAGACTGTGGCCGTGACGCGTGGCACCACCAACGAGAAGACGATGCGCGAGCTGTCGGAGAAGTTCAAGCTCAACCTGAATCTGCTGGTGCTGGGCGACCATGCGGAGTCGTTTGCGCAGGTGACGAGCGGCCGCGCCGAAGCCTTTGCGACCGACGATGTTCTGCTCTACGGCCTGATCGCCCAGAACAAGGGCAAGGGTCCCGGCGACTACCAGGTGGTGAGCGAGTTTCTCTCCTACGACCCTTACGGCATCATGTACCGCAAAGGCGACCCGCAGCTGAGCAAACTGGTGAACGACAGCTTCCAGGCCCTGGCCATCGACGGCGAGATCGAGCGCCAATACAAGCGCTGGTTCCTGCAGAAACTGCCACAGTCCGGCACCAGCATCAACTTGCCCATGAGCCCGCAACTGGAAACCATCATCGAGACCTTGACGGTGCGCAGCGAGTAAGTGAAAGCCGCGCCATCACAGCCAATTTCGCAGGCATGCACGTGCCTGTGAAATCTCCCTTTAGCCAACAGAAAGTATGTTTCGTATGAGCCAATTTAAAACCCTTGAAGCCACCGCCAATAACCTGGTGGAAGAACTCGCCAGCGACGTGCACAGCGTGCTCTCCGGCAAGGAAGTCGAATCTCTGCCCCAGCTCAAAGCACTGCGCCAGCGCGTGGAAACCAAGATGGCCGTGGCCCGCGAAATCGCCGCCGAAAAGGCCCGCATCGCCGCCAGCAGAGCCAAGGAGATCGCCGGCGCGACCAACGACTATGCCCACGACCAGCCCTGGAAGATCGCCGCCGGCGCACTGGCTACCGGTGTCCTGCTCGGATGGCTGCTGGGCCGCCGCGACCTCGACTGAGCCGGTTCTGCGTTGCGTGCAGGGTTTTCGGCGAGGTGGTGCGCGTAGGCGAAAATTGCAGGCATGCACGAACCCACATTTCCGCCGCTGCGCTGCTCCTGGCTGAGCCCCCTAGTGCTGGCCGTGGCCCTGGCGGGCTGCGCCGCCGGGCCTTCGAAGGCGCCCCAGCCGCCGGCCGCTGCCACCAATGGCCCACCAGCGGAGGCCGCGACCGATGAAGCCGCGCTCCAGCAGCGTTTCGCGCGCTGGGTCGATGGCTTGCGCGCCACCGCGCGCGCCGCAGGCATTGGCGAGGCAACGCTGCAGGCCGCGCTCGACGGCGCCCATTACCTGCCGCGCGTGGTCGAACAGGACCGTGCGCAGCCCGAATTCACCCGTACGGTCTGGGACTACCTGGACAGCGCGGTGTCGCCCCAGCGCGTGGCGCGCGGCCAGGACAAGCTGCGGCAGGTGCGCGCTGAGGCCGACGCTGCCGCCGCGCGCTACGGCGTGCCCGTCAGTATCCTGGTCGCCATCTGGGGCATGGAGAGCAACTACGGCAGCAACTACGGCGATATCCCCACCATCGACGCACTGGCGTCGCTGGGCTTCGAGGGCCGGCGCGAGGACTGGGCGCGCGGCCAGTTGCTCGCGGCCCTGAAGATCCTGCAGAACGGCGACATCGACCGCGTGCACATGGTTGGCTCCTGGGCCGGCGCCATGGGCCAGACCCAGTTCCTGCTGTCGAACTTCCTGGCCTATGCCGTGGATGCCGACGGCGACGGCCGGCGCGACATCTGGGGCAGCATGGCCGACGTCATGGCCTCGACCGCGAATTTCCTGGCGCGCTCTGGATGGCAGGCCGACCAACCCTGGGGCACCGAGGTCCAGCTGCCGCCGGGCTTCGATGTTGGCCGCGCCGATGCCGGGCTGCGGCAAACTTCGGCCCAGTGGGCTGCCGAAGGCGTGCGCAGCATGGACGGCGCGCCGCTGCCGGCCCTGGCCGACGCAGACCTGCTGCTGCCCGCCGGGGCGCGCGGCCCCGCCTTCCTGGGCGGCCCCAGCTTCCGCGCCATCCTGCGCTACAACAATTCCACCAGCTATGCGCTGGGAGTCAGCCTGCTGGCGCAGCGCCTGTCCGACGGCCCCGCCGTGCAAGCGCCCTGGCCGCGCGATCTGCAGGCGCTGACGCGCAGCCAGTTGCAGGCGCTGCAAACAGCCTTGAACCAGCGTGGCTTTGCCAGCGGCACACCCGACGGCATAATGGGGCCGGTTACGCGGGACGGCATCCGGAGCTACCAACGCAGCATCGGATTGCCTGCAGATGGGTATCCTGATTTAGACTTGCTGCTGCGACTGCAGCAGCCGTAGCCTCGAGTTTGTTCGCTATTTCGTGCGCTACTCTGATGATGCCGATATGGGACAACCTGCACTGGCCGCGCGTGCGAATGCGGGTTACTACGGCGCTCGGCACTACGCCAGCTCATCAGTACCGGCGCGGATCTGCGAGAGCACCGAGCTGGCGGTGCGGCTGGACCATTCCGACGCGCAGTCCACTGAAGCCAGCGCCGACATGTTGACGATGCGCCTGACGGTGGCCGTGGGGGTGAGGATGTGAGCCGGCTGGGCCAGGCCTAGCAGGATGGGCCCCACGGTGATGCCATGGCCCGCCGTGGCCTTGAGCACATTGAAGGTGATGTTGGCCGCATCGAGTGTGGGCATCACCAGCAGGTTGGCGTCACGCGTCAACGCCGAACCAGGATGCACCTGGTCCAGCAGTTCCTTGGACAAGGCGGCATCGCCGTACATCTCCCCCTCGACCTCGAAGCGCGGCTTGAGCGAGCGGATCAGCTCAAGCGCGCGGCGCATCTTGCGCGCACTGGGCGTGTCCTCGCTGCCGAAGCTCGAGTGCGACAGCAGGGCCGCGTGCGGCACCACGCCGAAGCGGCGAACCTCGTCGGCCGCCAGCACGGCGATCTCGGCGAGCTGCTGGGGGCTCGGATCGTAGTTGACGTGGGTGTCGCAGATGAACAGCGTGCGCTCGGGCAGCATCAGCATGTTCATCGCCCCCAGTGTCTCGACGCCTGGGCGCAAGCCGATGACGGCGGCGACGACGTCGAGGTGGCTGCGAAAGCCGCCCCACATGCCACACAGCAAGGCATCGGCCTCACCGCGGTGCACCAGCATCGCGGCCAGTGCCGTGGGGTTGCGACGCAAGGCGGACTCGGCCGCGAGCGGCGTGACACCCTTGAGCCGCGTGAGCTGGTAGTAGGCCTGGGCGGCCTGCGGCAGGCGTGCGTCGGTATCCGGATCGACGAGTTCGAAGTCGCGGCCCGGCGCCAGGCGCAGCCCGTAGTCCTGGATGCGCTGCTCCACCACCAACGGACGGCCCACCAGGATCGGCCAGGCGAGCCCCTCGTCGACCACGATCTGCACGGCGCGCAGCACGCGCTCGTCTTCGCCTTCGGCATAGACCACACGCCTGGGTGCCTTCTGCGCCGCGGCGAACACCGGCTGCATGACCGAGCCGGAGCGGTAGACGAAGCGCGCGAGACCGCCACGGTAGGCCTCGATGTCGGCGATGGGGCGGGTGGCGACGCCCGAATCCATGGCGGCTCGCGCCACGGCGGGCGCCACCATTTCGATCAGGCGAGGATCAAAGGGCTTGGGGATCAGGTAGTCGCGGCCGAAGCGAAGGCCGGCGGCGCCGTAGGCCTTGGCCACGGATTCCGGGATCTCGGCATGGGCCAGCTCGGCGATGGCGCGCACCGTGGCCAGCTTCATCTCCTCATTGATGGTGGTGGCGCCGACGTCCAGCGCGCCGCGGAAGATAAAGGGAAAGCACAGCACGTTGTTGATCTGGTTCGGATAGTCCGAACGCCCCGTTCCCAGAATCGCGTCGGGACGCGCGGCCAGCGCCTCTTCCGGACTGATCTCCGGGTCCGGGTTGGCCAGCGCCAGGATGATGGGGTCGCGCGCCATGGTCTTGACCATCTCGGGCTTGAGCACACCGGCGGAAGACAGGCCCAGGAACACGTCGGCGCCCTCGCAGGCATGGGCCAGGGTCCGCGCGCGGGTTTCCTGCGCGTAGCGCGCCTTGCTGTCGTCAAGCCCTTCGCGGCCGGCGAACAGCACGCCCTTGCTGTCGATGACAAGAACATTGGCCCGCTTCAGGCCCAGGCTGATGATCAGGTCCAGGCAAGCCAGCGCCGCCGCGCCGGCGCCGGAGCACACCAGCTTGACTTCGGCAATGTCTTTTTTCACCAGCCGCAGCGCGTTCAGGATGGCCGCGGCGGCGACAATGGCCGTGCCGTGCTGGTCGTCATGGAACACCGGAATCTTCATGCGCTCGCGCAGCTTTTTCTCGATGTAGAAGCACTCGGGCGCCTTGATGTCTTCGAGGTTGATACCGCCGAAGGTGGGCTCCATCCGCGCGATGGTGTCGATCAGCTTGTCGGGGTCGAGTTCGTCGAGCTCGATGTCGAAGACGTCGATGCCGGCGAACTTCTTGAACAGGCAGCCCTTGCCCTCCATCACCGGCTTGCCCGCCAGCGCGCCGATGTTGCCCAGCCCCAGCACGGCCGTGCCGTTGGTGATCACGGCCACCAGGTTGTTGCGCGCCGTCAGGTTGCCCGCCTCGCGCGGGTCCTCCACAATCGCCAGGCAGGCTTCGGCCACGCCCGGGGAATAGGCCAGGCCCAAGTCGCGCTGGGTCGCCATGGCCTTGGTGGGGGTCACCGAGATCTTGCCCGGCGTGGGATAGCGGTGGTAGTCGAGGGCGTCGCGCTTCAGTGTGTCACTCATCGCAGTCTCCGTGGGTCAGGCCAGAAAGCGGCACGCCGACGCGGCGGAGCGCGTGTCCATGTTGCGGCCGCGGTTGAGGTGATCGTCGATCTCGGCCGCGCAGCCCAGCATGCGGGCGTACAGGAAGATCGTGAACGCCGCCGTCTCCAGCGCATCGGCCTTGATCGTGCCGGCGCGGTACGCCGGCCACACGGTCTTGAGCAGCAAGGCGGCGATCACCGCGTCGATGTTCACGCAATACACGTTGCGCGACACGCCCTCGTCATAGAGCTTTTGAACCAGCGCGCGATAAAACTCGTGAAAGACGTTGTGCTCGCCGCGGCTGGCCATCAGCTCGGCGATGAAGACTTCGCGCGGATCGTGATTGACCGGCTTGTCCTTGAACACGGGATGGTTCACGCCGGGGATTTTCTGGATGTCGAGGTTGCCGCTGGTCTTCTTGTCGGCCTTGTAGCGTGCATAGGACTCGACATAGCGCGCCGCCAGCGCGCCTACGTCCGCGCCGTGCGACGGGCTGCCCGGATCGGTCAGGCCGCTGTCCTTGAACTGCTCCAGCAGGAAGGCCACGCCTTCGTAGCCGTTGCCCCCGTGCGCGTAGCCGCAATGGGTGAGAAAACCGATCATCCCCTTGTTGAGCTGCACGCGTTCAGGCTGCTCCGGCCCGTCGGACGACACCGCCCCTTTGGCACCTTGGGCGGAGATCGTGCCCGGGCCGTTCGACAGCAAGAGGCCCACCAGCGTCTGGAAGGCGAACAGGTCCCCCGGGCGCGGCTGGGCATGCAGGAGCGCGACGCAGGCGACTTCGGTGAGCGAGCGGGCACCCAGCAGATCGGCCTCGGAGATGCCGCAAAAGCGCGTCGGCTCGTGCCGTGACGCCTCGACCGAGGCGCCGATCGACGTGCCGAACAGCTGCATCCACGCAGGCAGGCATTCCACTGTCAGGCGCGACACGCGCTTGCGCATCAGGGGGCCCCAGCCCAGCGTGGTGGTGATGGCGGCCAGCACGGCATCGGCGGTGGGGTAGCCCCCCAGACGCTCGAGAAAGCGCACGAACACCGAGCGCGCACCACGGGCGCGCAGTCCGTCGAGCATCGCCTGGGCGCGCGGGTCGGGTGTGGTTCTCACCATACCCGCCGCTGGGCTCTCCAACAGCCCGCCAAAGGTGAAGCTTTCGTCGAGCGCGTCCTTCAGGCCCGCCGCCGAGAAGCGCGCGATCAGCTCGTGCGCGATCGCACGGGCCGGCTCGGTGCGCCGCGGCCCCACGATGGCGAGAGCCGCGGCCAGCACGGCGTTGGGCGCATTGCCAGCCTCCCGCGCGGCCTGCGCCGCCGCCAGCGTCGCATCGCCATGCAGGTTGAGCCAGGCGCCCACCGCCACGCTCACCAGCTTGCGGTCGTTCTCGCCACCGGGCTCCTTGAGCAGGGCCAGGCCGACGTTGCCCTCCAGCGTGTACTGCGCCGCGTCAAGCACCGACACGCCGTTCAGGCGCGTGACCTGCGTCTTGGCGTCCATCTGCGAGACGCCCGAGGCGTCCTTCAAGGCCTCGCGTGCGAACGTGGCCCCGACCTGCAACTCCAGCGACTTGACCTGCACGTCGTAAGGCGCCACCGCGCGCACCGTGGGCAGGTCCAGCTCGGATGGAAGCTTCGCGCCCGCGTTCGAGCCGAACCAGGCCTTCAGCTCCATCGTGCCTTCCGGCGCGAAGTCGGGCTTCACGCCGTTGGCGGCCATCACCGCACTCAGCGCCGCGGGGATGTCGGCGATGTTGGTCACCACCGCGCCCTTGGCCGAGCAAACCGGCCGCTCGGGCGTATACAGCGCGTCCACTCCGAACTTCTCCATGAACCAGCGTTCTTTCGAGGCCGCGTCGTCGCCGCCGCCCGACATCGCGCCGGCATGGCCGACGGCGCGTGTGAGCTTGCTCTTCCAGCGCCCCACCACGCAGGCCACCACGGGCTTGGTGAACTCGGCGTCGAGCTCGTAGTAGCCCCCGGGCTCGCAGTACAGCACCGCTGCCTTGCTGCGGTCGTCGTTGCCCAGCGCGAAGGCGAACTCGGGCGCGGCATAGTGGATGTAGACGTCCTTGCCCGAGGACACCAGCGTGGTGGTGCCCCAGCCGCCCATGCGCAGGTACTGCGCGATGGTGGTGGTGAAGCCGCCCGAGTTGGACAGGATGGCTACCGAGCCCTTCTTCAACGTATCGCCCGGGCTGTCGCCCCCGAGCGCGCCGCCGATGCGAACCTGGTTCCACGAATCCGCCACACCCAGGCTGTTGCCGCCGAAGATATCGATGCCGCGCGCCTGCGCCATCGCGCGGATCTCGCGCGCGTCGTGCACGCTCATCTTCTCGGTGGGAATAAAGATCTTGGTGAGCTCGGGATTGACGCGGATCAGCTCGACCACGCCGTCGTCTGCAGCGCTCGGCGGCAGGTAGACCACGCCGCAATTGAAGCTGTGGCCGGCTTCCAGGCCTTCGCGAACGTTGTTGTAGACCGGGATGCTGCCGTGAGGCGTCTCCAGCACCTGGCCGCCTCTGCCAGGCGAGGTACCGAACACCACGTTGCCGCCGCTCCAGGCGTGGCCGACCGGCGTGACCTCGCTGGATTCCCCGCCCAGGATGTTGAGCACGCACACACGGTCCTCGCGGGTCGCGATCTGGGCCAGCGACTCGATACCGGTGAAGTACTTGAAACCGCCCACGTTTTTTCTGAATTGAGTCATGTCGCTCTCGCTTTCGTTCGCTTTCGGGTCCGCTTTCGCGGTCATTGAGGCGCCGGCTCCAGCCCGCTCTTGACGATCGGCGGTACCGCCGTCGGCGCTCTGAAAAAGGCGATCAATTGCCGCGCCGCTTCGGGCTCACGCGCCTTCACGGTAATGCCGACGGAGAACACGGTTACTCGTTGCACCTCGGGCGGCAGCACGCCGATGAACTGGATGCCTTCGATGGGCAGCAGTTCGCTGACCTGCTGCAGCCCGAGCGCCGCGTCGCCCCGCGCTACCACGGTGCCGACGCGCTCGCTCAGAATGCGCCTGCTCTTGGGTAACACCCGCTCCTCGATGCCCAGCCGCTTCAAAAGCTCGGTCTCGTAGTACACGCCGCTCGCGCTCGCCGAATAGGCGACCGACGGCGCATCGAGCAGTGCGCGCTTGAGCGCTTCGATGGTACTGATATCGGGCTTCGGCGCTCCGGTGCGCACCGCGAAGCCGATCAGGGAGCGCACCAGATCGACCTGGCTGCCCGCCACCACGTGGCCTTGCGCCACTAGGGCGTCGAGCGCGGGCCGGGCGAGGATCACGAGGTCGGCCGGCTCGCCGCGCCCGAGCCGGCTCGGGATCGAATCCGCCGCCGCGCCCATCGACGCGCCATAGGCGGTGTTCACCTTGTGCCCGGTGTCGCGCTCGAACCGTGGTACGAGTTCGTTGTAGGCCGCGGTGAAGCCGCCGGAAGTCATCACATGGAGGGTCTTCGCCTCAGGCTTGGCAGGCAGGCCGCTGCAAGACGCCAGCGCCAACGCGGCGAACAGGAGCGTGGCGCGTCGAAAGAGGGACATTGGGTTCATCCTTGAGCTCACTGAAGTGCGGCCGCAGGAGTGCGGTCAGGCGGCGAGGTTCATCGCGGTCGCCACCTGCTGGCGCCCGCCGGCCTTCATCCAGGCGTCTACCCGGCGCGCGTAGTCGACCACTTCGCTCATCGCCGAATCGAAGCCGAAGATCCGGTAGGGGATGCCGAGCGCATCGCAGGTGTCGCGCAGCACACCCATGCCGCGCACCAGGTTCGGCCCGCCGCGTCCCACCACCAAGTACAGCGGCTGCGGGCCGTATTTGCCGAAGTGCTCGCGCAGCGCATCGGCCATGGCGCGGAAGGTCTCGAAGATGTCGGTGTTGTTGCTCTTGCCGCCGATGATGAACAGCACGTTCGACTGCTTGAGCCAATGCTTGAAGCAGATGCGTGCCACCGATTTCATCTTTTCGTACGGTGGGTTGCCGCCGAAATCGGACGAGATGATGGCGTCGTCCCCCAGCATCTGCGTGACCAGCGAGTTCGCACCACCGCCGAACGTGGGCGCGAGGATCGTGCCCTTGTCGTTGATGATGTAGACGTCGCTCTGGCCCTGGTAGGTGCGCAGCTGGTTGATCTCCTGCTCGAAGTCCGAATAGTCGGCGGCGAACAGGTCGGTCGGCAGATCGAGCCGCTGCCAGCGCGGGTCGTCGCGGTCGAAGCCGCACTTGAAGTCGCAGGCCACCGGCGTGAGCCGGCCCTTGGCGTCGGGCCGCAGGCGGATCGGGTTCAGCTCCAGCGTGGTCATGCCGTAGTCGTGGAACAGGTCCCACAGGTTCGGCAGGTGTTGAACCAGCGGCGAGATGATCTGCTTGGGCGCCTTCAGCTCGGACAACGCGTTGGCCACGACAAAGGCCTTCAGGCCGGTCAGCGGGTTGAAAGGCACGCTGACGATCTGCGTCTTGTCCAGCTCCTCGATGTCCACGCCGCCGTGGTGCGTCAGCGTCATCGTCGGCGCGCGAAAGCGCGTGTTGTCGGTGAGCGAGAAGTACACCTCGTGCTCGGCGGGAACGCCGGCCTCGAAGGTGACGCCGTTGGACTTGGCGAACTGGTGGCCGTGGCGGTGTTCGCAAAAGTACAGCCGCTCCTTCTCCGCCAGCGCGGTTTTCAGGTCGGTGGCGCGGCCCACCAGGCCGGCTTTGCCCTTCTTGCCGACGCCGCCCTTGAAGACCGGCTTGATAAAGACTTGTCCGTGTTTGGCGATCAGCGCCTTGATGGCCGACTCGCTCGCGTCGGGGCCCAGGATTTCCGGGGTCGGAAAGCCCGCCAACTTGAGGAGACGGGCGCCGTGCAGCATGCCGGTGACGTTCATTGCTGTCCTTCGTTGTGAGTGGCTCGAATGTGTAGCGAATGCTAGGAGGCGGCCGCGCCGGGCCGCTTTCGAAACCCTTTCATCGCACCCTATCGATTACCCGATTGGGGAAACCACCGAGTTCGCCGCGCGCAATTTGAAAGCGCACCGAAAGCTTGGCGCTGCGGGCCGGCAGCAAGATCGGCCGCACCTTTCAAGGAGACAAGCATGCGTCGCGATGAATTCATGAAATCTTTACTGGCGCTGGCGGGAGCCGGCGCATGGCCGCTCGCAGCGCGGGCCGGCGTCAACCTCAAGATGATGATTCCGGCCAACCCCGGCGGTGGCTGGGACACCACGGGTCGCGCTCTGGGCAAGGCAATACAGGAAGCCAAGGCTGCCGACAGCGTGAGCTACGACAACAAGGGCGGGGCCGCGGGCGCGCTGGGCCTGGCGCAGTTCATCAACAGCAGCAAGGGCGACGCGAACAGCCTCATGGTGATGGGCGCCGTGATGCTGGGCGGCATCATCACCGGCAAGCCGCCGGTGAGCCTGTCGCAGGCGACGCCGATCGCGCGCCTGACCAGCGAGTACAACGTGTTCGCCCTGCCGGCCAGCTCGCCCTTGAAGACCATGGCCGACGTGGTCGCCCAGCTCAAGAAGGACCCCGGCAGCGTGAAGTGGGGCGGCGGCTCGCGCGGCTCCACCGAGCACATCGCGGCTGCCATGATCGCGCGCGAGGCCGGCGTGGACCCGGCCAAGATCAACTATGTGGCCTTCCGCGGGGGCGGTGAAGCCACGGCGGCCATTTTGGGGAGCAACGTGACGGTCGGCGGCGGCGGCTACAGCGAGCTGGCCGAGTACATCACCAGCGGCAAGATGCGGGCGATTGCGGTGACGTCGGGCGAGCGCCTGAAGGGCATCAACGTGCCCACGCTCAAGGAACAGGGCATCAACGTGGAGATCGGCAATTGGCGCGGCCTGTACGGCGGGCCGGGCATCAGCCCCGCGCAGCGCAACGCGCTGACCGACATGGTGCTGGCCGCGCTCAAGACCAAATTCTGGGCCGAGGCCCTGGAGAAGAACAACTGGACGCCGGCCGTGCTGAGCGGCCCGGCCTTCGACAAGTTCGTCGACGACGAGTTCGCCAGCATGCGCGTGACCATGGTCAAGTCGGGCATGGTCTGACGCGCAAAGGAGGAAAGACAATGACACGACAACAGGCATCCGGCAATTCGCTGCCGCAGACGTTGGTCGGCGCAGCCATCGGGCTGATCGGGGTGGCGCTGGCCGCAGGCGCGGTGTCCATCCCCTCGGCCGCCGGCTACTCCGGCATCGGGCCCAATTTCCTGCCGTGGCTGGTGGCCGGCGTGCTCACGCTGTGCGGCGTGCTGATCGTCCGCGAGGCGCGCATGGGCGGCTATCGCAATATGGGAGAGCCCTCGGGCGCCGAGCAGGGCTATCGGCCCGGTTTTGCGTGGGTCTCCGCCGGCTTGCTGGCCAACGCGGCATTGATCACCACCCTGGGCTTCATCCTCAGCTGCACGATGTGCTACGTGCTCGCGGTGCAGGGGCTGCGCCGCGCAGCCGGCCAGCCGGCCGGCAAGCCGCAGACCGTGGCGACAGACGTGGCGACGGGCCTGGCCATTTCAGCGCCGGTGTTCTGGACCTTCACCCAATTCCTGGCGATCAACCTGCCGGGCCTCACCACAACGGGTTGGATATGAAAGCCGAAATGAAACCGACCCCATCAAGCCTTGTCATCCCGGGCTCGACCCGGGATCCATCGTGGCGTCCAGGCGCGCTGCCGTGGATTGCGGGTCGAGCCCGCAATGACATCCGTTACCTGAGTCACGGGTCGCGCGCAGCGCGGTGGAGCAACTGACATGGACATCCTGAACGCGCTTTTGCAAGGCTTTGCCACGGCGATTTCGCCGGCCAACCTGCTCTGGGCCCTGGTCGGCTGTGCGCTGGGCACGGCGGTGGGCGTGCTTCCGGGCATCGGCCCCGCCGTGGCCGTGGCGATGCTGCTGCCGATCACGGCCAAGGTCGAAGTCACCGCTTCGATGATCTTCTTCGCGGGCATCTACTACGGCGCCATGTACGGCGGCTCGACCACCTCCATCCTGCTGAACACGCCGGGCGAAACCGCCAGCATGGTCACGGCGATGGAGGGCAACAAGATGGCCAAGAGCGGGCGGGCGGGTGCGGCGCTGGCCACGGCGGCCATCGGTTCCTTCGTGGCCGGCACCATCGCCACAGTGGTCGTCACGCTGTTCGCGCCCTTCGTCGCCGAGTTCGCGGTCAAGCTCGGCCCGCCGGAATACTTCCTGCTGATGGTGCTGGCATTCACCACAGTCAGCGCCGTGCTCGGCTCCAGCGCGCTGCGCGGCATGACGGCACTGTTCATCGGGCTGGCGGTAGGCCTGGTGGGGCTGGACCAGATCTCGGGCCAGGCCCGCTACACCATGGGCGTGCCCGAACTGCTGGACGGCATCGAGATCGTGCTCGTGGCGGTCGGCCTGTTCGCGGTGGCCGAGGTGCTGTATGCGGCCATGTACGAAGGCCGGGTGGTCGACACGCAGAACAAGCTGACCAAGGTCTACATGACGGGCCGCGACTGGAAGCGTTCGATTCCGGCCTGGCTGCGCGGCACGGCCATCGGCGCGCCCTTCGGCTGCATCCCGGCCGGCGGCACCGAGATCCCCACCTTCCTGAGCTATGCGACCGAGAAGAAGCTGGCCAAGGGAGAAGACCGCGCCGAGTTCGGCACCAAGGGCGCCATCGAGGGGGTGGCCGGGCCGGAGGCCGCCAACAACGCCACGGTGACTACGGCGCTGATTCCCCTGCTGACGCTGGGCATCCCCACCTCCAACACCACGGCCATCCTGCTGGGCGCGTTCCAGAACTACGGCATCCAGCCGGGGCCGCAGCTGTTCACCACATCGGCCGCGCTGGTGTGGGCGCTGATCGCCTCGCTGTATATCGGCAACGTGATGCTGCTGATCCTGAACCTGCCGCTGGTCAAGCTGTGGGTCAAGCTGCTGAAGATCCCCAAGCCGCAGCTGTACGCGGGCATCCTGATCTTCGCCACCGTCGGCGCCTACGGCATGCGCCAGAGCGCCTTCGATCTGGTGCTGTTGTACGGCATCGGCCTGGTGGGCATCGTGATGCGGCGCTACGACTTCCCGACCGCGCCGGTGGTGGTGGGGATGATCCTGGGGCCGCTGGCCGAGGCGCAGCTGCGCAACGCGGTGTCCATCGGCGAGGGCAGCTTCACGGTCTTCCTGCAGCGGCCGATGTCGATTGCCATGCTGATCATCATCGCCTGCGTGCTGGTGCTGCCCCGCGTGACGACGGCCATGGCCAGGCGGCGGCAGCTCGCAGCAACTGTCTGACCAGGAGGGAACTACACCATGGACTTCGGAGCAACTGCTTTCTGGATCGCGCTGATGCAGATCATCGGCATCAATATCGTGCTGTCGGGCGACAACGCGGTGGTGATCGCGCTGGCCTCGCGCGGACTGCCGCCCGCCCAGCAAAAGAGCGCCGTGGCCTGGGGCAGCGGCGCGGCGGTGGTGATGCGCATCGTGCTGACCATCGTGGCGGTCGAACTCCTGCGCCTGCCCTTCCTGAAGCTGGTGGGCGCGGTGCTGCTGTTCTGGATCGCCGTCAAGCTGCTGGTGCCGGAAGAGGAAGGCGAAGGCCACGGCGGCGCGAACACCAGCATGGCGGCGGCCGTGCGGACCATCCTGCTGGCCGACCTGGTGATGAGCCTGGACAACGTGATCGCCGTCGCGGCGGCGGCCAAGGGCAGCACGCTGCTGCTGGTCGTCGGCCTGGCCATTTCGATCCCGCTGGTGGTCTTCGCCAGCCGGCTGCTGCTGACCTTGATGGAACGGTTCCCGTCCATCATCACCATCGGCGCCGCGCTGCTGGGCTGGGTCGCGGGCGAGATGGCGATCGGCGACCCGCTGGTCAAGGCCTGGATCGACGCGCAGGCGGCGTGGCTGCACTACGCGGCGCCGCTGACGGGGGCCGTCAGCGTCATGCTGATCGGCAAGGCCATTGCCGGCCGCGCCGCCGCCACACGGCTCGCCAGCGCGCCTGCCGTCGTGCCCAGGGTGTCCGGGCTGCTGCGCCGCATCCTGCTGGCGACCGACGGCTCACCGGGCGCGGCCCGCGCGCTCGATCAGCTGCTGGTGCTGCGCCAGAACCTAAGCGATCCCGAGGGCGTCGAACTGCACCTGGTCAACGTGCAGCGGCCCTTGTCGGGCGACGTGGCCTCGTTTGTCGCGGTGCAGACGCTCGAAGACTACCACCGCGAGCGCGGCGAGCAGGCGCTGGCGCCGGCGCGCGACCGGCTGCGCGCCGAAGGCCTGGCCTTCCAGGAGCATCGGCGCGTCGGGGACCCCGGCGCCACCATCGCCGGGGTGGCGGCCGCCGTGGGCTGCGACCTGATCGTCATGGGTTCGCGCGGCCTGGGCTCGCACACGGCGGGCCTGATCGGATCGGTGGCCACCGGTACCCTGGAACATTCATCGGTCCCGGTGCTGGTCGTCAGGGCTTCAGACCTCGGCCGCACCGCCGCGTCGGTCAGCGCTGAGGATCGAACTCGCGCTGCCAGCGCTTGAGCAGCGCGTCGTGCTTGCTGCGGTCCAGGTGCGCGAGCAGGCCGGGGCCGAGCGCGACCGGCCTGAAGGCGATGCCCTGCGGCGGGCTTTGCATGGCGCCCGTCCGCACGGCGGGCAAGCCGCCGGCAGCCAGCAGGTCCTGGCCGGGCGCCGACAGCAGGTGGTCGAGCCACAGGCGGGCGCCTTGCGGATTGGGCGCGGTGCGGGCGATGAAGGCCACTCGCGAGACCACCAGCGTGTAGTCCTGGAAATAGGTGACACCGATCTCCGGCTGGCTGCGCGCGAACGCCTGCGCATAGCTCCCCAGCACGTTGTAGGCGAGCATCGCTTCGCCTGCCGCCACGCTTTCGAGCATGCCCTGCGTGCCGGTATGCAGGCGTGCCTGGCATTGGCCCAGGGCGCGCACCAGCTCCCAGTAGCGCGGCGAGGCCAGCGCGTCCTGCGCCGCGGCCAGGAACCCGATACCGGCCCGCGCGATGTCGAACGTGGCGGCCCGGCCGCGCCAGCGCGGCGTATCGGCCAGCAGCAACGCGGCCAGAGCCGCACGCGTGCGCGGCACTTCGCCGGCCGCCAGCAGCTGGCGGTTCACGGCCATCCCGACCGGTTCATGGGTGGTGCCATAGGCTTCGTGCTTCCAGACCGCCCACTTGGGCAAGTTTGGCGCGTGCGGGCTTTCGTAGCGCTGCGCGTGGCCGTCGTTGACCAGCTTGATCTGCAGATCCATAGCCGAACTCCACAGCACGTCGGCGCGATCGGGTGCATCGTCGCCCTGGCGCAGGAAGCGCTCGTACAGGGCCATGCTGCCGAGCTCGATGTAGTCTACCTGCAGGCCGGCGTGCCGGCGCTCGAAATCGGCGATCAGCGGCTCGATGGCGTGCCGGTCCGTCGCCGCAAGAACCCGCACACGCTGGGCGCCCGATGCCGCGCTGGCGCCGCCCCTGACGGCCGCAGCCGCGATGGAACTTGCCGCCAGGCCCAGCAAGCCGGCCCCGATCACCCTGCGGTTCAATGGCATCGTAAGTCTCCTGGGAGGTATTATCACCGTGCACGCTTGCACCGCCTGCGTGAGCCCCGGGGCACCCCCGGCCCTGTCGACGGTGATTCATCCAGCCCGCCATGCACATCCTGTTGATCGAGGACCACCTGCAACTGGTGCAGACGCTGCAGCAATCGCTCGGGGTGCTGGGCATCGAGGTCGAATCCTGCGCCGACGGCGTGCTGGCCGATACGCTATTGCAGGAACGCAGCTTCGACGTCGTGGTGCTCGACCTGGCGTTGCCGCGCATGGGTGGTTTCGAAATCCTGTGCCGCCTGCGCAAGCGCGGCGACAAGGTGCCAGTGCTGGTACTCACTGCCAACGGCGACACCCACGACCGGGTTCAGGGCCTGAACGCCGGTGCCGACGACTACCTGCCCAAGCCGTTCGACCTTTCCGAACTGGAAGCGCGCCTGCGCGCCCTGCACCGGCGCTCGATCGGCTCGGTCGACGCGGTGCTACGCGTGGCGGCGCTGGAATTCAACACGGTATCGCGCCGCTTCGCGCTCGGCACGCGGCACCTGGACTTGCCGCCACGCGAGCACGACCTGCTGGAAGCCCTGATCGTCCACGCGGGCCGGCCGGTCAACAAGCTGCTGCTGACCCAGCGCCTGTGCACCAGCGACGCCGTCCTCAGCAACGACGCGCTGGAGCTCTATGTGCACCGTGTGCGCCGCCGGATCGACGGCAGCGGCGCGGCCATTCACACGTTGCGCGGACTCGGTTACGTGCTTGAGGTTGCCGATGACGCGCCTGCGTAGCCTGCTGCTGCGCTGGCTGTTGATCCCGACGCTGGGGCTGTGGATGCTGGCGTCAACGATTGGCTACCTGCGCAGCCTGGCGCAGGCTCACGAAGCCTATGACCGCACGCTGCTCGGTTCGGCGCTCGTGATCGGTGAGCGCCTGAGTGTGGAAAACGGCCAGGTTGTGGCCGACCTGCCCTATGCTGCGCTGGAAATGCTGCGTACCGACGCGCAGGACCGTATCTTCTACCGCGTCGCCGGCCTTGCCGATGGCCACCACATCACCGGCTACAAAGACCTGCCGCCGCCGGCCACGCAGCCAGACACCGAGCCGCTGTTCTATGACGCAGTTTATAAGGGGCAGAACATCCGCGTGGTGGCGCTGACCTGGTTGGTGGTGGACGATATGGCGCCCCGATCCCTGATCGTGCAGGTGGCCGAAACGATGGACGCCCGGCGCCAGCTTACGCGCCGCATCGTCTCCGATGCGGCGGCAATGCAGTTGCTGCTGATCACAGCGGCGGCCGCGCTCATCGCCTTCGGCGTGCAGCGCGGCCTGGCCCCCTTGAAACGGCTACGCGACGAGGTACGCGCGCGCGGCGCGAACGACCTGACGCCAATCGACACGCGCAGCGTCCCGCGCGAAGTAGCGCCCCTGATCCATGCGATCAACGCGCATACCGAACGGCAGCGGCAGCTCAGTGATGCCCAGGTGCGATTCATCGCCAACGCATCACACCAGTTGAAGACGCCACTGACCGTGCTGCGCGCCCAGGTCGATCACGCCTTGCAACAGACCGACCTTGACCACATGCGCACCGTGGTCAGCGGCATTCACCTGTCCACGCAATCGACCCAGAGACTTGTGAACCAGCTACTGAGCCTGGCACGGAGTGAACCCGGTCGCACACTCGACATCGAAGAAATAGATCTTGCCGAACTGGCACGCAATCAGACCTTCGAGATGCTGGTTTTGGCGCGGGCGAAATCAATCGACCTTGGTTTCGAAGGCGACATGCTTGTGCTGGTGCGCGGCGAACCTGTGTTGCTGCGCGAACTCGTCGCAAATCTGGTGCACAACGCCATCAGTTACACGCCGCCCGGCGGTCACGTCACCGTTCGGGTGGATAGGCACAATGGGCGGCCCCGCTTGTGCGTAATCGACAACGGCCCGGGCATTCCCATCGACGAGCGCCTCAAGGTCTTCGAGCGCTTCTACCGCAGCGCCGGCAGCGGCGAGCAAGGCACCGGCCTCGGGCTGGCGATCGCGAAGGAGATCTGCGATCGCCATCGGATCGAAATATCGCTTGGCGAAGGCCCCGAGGGCAAAGGCCTGCACATTCAGTTGCTCTGGCCCGTTGAGGCTGATTCCGGGTAGGCGCCAACACGGCGCCCGCGCCGCCATCTGCATTTAGTTCCTAGTCGTCTTCTGATTGAGAAACGACGCGGCGAATCACGTCACCGCCAAAACCGCGCGCCGCCAGAAAACGCATTTGCCTGGCGCGCCCGGCCGCGTCCAGGGCCGGGCCATCGAACTTCTTGCGCCAGATGTCGCGGGCTCGTTCGAGTTCACCGGCCTTGAGGCTGTCCATCGCCCCGGCCACCACCTCCGCGCCCAGCCCCTTGTTCAGCAGCTCATGGCGTATGCGCGCCGCGCCGTAGCGGCCGGCGCGCCGGTTGATCACCGACTCGACCACCCGCGCCTCGCTGATGAAGTCTTTGGCCTGCAAGTCATCGAGCACCTGCGCCAGTTGGCCCGGCGTTTCTTCGTGGGGTGTGAGCTTGCATTCCAGCTCGGCCCGCGAATGCTCGCGGGCCGCCAGCAAGCGCAGGGCGCGGCCCTTGAGCGAGAGCTTGAAGCCCGTCGGGGCGGCTGGCTTGTCGGAGGTCATGGCTCGGTCGGCAGGCGTGGGGCACGGGTACAAGGCTTGTGGCGGCACGCAGTTGCTATTATTCTCATAGCCCCACATCCGTCACCTTGAGGTCCACGCCTGACTTGCCCTGTAAAAAGCCGGATCAGGCAGCCGCTTTGGCGGGTTTTTCGGCCTTGGCGGCCTTGTCCGGCTTGTCGCCCGTCTCGGCGGCAGCCACGGCGATCAGCGGCACGCCCAGCGACTCGCGCACCTTGTTTTCGATTTCAATCGCGAGGTCCGGGTTCTCCTTGAGGAATTCCCGCGAGTTGTCGCGGCCCTGGCCGATTTTTTCGCCGTTGAAGGCATACCAGGCGCCGGCTTTCTCGACGATGTGGCCGGCCACACCCAGGTCCAGCACCTCGCCCAGGCGGCTGATGCCTTCACCGTACAGGATGTCGAACTCCGCCGTCTTGAAGGGCGACGCCACCTTGTTCTTGACCACCTTGACGCGGGTTTCGTTGCCGATCACCTCTTCGCCTTTCTTGATGGAGCCGATGCGGCGGATGTCCAGACGCACCGACGCGTAGAACTTGAGCGCATTGCCGCCGGTGGTGGTTTCGGGCGAGCCGAACATCACACCGATCTTCATGCGGATCTGGTTGATGAAGATCACCATGCAGTTGGCCTTCTTGATGGTGGCGGTCAGCTTGCGCAGCGCCTGGCTCATCAGGCGGGCCTGCAGGCCGGGCAGTGAGTCGCCCATTTCGCCTTCGAGTTCGGCCTTGGGCGTGAGGGCTGCCACCGAGTCAACCACGATCAGGTCCACCGCGCCTGAGCGGGTCAGCGAATCAACGATTTCCAGCGCCTGCTCGCCAGTGTCGGGCTGGCTGATCAGCAGTTCCTGCAGGTTGACGCCCAGCTTTTGCGCGTACTGGATGTCCAGCGCGTGCTCGGCGTCGACGAAGGCGCAGGTGCCGCCCAGTTTTTGCATTTCGGCAATCACCTGCAAGGTCAGCGTGGTTTTGCCCGACGACTCCGGGCCGTAGATTTCAACCACCCGGCCGCGCGGCAGGCCGCCGACGCCCAAGGCAATGTCCAGACCCAGCGAGCCGGTGGAGACCACCTGGATGTCCTCGATCACCTCGCCAGCACCCAGCTTCATGATGGTGCCTTTGCCGAACTGCTTTTCGATCTGGGCCAGCGCGGCCTGCAGGGCCTTGGCTTTTTCGGTGTTCAGGGCGGCGGTTTGCGCAGGGTTTTGGGCGGGATTCAGCTTGCTGGTCAGTTCCATAAAAAACTCCTTGAAAATCAATAACTTAAAAGAATTCAAACTCTTTGCAGGGTTCCCAGTCGTTTCTGCTTTTAATTACAGCGCTGGATGCATGACCAGTACTTTATGGGCGCTATAAAAATAAGTAAACCATATTTTTAGTCAGTTTCCCTGATCAATTGCACTGCCTTGGGCTACCATACCCGGATGCCCAACATGGATGCCCAGGCGATGACCAGCCCACCCGGTGTCGCCGAACCCGGCTGGCGCCTCACCCACCTGGGGCGCCTGCTCGGCCACGCCCTGCGCCGCTTTGACGAACGCGTGCTGTCACTGATGGCCAGCAATGCGGACGTGCCGCTGGCACTGTCCAATCTGGCGGCGCGCAACCAGGTGGGCGCCGCCCATATCCACATCACGCGGCACCTGGCGGTGGGCGGCTCGCGCCTGACAGACCTGGCGACGAGCGCCGGCATGAGCAAACAGGCCATGGGCGATCTGGTCGACCAGTGCGAGGCCTGGGGGCTGGTCACGCGCCAGCCCGACCCCCATGACAAACGCGCACGCCGCGTGGTGTTCACCGAATCGGGCCTGCTCTGGCTGGATGCCTTCCGGCGCGCGGTGCGCCAGACCGAAGAGGAGTTCCGGCAGGCGGTGGGGGCCGATGTGGCGACGGTGGTAGCGCTGGGGCTGGAGGCGTATGCGGGGGCGTGAATGGTAAGCAGCGATGGCCCTTCCCCGCCTGGGCCAGCAGGGGCCGCGGAACCGGCTCAGCCGGGCCGCAGGCGCAGCGCCCCCTCGGGGGGCAGCGCATTACACGCAGTGAAAAGCGTGGGGGCTCTATTTCGTAAGCAAACCCATGACCGCAAAAGCCTAGAATTTGATGGAGAACCAAAAAACACCGTCCGCAGGCCCTGCCGCGGGCTGATATCTGGAGACAGCCATGCGTATTCTGATTGCCGAAGACGACCAGGTTCTAGCCGATGGCCTGCTGCGCACCCTGCGCGCGTCGGGCGCGGCGGCGGACCATGTAGCGAGCGGCACCGAGGCCGATGCCGCGCTGCTCACCAACACGGAATTTGATTTGCTGATTCTCGACCTGGGCCTGCCGCGCATGCATGGGCTGGAAGTGCTGAAAAGGCTGCGTGCGCGCGGCTCGGCACTGCCGGTGCTGATACTCACCGCGGCCGACAGCGTGGAAGAACGCGTCAAGGGCCTGGACTACGGCGCGGACGACTACATGGCCAAGCCCTTTTCACTGCAGGAACTCGAAGCGCGCGTGCGCGCCCTGACCCGCCGCGGCATGGGCGGCGCCAGCAGCACCATCAAGCACGGCCCGCTGGTCTATGACCAGGCCGGGCGGGTCGCCACCATTGACGGCCAGATGGTGGAGCTGTCGGCGCGCGAACTGGGCCTTCTCGAAGTGCTGCTGCAGCGCGCCGGCCGCCTGGTGAGCAAGGACCAGCTGGTCGAGCGCCTGTGCGAGTGGGGCGAGGAAGTCAGCAACAACGCCATCGAGGTCTATATCCACCGCCTGCGCAAGAAGATTGAAAAAGGGCCGATACGCATTGCGACGGTGCGCGGCCTGGGCTACTGCCTTGAGAAAATCCCAAATTAAATGGTGCCCCCACGTTCGCTCACTGCGTGTAGCTCTCTGCCCCCCGAGGGGGCCGCTGCGCCTGCGGCCCGGCAAAGCCGGTTCCGCGGCCCCGACTTGCAAATTCATGGGTCGCCAACGGTAATCCGCCTTGGCAAGCTCAAGCCGCAGGACCGGCTTTGCCGGACTGCAGGCGGGCGGCCCCCTCGGGGGGCAGCGAACCACACGAAGTGGGGAGCGTGGGGGCAAACAGTCCTGTGGCCCTGAGACTCTTCCAGCGCGAGCGGCGCAGCCTGTTTGGCGAGATCCTCGACTGGATGCTCACGCCGCTGCTGCTGCTGTGGCCGATCAGTCTGGCGCTGACCTGGCTGGTGGCGCAAAACATTGCCGGCAAGCCTTTTGACCGCGCGCTGGAATACAACGTGCAGGCGCTGGCCAAGCTCGTGGTGGTCAGGAACAACCAGGTGCAGTTCAACCTGACCGCACCGGCGCGCGAGATTCTGCGTGCCGACGACACCGACCTGGTTTACTACCAGGTGGTGGGCACGCACGGCGAATACCTTAGCGGCGAGCACGACCTGCCCCTGCCGCCCGACGAGGACAAGCCCACCAACGGCGAGGTGCGGCTGCGCGAGGATGTCATCCAGGGCGAAGAGGTTCGCGTGGCTTACACCTGGCTCAAGGTGGACGTGAAAGGCGCGGCGCCAGTATTGGTGCAGGTCGCGGAAACACTGGAAAAACGCAAAACACTGGCAACGGAGATTGTGAAGGGCACGATGGTGCCGCAGTTCGTGACCCTGCCGCTGGCCGTGCTGCTGGTGTGGCTGGCGCTGGTGCGCGGCATCAAGCCGCTGGCACAACTTGAAAAACGCATTCGCGCGCGCAAGTCCGACGACATGAGCCCGCTCGATGAAACCTTCGTGCCTGAAGAAGTCGCGCCGCTGGTGTCCTCCATCAACGATCTGCTGAGCCGGCTCAAAGTGTCGCTCACCACGCAAAAACGCTTTCTGGCCGACGCAGCGCACCAGTTGAAAACGCCGCTGGCAGGCCTGCGCATGCAGGCCGACCTGGCGCAGCGTGAAACCGACACCGACGAGCTCAAGAAATCGCTCAAGCACATCGGCCGCGCCAGCATACGCGCGACGCATACCGTCAACCAGCTGCTGGCGCTGGCGCGCGCCGAAACCACCGGCCGCAGCCTGGCCAAGCAGCACGTGGACCTGGTGCACATCGTCTCGGAAGTCATGGCCGACTCGGTGCCGCGCGCGCTCGACAAGCAGATCGACCTCGGCTACGACGGCCCACCCGCCGGCGAGCCGTCCAGCCAGCTGGAAGGCAACCCGACGCTGCTCAAGGAGCTGGTGCGCAACCTGCTGGACAACGCCATCAACTACACCCCCGAAAAAGGCCAGGTCACGGTGCGGCTGATGACCGACCGCTTCAGCGGCGTGCTGGTGCTGCTGGTGGAAGACTCGGGGCCCGGCATTCCGGAGTCGGAACGCGAACTGGTGTTCCAGCCCTTTTACCGGGCGCTCGGCACCAACGTGGATGGGTCGGGCCTCGGGCTGGCGATCGTGCTGGAGATCGCCAAACAGCATGGCGCCACCATCACCATTGAAGACGCGGCCCTGGCAGGCCACCCGCAGTCGCCGGGCACGCGCGTGGCCGTGCGCTTTGTCGGCATGGACTTGCCCGACGGCGGCTGATGGTGGTTGAAGTCGGCTGAAGCCGGCGCGTCAGTGCTGCATCACACCGCGACGGTTGTGAAGATGCCTTGCGGGCGGTCAGGCCAGCCGTACGGCCATCACGCCACCCACAATGACGCAGGTGCCAAGCAGCCGGCGCATCGTGAACGCCTCTTTCAGCAGCCAGGTGCCCAGCAGCACGGCGAACAGCACCGAGGTTTCGCGCAAGGCCGCGACGGTAGCCACCGGAGCCCGGGTCATCGCCCACAGCGCAATGCCATACGAGCCCAGCGAGGCCAGCGCGCCGCCGGTCGCGATCGGCCAGCGCTGCAGCGCATAGTGCCCCATGGCACGGCCGCGCCGCGCCAGCATCAGGAGGCCAAACGGCCAGCCGTCCAGCAGGAACAGCGTGGCGACATACTGCAGGGCATTGCCCGAGGCGCGCACGCCCAGCGCATCGACCACCGTGTAAATGGCAATGATGACCGCGTTGGCGAGTGCAAAACCAACGGCCTTGGGCGCATGCAGCGCGTGCCGGCTCAGGCCCAGCACCAGCACGCCGCAGCAGATGCCGAGGATGCCGGCCCACGCCAGCGGCGACAGGGTCTCGCCCAGCGTGAAGGAGGCCGACAGGGCCACCAGCAAGGGGGCCACGCCGCGCATCAGCGGATAGGTCAGGCCCAGCTCGCCATGGTGGTAGGCCTGCGTGGTGGCGATGTAGTAGCCGATATGAATCACCACCGAGGCGGCGATGAAAGGCCAGGCTTCCGGGCGCGGCCACCCCGCCAGCGCGACCAGCGGCACGGCCAGCACGGAGCCGATCAGGTGGATCACCGCCATGTCCAGCGCCTTGTCCGTGCTGGATTTGACCAGGGCGTTCCAGCCGGCGTGCAGCAGTGCGCCGAACAACACGGCACCCAGCACCGGCCAGGTCAGCGCCAGGATGTCAGAGGGCAACAGCAGGCCTTGACGGGGGCAGGGCGCAGCGCTGCGCGCGTGCGAGGAAATGCGTCAAGGGCGGGGTGATCCTGCTGGCGTCCTTCGCCAGGTCGTCCCAGAGGCGCAGCTTCACCGCATCCACAGCGCCGGGCTGCTCAATGAAGCGCGCGGCTTCTTCGGCCGAGAAGATCCCCCCTTGCAGCAGCAGGCTGCGCTTGGAGTCCGCCGAGAGGCTGGAATGGTAGCCGCGCCGGGCGGCGCACAGGTAGCGCTTGGCGTCCACATGCAGCTTGATGGCGTCCAGCACCTCGTCGGCAAACAGGCCGCGCAAAAAGGGCAGGGCGCGGTACTGGTGCACGTCGTCCACACCGCGCAGCGAAGGCGTCTCGCCGAGGTCGTGCAGCAAATGCCCCAGGTCATGCAGCAGGGCGGCGGTCACCAGTTCGTCGCTGGCGCCTTCGGCCTCGCCGAGCGCCGCGGTCTGCAGCGCGTGCTGCAGCTGCGTGACCGGCTCGCCACTGTACTGCTCGCCGCCGCGCTCGGTGAAGAGGTGTTCAATGTCGTCAAAGCTCAGCACGTGAATTCCTCAAAGGATGAACAATAGAGAAGGACGCACAGGCCAGTGGCCGCCGCGGAACCGGCTTCGCCGGGCCGCAGGTGGCCGCCCCTGGGGCTGAGGGCCGCGGCTCCAAGCCTGCTTTCGCAGGCTTGGAGGCCTCGAAGAGCTTCGGCCTCTGGCCGTTGCACGGGGCGCCGAAGGCGCTTCGGGGAGAGCATCAGCCACTCCATGGGAGCGAATAGGTTTTGAGGTTGGTGAAACTCTTGATCGCTTCCTGCACGCCCTCCTTGTAGCCCAGGCCCGAGTCCTTGATGCCACCGAAAGGGGTGAGTTCGAGCCGGTAGCCCGGCACTTCGCGGACATTGACCGTGCCCACCTGCAGTTCGCTCACAAAGCGCGTGATGTAATCCATGCGGTTGGTGCAGACCGCGCTCGACAGGCCGTAGGCCGTGCCGTTGGAGATCTGTATCGCTTCATCGATGTTCCTGAAACGGATCACCGGCGACACCGGGCCAAAGGTTTCTTCCCGGGCCACCGTCATCTGCGGCAGGACATGGTCCAGCAGCGTGGGCGAATACAGCGCGCCGCGGCGCTGGTTGCCGGCCAGCAGCTTGGCGCCCTGCGCCACCGCCTCGTTGACGCGCGACTCGAACAGCATGGCGGCGGCCTCATCGATCACCGTGCCCATGTCGTTGGCCCGGTCGGTGGGGTCGCCGTATTTCCAGGCCAGGGTCTTGGCCAGCACCTGTTCCACAAACTGGCCGGCCACGGCCTCGTGCACCAGCAGGCGTTTGATGGCCGTGCAGCGCTGGCCCGAGTTCCTGTACGAGCCCTGCACCGCCAGCGTGGACGCTTCGTCGATGTCGGCATCTTCCATCACGATGATCGGGTCGTTGCCGCCCAACTCCAGCACCACGCGGCGGTAGCCGGCTTTGGACGCGATGTATTTGCCGATCGCCACGCCGCCGGTGAAGGTCACCAGGTCGACCAGCGGGTTCGTGATCAGCTCGTCGGCGATTTCACGCGGGTCGCCGGTGACCACGCTGAGCATCTCGGGCGGCAGGCCGGCCTCGTACAGGATGTCGGCAAACAGGATGGCCGAGAAGGGCACTTTTTCGGAGGGTTTCAGCACCATGCGGTTGTTGCTCGCGATGCTGGGCACCACCTTGTGCGCCACCTGGTTCATCGGGTGGTTGAAGGGCGTGATGGCGGTGATGACACCCAGCAGCGGTGAGCGCTGCGTGTACACGCGGCGCTTTTTGCCGTGCGGTGTCAGGTCGCAGCTGAAAATCTGGCCGTCGTCCCGGAGCGCTTCGCTGGCGCCGAACAACAGCACGTCGCTCACGCGCCCGGCTTCGTACAGCGAGTCCTTCAGGCACAGCCCGGACTCGGCGGTGATCAGATTCGCCACGTCGCCAAGCCGCGCCTGGATGATGGCGGCTGCACGGTTGAGAATCGCAGCGCGTTCGTAGCGGGTGAGTTGGGGCTTGTAGGCATGCGCCCTGGCGAAGGTCTCCCGCACTTCCTCCAGCGTGGCCTTGGGCACCGTGCCAATCAGCGCTTCGGTGTAGGGATTGAAAACCTGGATCGCGCGCCCGCCGCTGCGCTCGGCGCCGACCTTGCGGCCGGCCAGGCGCATGGCATTGAGCTGGTGGTCGCGGATGTAGTCGCTCGTCACACAACACTCCTGGATGTTTCCCCCCTCTCCCTTTGGGAGAGGGAATAAGACTCAGCCTTGTGCATAGTTCAGCGCCAGGTCAAAGGCATCGAAGTTCCGGAAACGCCGGTTCCTGTCCAGCCCCGGCAGCTTGCGGTTCACGATCAGCGGCACGCGCTGCTCGCTGAGGCCGCCGTGCGAGCGCAGCGGCACCTCCAGTGCGGAGAGGTCGTGGCGCGACGCCGACGTGCCGATCACGGTGAAGCGCTCCGACACGGCCACGAGGTCGCCAATGCGGTCGGCCGGCAACTCAAAGCGCCGGGCGGCCTGTTCGCGGGTCAGCACGACTTCCATGCCCTGGAGCTGCGCCAGGCGTTCGCAGGCCGCGGTCACGTCCACACCATCCGGCAGGTAGACCGTGGCAAACGAGCCGAGCGCGCCATGGTGCACGACATACGGGTCGGTGATCGGCAGGATCACGCGCGCTTTCGCCGTGCCCAGCCACTCGTCAAACCAGTCCTGCAGGTAAATCACATCGGGCGTGCCGTCCAGCGCAACCTTGGCATTCATGCCATGGTCGGCGGTCAGCGCGATCACGCAGCCCAGCGCATCCAGCTGGGCCAGGTAACCGTCCATCATGCGGTAAAACGCGTTGGCGCCGTCGGTACCCGGCGCATGCTTGTGCTGCACATAGTCGGTGGTCGACAGGTACATCACGTCGGGTTGGTATTTCTGCATGATCTTCACGCCGGCGGCAAAGACAAACTCGGACAGGTCTGCGCTGTACACATCCGGCAGCGGCCGACCCACCAGCCCCAGCACGTCCTCAATCCCGTTTTCCGCCAGCGTCACCTGGTCGGCCTTCTCGGACGAAAAGCAGATGCCCTTCATCTGATGGCCGAGCAGCTTGCGCAGTTTGTCCTTGGCCGTCACCACCACCAGCGACAGGCCCGCATCGGCCAGCGCGGCCAGCAGCGTGGGCGCGCGCAGCCATTTGGGGTCGTTCATCATGACCTCCGTGCCGGTCGCGGTGTCAAACAGGTAGTTGCCGCAAATGCCGTGCACGCTGGGCGGCGCGCCGGTGACGATGGACAGGTTGTTGGGATTGGTGAAGCTGGGCACCACGCAGTCGGCCGTCAGGCCCGAACCCAGGGCCAGCGTGCGCTGCAGCCAAGGCATGTGGCCCGTGGCGACGGCCTGGGCCAGGTAGTCGGGCTCGCAGCCATCGACGCACACCACCACCGTGGGCTGCGTCGGCAGTGCGTACGACCGGCCATTCACCGTCAGTTCAGCGCGTGCCTTATCGGTTGCCACGTTTGGGCCTTCCCCTGTCGGTGTCCGAAGTGTTGTTCAGGTGCGTGGCCCTGGCTGCGCCCTGCCCTGCACCCGTCCCGGCGTCGCCGCCCTGCAGCCGTGCCTGGCGCCGCAAATCGTTCTCGATCGTGCGTTCCTT
This sequence comes from Polaromonas sp. P4_F4, assembly GCF_056401355.1. NCBI lineage: Bacteria > Pseudomonadati > Pseudomonadota > Betaproteobacteria > Burkholderiales > Comamonadaceae > Polaromonas > Polaromonas sp. P4_F4. The sequence continues at coordinate 237,753 of NZ_JBFUJO010000002.1, read as the reverse complement.
GCTTTCGATCACATGGTCGAACATGGCCCGCCCGGCGGTATCCGCGTCCCCCGAGGCGATGGCCTTGACGATCTGCCGGTGCTCACTGGCCGAAATGGGCATGAGCCAGCCGTCGGCCAGGTTGAGACGGCGAAACAGCGACAGCTCCTTGATCAGCTTGCGGTAAATCGCCGTGAGCTTGCGGTTGCCGGCCATCTCGACCAACCGGTCGTGGAACTTGAGGTTCAGCAGGTGGTAGTTGTAGGCGTCTTCGGCCTTCACGGCCTTTTCCATCTCGTCGACCAGGCCCTTGATTTCCTTGAGCTGCGCCGGCGTGATGTTCCTGGCGAGCTGGCGGCCCACCAGCTCGTCCATCGCCGCGCGCAGGTCAAAAATCTCCACCGCCTCGTCGATCGGGATGTCGCGCACAAAGACGCCGCGGTTTTTTTCGTTGCGCACCAGCCCCGCTTCCTCCAGCATGCGAAAGGCTTCACGCACCGGCCCGCGCGAGACACCCATCTTCTCGGCCAGCGCCGCTTCAATCAGCTTGCTGCCGGGCTCGTACTCGCCGACGAGAATGGCCCGCTCGATTTCCTGCTGCACTACGGTGGTGAGGGAACTGTTTTGGAGGAGCGCGATGGTGGGGTGAAAGACTGCGTTCATGCCCTGCATTGAAGCACAAAACCAAAAAATGTCAACAATCTGCAAAAAACAATTGACAAGTAAAAAGGGGCGGCGTCCAATTCACTCGAGCTGGATCGATATGGCCTGAGCGCAGGTTGCGCCATCACATGTCATCCCGCTGACACGATCAGGTCACAACATGGCAGGTTTTTCACAAAGGACGATGTATGCAGCTGGCTCTCCATCTCAAATCCCTCGGCAAGGCACTCGCCGCAGCAGGCCTGCTGGCCATCGCAGCGTCGGCCTCCGCGCAAAAAACCCAGCTGCTGGTCTATACCGCCCTGGAAACCGACCAGCTCAAGGCCTACCAGGAAGGCTTCAACAAGGCGCATCCCGACATCGACATCAAGTGGGTGCGCGACTCGACCGGCGTGATCACCGCCAAGCTGCTCGCTGAAAAAGCCAATCCGCAGGCCGACGCAGTGATGGGCGTGGCGGCTTCCAGCCTGGCCCTGCTGGACAAGCAGGGCATGCTCGAGCCTTATGCGCCGCTCAACCTCGACGGCATCATGAGCCAGTACCGCGACAAGAAAAAAGTCCCGGCCTGGTTTGGCATGGACGTGTGGGGTGCCACCATCTGCTTCAACACGACCGAAGCCCAGAAAAAGAACATTCCCAAACCGGAAACCTGGCAGGACCTCACCAAGCCCATCTACAAGGGCCAGATCGTCATGCCCAACCCCGCCTCCAGCGGCACGGGCTACTTCGACGTGACCGCCTGGCTCACCCTGTTTGGCGACAAGGACGGCAAGGGCGGCGGCTGGAAATACATGGACGGCCTGCATGAAAACATTGCGCAGTACACCCACTCCGGCTCCAAGCCCTGCAACATGGCTGCCGCCGGTGAGTTCCTGATGGGCATCTCCTTCGAGTACCGGGGCAACGCCAACAAGGCCAAGGGCGCACCGATCGACCTGGTCTTCCCGAAAGAGGGCCTGGGCTGGGACCTCGAGGCGTTTGCCATCCACAAGGGCACCAAGAAACTGGACGCCGCCAAAAAACTGGCTGACTGGGCTTCCAGCAAGGACGCCATGATGCTGTACGGCAAGAACTTCGCCATCACGGCGCAGCCAGGCCTGGCGCCGCCGCTGGCCAACGTGCCCAAGGACTATGAAGCACGCCTCGTGAAGATGGACTTCACCTGGGCCGCCGACAACCGCGAACGCATCCTGAACGAATGGACCCGGCGCTATAACAGCAAAACAGAAAAAAAATAGCCCCCTGTCGGCGGCCTTTGGCCGCCGTCTCCCCCTCAGGGGGACAGCCGCTGTGGCCCGGCGGAGCCGGTTCCACGCCGCTGCCTGCTTTTTTGCATCGGCGCGCCGCCCGTCCAGGCAATACACACGTATGACCCACGAATGACCCACGACACTTTTCTCGCGCTGCGCCACATCCGGAAAGAGTTCGGTGGTTTTACTGCGCTCCAGGACATCAACCTGGATATCCGCAAGGGTGAGTTCGTCTGCTTTCTCGGGCCATCCGGCTGCGGCAAGACCACCTTGCTGCGCATCATTGCCGGGCTGGAAGTGCAGACTGCCGGCGAAGTGCACCAGGGCGGCCGCGACATTTCCCGCCTGCCGCCCGCGCTGCGCGACTACGGCATTGTGTTCCAGAGCTACGCGCTGTTTCCCAACCTCACGGTGGCCGACAACGTGGCCTATGGTCTGGTCAACCGCAAGACCCGGCGGGCCGAAGCCGCCAGACGGGTGGGCGAGCTGGTCAGGCTGGTGGGCCTGCCGGGCAGCGAGTCCAAATACCCCAGCCAGCTGTCGGGCGGCCAGCAGCAGCGCATTGCGCTGGCGCGGGCGCTCGCCACCTCACCGGGCCTGTTGCTGCTGGACGAGCCCCTGTCGGCCCTGGACGCGCTGGAACGCGTGCGGCTGCGCCAGGAGATCCGGGCGCTGCAGCAAAAGCTGGGCGTGACCACCATCATGGTGACGCACGACCAGGAAGAAGCCCTCAGCGTGGCCGACCGCATTGTCGTGATCAACGAGGGGCTGATCGAGCAGGTGGGCACGCCGATGGAGATTTACCGCGAGCCGGCCTCGCCCTTCGTGGCCGATTTTGTCGGCAAGGTGAATGTGTTGCCGGCCCATGTCAGGGGCGGCGAAATGAGGTTTGGCGCACTCTGCCTGCCCTGCGACGGCGCCGACCGCGACGTCAAGGTCTACCTGCGGCCCGAAGACGTGCTGGCCCGTCCCATTGCCGAGGGCGACCCCCATGTGTTCAACGCCACCATCGAGAAAATCGACTTTCTCGGGTCCTTCTGCCACGTGCATGTGACCTCCCCCGCACTGGACAAGCACAGGCTCACGGTTTATCTTTCGCTCAACTTCCTGTCCGAGCAGTCGCTGCAGATCGGCTCGACCCTGCCCCTTCGGCTGCTGCCCGAACGCATCAAGGTGTTTTGATGCCCCTGTCCACCGCCGCCAAACTCCCGCTGGTCAGGCAGCGCGTGCACTGGATTGACCACCTCGCCTACGCCGCACTGGCGCTGGTGGCTGTCATTTTGATAGCGTTCCTCGCGGCGCCGCTGATCACCATCCTGCAGCAGGCCGTGGAAGACAAGGCCGGCGATTTCGTCTGGTTTGACAACTTCATTGACTACGCGAAGACCCCGGCGCTGCTGGAAAGCCTGTGGAACAGCATCTGGGTGTCCGTCGCCGTCACCGTGGTGACCGTGCCGCTGGCTTTCGGCTTTGCGTACGCGCTGGCGCGCTCGTGCATGCCTTACAAGGCGCTGTTTCGCGGCATCACGCTGATCCCGCTGCTGGCCCCGTCGCTGCTGTCGGCCATTTCCCTGATTTACTGGTTCGGCAACCAGGGCGTGCTCAAGGGCTGGATGCAGGGCCTGGGGGTGGAGCAGATCTACGGCGCGCCCGGCATCGTGATTGCGGAATGCTTTGCCGTGTTCCCGCATGCGCTGATGATTCTGCTCACCGCGCTGAGCCTGTCGGATGCGCGGCTGTATGAGGCGGCCAATGCCATGGGCACCAGCGCCCGCCGCAAATTCTTCACCATCACGCTGCCGGGCGCCAAGTACGGCCTGATCTCGGCGGCCCTCGTCACCTTCACCCTGGTCATCACCGACTTCGGCATTCCCAAGGTCATCGGCGGCAGCTTCAATGTACTGGCCACCGACGTCTTCAAGCTGGTGATCGGCCAGCAGGACTTCGCCAAGGGCGCCGTGGTGGCGATTCTCCTGCTCGCACCGGCCGTGCTGACCTTCGCCGTCGACAACTACGTGAGCAAGCGGCAGACCGCGATGCTCACCGCGCGCGCAGTGCCCTACCGCCCCACGCCCGCGCGCGGCTACGACGCCCTCATGACGCTGTATTGCTGCGCGATCGCCTTGCTGGTGCTGGCCATGCTGGCGATGGCCGTGTTTGCCTCGTTCGCCAGCTTCTGGCCCTACAACCTCACACCCAGCCTGCGCCACTACACGCTCGGCCTGGTCGATGCGGAAGTGGGCGTGGGTTTCATGAACAGCCTGAAGATGTCGGCCGGCACCGCGTTCTTCGGCACGGCGCTGGTGTTTTGCGGCGCCTACCTGCTGGAAAAAACCAAGGGCATGGACAACCTGCGCGGCTTCGTGCGCATGCTGGCCATGCTGCCCATGGCCGTGCCCGGCCTGGTGCTGGGCCTGGGCTACATTTTCTTTTTCAATGCGCCGGACAACCCCCTGGGCGGCCTGTACCACACGCTGACGCTGCTGACGCTGTGCACCATCGTGCACTTCTACACCACCGGCCACCTCACCGCGGTGACGGCGCTGAAGAGCCTGGACAGCGAGTTCGAGGCGGTCAGCGCCTCGCTCAAGGTGCCGTTCTTCAAGACCTTCTGGCGCGTAACCTTGCCCATCTGCACGCCGGCGCTGGTGGACATTGCGCGTTACTTCTTCATCAATGCCATGACGACCATTTCGGCCGTGGTGTTTTTGTATTCACCCGAAACCAAGGTGGCATCGATTGCCATCCTGAACCTGGACGAAGCCGGCGAAATGGGCGCCGCCGCGGCCATGGCCGTGCTGATTGGTATTGCATCAACGATTGCAACTTTGCTTTTCATGGCGCTGGCGTGGTGGATCAACCGCCGTACGCAAGCATGGAGGAAGTAGTGCCCCCACGCTCGCTCACTGCGTGTAGCTCCCTGCCCCCCGAGGGGGCGCTGCGCCTGCGGTCTGGCGAAGCCAGTCCCGCGGCCCCTGCTGGTGAAGACCACTATCCCCCACGTTCTCTCATTGCCTGAAGCTGGCACTGGAACTGAAAGATAAAAATGGATCGAGACAAAATCCTCCTCACACCGGGCCCCCTCACCACCACGCTGCGCACCAAGCTGGCCATGCTGAAAGACTGGGGCTCCTGGGACGCCGACTTCAACGCCGTGACGGCCAGCGTGCGGCGCAGCCTGCTGGACATCATCCACGGCCACGATTCGCATATGGTGGTGCCGTTGCAGGGCAGCGGCACCTTCAGCGTCGAAGCCGCCGTCGCCACCCTGGTGCCACATGACGGCCATGTGCTGGTGCTGGACAATGGCGCCTATTGCAAACGCGCCGCGCGCCTCACCACGCTGATGGGCCGCCGCTGCACCGTGCTGCCGTTCGACGAAGCGGCGCCGGTGTCTGCCGCCGCGCTGGCCGACCAGCTCAAGGCCGATGCCAGCATCAGCCATGTGATCCTGATCCACTGCGAAACCGGCGCCGGCGTGCTCAATCCGCTGCAGGAGGTGGCCGACGTGTGCGCCGCCCACGGCAGGGGCCTGATCGTGGACGCCATGAGTTCCTTTGGCGCGCTGGAAATCGACGCGCGCAAGGTGCACTTTGATGCGCTGGTGGCGGCCAGCGGCAAATGCCTGGAGGGCGTGCCCGGCATGGGCTTTGTCTTTATCCGCAAGGCGATTCTGGACGGCTGCGCCGGCCGCAGCCAGTCGCTGGCCATGGACCTGTACGACCAGTACATCTACATGGAGAAGACCACGCAATGGCGCTTTACGCCCCCCACGCACGTCGTGGTAGCGCTGGCCGAGGCGATTGCGCAGTTCGAGGAGGAAGGTGGCCAGCCCGCCCGCCTGGCGCGCTACCAGCGCAACTACACCACGCTGGTCGACGGCATGGCCCGGCTCGGCTTCAAGCCATTCCTGGACCCGGCCATCCAGGCCCCCATCATCGTGACCTTTCATGCGCCGGCCGACAGCCGCTATGAATTCAAGAGGTTCTATGCCTCCGCGCGCGAACGCGGCTTTGTCCTATACCCCGGCAAACTCACCCAGGTGGAAACTTTCCGTGTAGGCTGTATCGGTGCGATCGGCCCGCGGGAAATGGAGCAGGCGGTCCAGGCCATCGCCGGGGCGTTGCAGGACATGGGCGTCCCCTCTGCCGTACCCGCGCATTGAGCACACCGATAAAAAACCAGGAGTCAGCATGGCCAGCAAAGCATCCGGCAAGACCCACCCCGCTGTAGAGGCGGTCAGAAAATCAGGTGCGACCAAGGTCAAGGTGGCCGTCAGCGACATCGACGGCGTCCTGCGCGGCAAATACCTGCACCGCGACAAGTTTCTGGGCACCGCCGAGCCTTACCCGGCGGGCGGCTTTGGCTTTTGCGACGTGGTGCTGGGCTGGGACATGACGGACAGCTGTTACGACAACACCACGGTCACCGGCTGGCAGCACGGCTTTCCCGACGCGCTGGCCAGGCTGGACCTGAACACCGCGCGCCATGTGCCCTGGGACGATGGTGTGCCCTTCTTTCTCGGAGAATTCGTCAACGCGGACGGCACACCGCATGCCGTCTGCCCGCGCCAGACGCTCAAGCGCGTGCTCAAGCGCGCCGACAAGATGGGTTTCATGGTGATGACCGGCATGGAATTCGAGTGGTTCAACTTCCTGGAGACACCGCACAGCTGGGCCGCCAAAAAAGGCGTCGGGCCCGAGCAGCTGACACCGGGCATGTTCGGCTATTCGGTGCTGCGCATGAACCAGAACCGCGAGTTCTTCAAGGCCATCATGGATGAGATGCTGGCCTTTGACATCCCGATTGAAGGCCTGCACACCGAGACCGGGCCCGGCGTCTATGAAGCCGCCATCGGCTTCAGCGAAGCGCTGGCGCAGGCCGACCGCGCCATCCTGTTCAAGACCGGCACCCGGGAAATCGGTGCGCGCTTCGGCATCATGCCCAGCTTCATGGCCAAGCCCAACCAGCACCTGCCCGGCTGCAGCGGGCATATCCACCAGAGCCTGTCCGACGGCAAAAACAACCTGTTCTACGACGCGAAAAACCCGCGCAAGATGAGCAAGCTGTTTGAAAGCTATGTGGCCGGGCAGGTCGCCTGCATGATGGATTTCGGCCCGCTGATCTGGCCCACCATCAACAGCTACAAGCGCCTGGTCGACGGTTTCTGGGCGCCGGTCAAACCCACCTGGGGCATGGACAACCGCACCGCCAGCTTTCGCGTGATTGCCGGCAGCCCCAAGGCCACGCGGCTGGAGACCCGCTGCCCGGGCGCCGACGTGAACCCCTACCTCGCCATGGCGGCCGTGATTGCGGCCGGGCTGGACGGTGTGGAAAAAGGCCTCAAGCTCACGGCGCCGCCCATCACCGGCACCAACCAGGGCGCCGAGCACATTCCGCGCGCACCGCGCACCCTGATCGAAACCACCCGCATCTTCCAGCAGTCCAGCATTGCCCGCGACTGGCTGGGCGATACCTTTGTCGACCACTTCGCCGCGACCCGTGACTGGGAATGGCGGCAATGGCTTGACGGGGTGACCGACTGGGAATTAAAACGCTACTTCGAGATCATCTAGACATGGCAGGCATGGAAATTCGACCCCTTGAAATCTCCGATGCGCCGGTCTACCGGGCCTTTCGGCTGCGTGGCCTGCGCGAGCACCCCGATGCCTTCACGTCGAGTTTTGAAGAGGAAACCCTGCGCCCCATGGCCGACACCGAAAAAAGGCTGGCCGCCAGCACAAGTGAAAAACTCTGGGGTGCTTTTGTCGAAGGCGAGAAATCCGTCATGGCCGGCATGGTGGGGCTCAGCCGTGAAACCCGCCTGAAAAACCGCCACAAGGCCTCACTGGTGAGCATGTATGTGGCGGAGGAATACAGCGGCCAGGGTCTCGGCCGCGCGCTGGTCGACACCGTGCTGCAAACGGCAAAAACCTGGGGCGTGGAGCTTGTCATTCTCACTGTCACGGACAGCAACCGGCAGGCCGTGGCGCTCTACGAAAGCGCCGGTTTTTCGTCTTTCGGCACGGAGCCCGACGCGATACGGGTCAACGGCGCCAGTCTGGGCAAAACCCATATGTACCGCCAGCTCACACACGCCCGGTCCTTCTGACCACCCCACCCTCATAACCCTCTGGCCCTCTAACCCCATGACCATCACCAGCTTCTCCTTCCCCACCGCCATCAAATTCGGCCCGGGCGCACGCAAGCAGGTGGCCGAAGCCCTGCTGGCGGCCGGCTGCAAGCGCCCGCTCATCGTGACCGACAAGGCCCTGGCGGCCCTGCCGGTGCTGGCCGAGTTCAGGACCCATCTGGCGGGGCTGGAGGTGGCGGTATTTTCCGGCGTGTCCGGCAACCCGACCTGCAGCCAGGTGATGGACGGCGCCGCGGCGTTCAAGGAGCACCAGGCCGACTGCGTGATCGGCTTTGGCGGCGGCGCGGCGCTGGACGTGGCCAAGGTGGTGGGCGTCGCGGCCACCCATGAGGGCGACATTTTGGAATACGCCTGGGACCACCCGCAGGTGCGTGCCATCACGGGCGAGCTGCCCTACTTTGTGGCCCTGCCCACCACCTCCGGCACCGGCTCCGAAGTCGGCCGCTCCAGCGTGGTCAGCGAAAACGAAACGCACCTCAAGCGCGTGGTGTTCAGCCCCAAAATCCTGGCCAAGGTGGTGTTCGCCGACCCCGAACTCACGCTCGGCCTGCCGCCGCATGTGACGGCCGCCACCGGCATGGACGCGCTCACCCACAACATCGAAAGCTACCTGTCGCCCGCCTACCATCCGCTGTGCGACGGCATTGCGCTCGAAGGCACGCGCATCGCTGCCCGGGCCCTGCTCACCGCGGTGAAAGAGCCCGGCAACCTGCAGGCTAGAGGCGACATGATGATGGCCTCCATGATGGGCGCCATTGCCTTCCAGAAAGACCTGGGCGCCGTGCACTCGTGTGCGCATGCGCTGGGCGCGGTGTGCGACCTGCACCATGGCCTGGCCAACGCGCTGATGATAGACACGGTGCTGGCCTGGAACTACGAAGCCGCCCCGGCCAAATTCGACGAGCTGGCCCATGTTTGCGGCGTGGCCGGCGGCGGCAAGGCCCTGGTGCCCTGGCTCAAGCAGCTGAAAGAAAGTGTCGGCATCACCGGTCCGCTGTCGGCGCACGGCGTCAAGCGTGAACACCTGCCGCGGCTGGTCGAAATAGCCACGGCCGACATTTGCCATCAGACCAACCCGCGGCCCTGCAAGGCCGAGGACTTTCAAAAGCTGTTCGAGGCCGCTTTATGAACGCCGATATGACAACTCTCGTGATGGAGGCCCCACTCCCACTTCCAGCAGGGGCCGCGGAACCGGCTTTGCCGGGCCGCAGGCGCAGCGCCCCCTCGGGGGGCAGCGCATTACACGCAGTGAAAAGCGTGGGGGCTCCATGACCGCCGCCAGTCGTCTCAAAATAGGTTTATCGGCCTGCTTTTCGCACGCCGATCCGAGCCGGTCTTTTTTTACCGGCAAGACACTGCAGTACGTGGAGCAGTCCATCGCACACTGGCTGATGTCCTCGGGCGCCATGGTGGTCATGGTGCCCTGCCCCACGGGCAGTACCCGGCGCGGCGATGTGACCTATGAGCATTACGCCCAGTGGCTGGACGGCCTGGTGCTGCATGGCGGCGCCGACGTCTGGCCCGGCAGCTATGGCGAGGCGCCCATGGAAGACAAATGGTCCGGCGACCGGATACGCGACGAATACGACAAGGCGCTGGTCGCCACATTCGAAGCCGTCGGAAAGCCGATTTTTGGCGTGTGCCGCGGCCTGCAGCTGCTGAACGTGGCCTTTGGCGGAACGCTCTACCAGGACATCCAGACCCAGGTGCCCGACTCCTTCCTTCACCGCGACGCGGCGGCCTACGACCAGAATTTCCACAGCGTGGACATCGTGCAGGGCTCCCGGCTGTCGGCGCTGTACCCCGGCGTGGAGCGGGTGCGCGTCAACAGCATTCACCACCAGGCCATCAAGAAGCTGTCGCCCGAATTTGAAGTCGAGGCCTACAGCGTCGGCGACGGCATTGTGGAAGCCATACGCCGCAAGGACCGCTCCAAAAGCTATATCGCCGCGCTGCAGTGGCATCCCGAATTCCACCAGCCCGGCTCCGACACGATTGATGACGCCGCCATGCTCGAAGACTTCCTGTCGGCCGTGGCGGACGCCAAGCACAACCATCACAACCATTCCCGAAAAAGCAAGGCATGACGCAACTGTCCATCCACAACCCCGCGACCGGTGCCCTGATCACGGACCTGCCGGCCGATGACGCTGCCACGGTGGCCAGCAAGGCCGACCAGGCGCGTGCCGCCCAGCTCGGCTGGGCCAGGGTGCCGCTGGCCGAGCGCAAGGCCTGCATCACGCGTTTTCGCGCCGGCATCGTGGCCGAGCTGGACGCGCTGGCCGCGACCATGACGCACGAAACCGGCAAGCCCATCAAGATGTCGCGCAACGAACTGAACGGCCTGCTGGGGCGCGTCGACTTCTTCCTGGCAGAACTCGACAGCACCACCGCCACGCAAACCGTCTTCAGCGAGGGCGGCATGACCGAGCAGATCGAACACGCGCCGCTGGGCGTGGTGGCCAATATCTCGGCCTGGAACTACCCCTGGTTCGTCGGCGGCAATGTGTTCATTCCCGCCCTGCTCACGGGCAACGCCGTGCTCTACAAGCCTTCCGAATATGCCGCCATGACGGGCCTGGCCATGGCCCGCCTGCTGCACGCCGCCGGCGTGCCCCGGGATGTGTTTGTGCCGCTGGTCGGCGGCGCGGCCGTGGGGGAAGCCCTGCTGGCGCAGAAGGTGGACGGCCTCTTTTTCACCGGCTCCTACGCGACGGGCGCGCGGATTGCCCGCGCCATGGGCCCGCGCATGGTCAAGCTGCAGCTGGAGCTGGGCGGCAAGGACCCGACCTACGTCTGCGACGATGCCGACCCGAAAGCCGCCGCGGAGTCGCTCGCCGACGGCGCGATGTACAACACCGGGCAGAGCTGCTGCTCGGTCGAGCGCATCTACGTGCACGAGAAGATTCACGACGCGTTCGTGGCCGCCTTTGTCGACACGGTCAGGACCTTCAAGGTCGGCGACCCGATGGCCGAGGACACCTATATCGGCGCCATCACGCGCGCACCCCAGCTGGAGGTGCTGGATGCGCAGGTGCTGGACGCCAAAGCCAAAGGCGCCACGCTGCTGGCCGGCGGCCACCGCCTGCCGGGCCCGGGCAACTGGTATGCGCCCACCGTGTTTGCCGACGTCAACCACGGCATGGCGCTGATGCAGGAGGAAAGTTTCGGCCCCATCATCGGCATCCAGAAAGTCGCCGGCGACGAGGAAGCCGTCAGGCTCATGAACGACACGCGCTACGGCCTGACGGCGGGCGTGTTCACCCCGAACGAGACCCGTGCGAAGGCGCTGCTGGCGCAGGTGAATGCGGGCAGTGTCTACTGGAACTGCTGCGACCGCGTCAGCCCGCGCCTGCCCTGGAGCGGTTACGGCGATTCGGGCGTTGGCCTGACGCTGTCCACCTACGGCATCCAGACCTTCACCCGTCCCAAGGCCTGGCACTTGCGCCAACCCTAGAAATATGGCCCCCACGCTTGTCGCTTCGCGTGCCTTCGGCGGTGCGCTGCCCCTTGCACGGGAAAGCGGGGCTGAACCTGCTCGGGGCGGCCCGTCGGAAAATTGTCTCGTCATGAGGAGAACACCATGCGCCTGACCCTCTTCGACCTCGACCACACCCTGCTCAGCGGTGACAGCGATGTGCTGTGGTGCGACTTCCTCATGGAAAAAGGCGTGCTCGACAAAGCGCATTTTTCCGCCCGCAATGCCGACATCGAAGCGCGCTACAAGGCCGGCACGGTCGATCTGAAAGAGTTTGCCGATTTTTATGTGGGCACCCTGGCCGGACGCACCGTGCGCGAGTGGGAACCCCTGCGGCAGGAGTTCTTCTCGGAATGGATCGTCCCGCGCATCACGCCGCAGGCCGTGGCGCTGGTCGACAAGCACCTGGAAGCCGGCGACCTGGTCGTCATGACCACGGCCACCAACCGCTTCCTCACCGAGCTGACCGCTTTCTACCTGAACATCGAGCACCTGATTGCCACCGAGCCCGAAGTGCAAGACAACTGCTTTACCGGCAGCACCACCGGCACACTGAACATGCGTGCCGGCAAGGTAACGCGCCTGCATGACTGGCTGATGGCACGCGGCCTGCGCTTCAAGGACTTCAAAACCACGGCGTACAGCGACTCCATCAATGACCTGCCGCTGCTGGAAGCGGTGAAGCACCCGGTGACGGTGAACGCCGACGCGACACTGGCGGCCATAGGCGGCGAGCGCGGCTGGCCGGCACTGCAGCTGCGCTGAGCAGGGCCAGCCCGGCTGAAGCGCAGCCGACACGATCCCGGACACGCGGCTGTTCTTCTGTTCTTATTTCTTGCGGCCATATCTAGCGGTAAAGCTGGCTTTGCCCAGCGTGTTGGCGTTGATCATGAAGCCGACAAGCGCCGCCGTGGCATCGGCCGGCACCTCCAGCTTGTCGACCTTGAGCGCATGCACGGTAAAGATGTAGCGGTGCGGCCTGTCGCCTTGCGGCGGGCAGGTGCCGCCCCAGCCGGCCACGCCGTAATCGATGCGCACCGGGACCGCACCCTTGGGCAGGTTTGCACCACCCACAGCGCCGGCGTTGGGCGCCAGCTCCGTCACCGAAGCCGGAATGTTGATAACCGACCAGTGCCACCAGCCCGAGCCGGTGGGCGCGTCGGGATCGTAGACCGTCACGGCAAAGCTCTTGGTGTCCTTGGGCATGCCGCTCCACTTGAGCGCGGGCGATTTGTTGTCGCCCGAGCAGCCAAAGCCGTTGAACTCGAAGCTCTTGGGGATCATTCCGCCGGCCCTGATGTCCGGGCTGGTGAGCGTGAAGGCGGCGGCGTGCGCCAGCGTGGCGGCGCCTGCCAGGGCGGCGATGAGAAGCGTGCGTTTCATGAAATTCTCCTGAAGATGAGAACCGGATGATGGTGCAAACCGGCGCACCTTGCTGGCTGCGCCGCATCAATTGCTGTGCGGCAGAGCCCAGAGCCCTCCGCAACCCGTTCTCAAGGACGCAGGTGCGAAGGCGCGAAGCCGAAGCGCTCGCGGAACGCCGCGGAAAAGCGGCTGTGTGATTCGTAGCCGCAGCGGCCGGCAATTTCAGACACCTGCAGCCCGGTCGTTTGCAGCAGGCTCATGGCCGTTTCCAGCCGGACCTCGCGCACGCACTGGCTGACCGATGTGGCCTCTTGCGCCAGCCGGCGCTGCAGGGTGCTGGCGCTCAGGTGAAAGGCGCGGGCCACGTCGTCCACCGTCCAGACGGCTTGCGGGCGCTGCCCCGCCAGCCGCCGCACGCGGTCGGCCCAGCCGAGTTCACGGGCTGGCGCGAACACCAGGCCGCGCTCGGCCAGCAGCAACAGCACTTCAAGCGCGCGATGCTGGCGCATGGCCTGCGACGCTTCGCTGTCCTCCAGGGCCGCAGCGGCATGGCCGAAGGTGGCGGTAAACGCCTCGTCGACTAGCAGGCTGGCGCAGCCTTGCACGACCGGGGTGGCAGCGAACTGGCCAAAGCGCTCATGGAACAGCTCCACCAGCGGCGGCGCGAAAGTCAACACGCGCGCGATGTAACGGCCCTGCGGCGCGGGGTCGTTCACCATGTCCCATTGCGTCGCACGCGGAACCACGAACACGTCGCCGGTGCGAAAACCGGTGCTGCCTTGCGGGGTGGCCAGGCGCTTGCTGCCCGAGGCCACCCAGCCCACCATGTCGTCACGCACCGTGATCGTGCGGATGCGGTGGCGGACCGTGCTCGAAAGGACATGTGATGCGGCGGGGGCATCCATTGGCGGACGCCTCAGCTCAGGTGCTTGCCCACAATCCCGGCCAGCTCGAACATCGTCACCTGCGGCTTGCCGAAGACCGGCAGCAGCTTGGCGTCGGCATTGATGGCGCGCTTGTTGGTGGCGTCCTGCAGGCCTTCGGCCTTGATGTAGTCCCACAGCTTCTTGATCACCTGGGTGCGGGCCACCGGCTCGGCGCCAATCACCGCGGCGAGCGATGCGCTGGGCTTGAGGCCGGCACCCGGCTTGGGGGTGGCTGCCTTGCGCGCCACCTTGGGTGCGGCCGTCTTGGCCGGCGCTTTTTTGGCGGCGACCTTTTTGGCCGCAGCTTTCTTGGCCGCCGGCGCCGCATCGCCTGCGGCCCCTTTGGCCGCCACCGTCTTGCCGAACGGCGTCTTCACGACCCCCGTCTTGGCGGCCGCCGGTTTGCGCGGCGGGAACTTGGACGGCGCGAACTCGAAGTTCACCTTGTCGGCCTCCTTGTCCCAGGCCAGCATGGCCTTGAACGGGCGGCGCGTGCGCATGGAGACAAACTTGTCCAGCAGGTCGGTCTTGCCGGTTTCCAACAGCTTGTGCATTTGCTCGCGCTCGATCGGCTGCTGCAGGATCACCTGGCCGGTCTTGAAGGTGCAGCTCGGTGTGGGTTGCTCCAGCGTGGGCACTGACTTTTCGCAGACGTAGTTCTTGCCGAGCTCGAACACCCGGGCGGCGCAGCGCGGGCAGGGGCCCAGCGACTGCTGGCCGACAAAATCCACGATCTCGCCGGTCTCGCCGTTCTTGTCGTCGCCAAAATCGAATTCCAGCTTGTAGTTCTTCGTTTCCTCGTCGAACTTGATCACCATCTCGGCGGTGAAGGGCCAGCCCGCCTTGGAGCGGAACCCCTCCAGCGGCCCGATCTTGCGGTCGCGCAGGAACTGCTCGACCTCGGCCGTTTCAAAGGTGCGGCCCGCCGGCGTCTTGCCGAATGAAAAACCGCAGCCGTCGCCACCATTTTTCCCGGTGCAGGTGTAGCGGCGGTAGTTCTCCTTCACCACGCCGCCGCAGTTGGGGCAGGGCGTCTGCAGTGTGGCGTAGTCGCCGGGAATCGTGTCCTTGTCGTAGCCCTTGGCCTTGTTGACCAGCTTTTCCGTCATGGCGGCAATTTCAGCCATGAAGGTTTCGCGGCTCAGCTTGCCATGCTCCATCTGGGCCAGCTTGTACTCCCACTCGCCGGTCAGTTCGGCCTTGGAGAGCTCTTCCACGCCCAGGCCGCGTAGCAGCGTCATGAGCTGGAAGGCCTTGGCGGTCGGGATCAGTTCGCGCCCTTCGCGCAGCATGTACTTCTCGGCAATCAGGCCCTCAATGGTGGCGGCGCGCGTGGCCGGCGTGCCCAGGCCTTTTTCCTGCATGGCTTCACGCAGCTCGTCGTCGTCTATGGTCTTGCCGGCGCCTTCCATCGCGCCCAGCAGGGTGGCCTCGCTGTAGCGTGCCGGCGGCCGGGTCTTCAGGCCCTTGGCCTCGACCACTTCGGCGCGCACCATCTCGCCGGGCTTGACCGGCACCAGGCTCTGGCCCTTGTCGCCGTCCTTGGCATCGGCCACTTCATCGGCCGCTTCCTTGCCGTAAATTGCCAGCCAGCCGGGCTTCACCAGCACCTTGCCCTCGGTCTTGAAGCTATGTCCAACCGCTTGCGAGATACGCGTGGTGACCAGGTATTCGGCGCTCGGGTAGAACACCGCCATGAAGCGGCGCACCACCAGGTCGTACAGCTTTTGCTCGGCCTCGCTCA
The DNA here is from genome assembly GCF_056401355.1 of Polaromonas sp. P4_F4. Lineage (NCBI taxonomy): Bacteria > Pseudomonadati > Pseudomonadota > Betaproteobacteria > Burkholderiales > Comamonadaceae > Polaromonas > Polaromonas sp. P4_F4. The sequence goes on along the minus strand of NZ_JBFUJO010000002.1, from coordinate 222,194 downwards.
GGCCACTGGGCGCCTGCGTGGTTGGGATAATTGCGAAGTGATCGCTCACCTTGGCGTTGTCAAAAATCCGCTTGCTGGGCTTGATGTAGTTGCCTTTGATGGCCGTGGCCGCGTGCGGCGCCAGGTGGCGCATGCCGCTGTCAGCCAGCATTTCGAAGGTCTGCTTCACCACCGGCAAATAGTCTTCGGGCAGCGCGCGCGAGTCGGTACGCGGATAGGTCAGCGCCTTGTGGCGCTCGTACAGGCTTTGCGCAATCGACAGCGTGGTCTTGGCCGAGAAGCCGAACTTGCCGTTGGCTTCGCGCTGTAGAGAGGTCAAATCGAACAGCAGGCCGGCGGCCTGCGTGGTCGGCTTGGACTCTTCCGTGACCGTGGCGGCCTTGCCGCGCACCGCCTCGGCAATCGCCAGCGCTTCGCGCTCCGACCAGACGCGGTCGGCCCGCAGCTCGGCGTCGGGCTCGGCATTGTCGGCATTCGCCGCGGCCTTTTTCCATTTCGGGTCGAACCACTTGGCCGGGTATTCGCCGGCTTCGGCCAGGAAAGATGCGTGGATCTCCCAGTAGTCGCGGCTGACAAATTTGCGGATTTTCTCTTCGCGCTCCACCACCACCGACAGCGTCGGCGTCTGCACGCGGCCCACGGTGGTCAGGAAGAAGCCGCCATCGCGTGAATTGAAGGCGGTCATGGCGCGGGTGCCGTTGATGCCGACCATCCAGTCGGCCTCGGAGCGGGAGCGCGCGGCATCGGCCAGGCCCTGCATCTGCTTTTCGGTACGCAGGCTGTCAAAGCCCTCGCGGATCGCGGCCGGCGTCATGGACTGCAGCCAGAGGCGCTTGACCGGGTGCTTGCTGTTGGCGTACTGCTGGATCAGCCGGAAGATCAGCTCGCCCTCGCGCCCCGCGTCGCAGGCATTGACGATGGCGCCCACATCTTTGCGCTTGGCCAGCTTGACGATGGCGTTGAGCCGCGTTTTGGTCTTGTCGATGGGCTTGACCTCAAAGTACGGCGGAATCACCGGCAGGTTGGCAAAGCTCCACTTGCCGCGCTTCACGTCAAACTCCTCGGGCGCCTGGATCTCCACCAGGTGGCCCACGGCCGAGGTGACCAGCCACTCGTCGCTCTCGAAGTACTCGTCGTGCTTCTCGAACTTCCCCGCCGTGGGCGTGATGGCACGCACAATGTCTTGTGCCACCGAGGGCTTTTCTGCAATCACCAGAGTTTTCATAAGTACTTCTTCAAACCTTCCACATCTTCGGAGAACATCTCTCCGCTTTCCGCAAATACGACTTTTCCATTCCGCCCGGTCACCTTCATGACCACCACGACCGGCAGACCCGCCGGCTTGGGCAGCAGTTTGCCGACCTCGGGGGTCAGCATTCCCGCGGGAAAACTGTAGCCTTTGGCTTTCAAATAGCCGGCCGCCGCTGCAGGCTGCTTGTCAATCGACAAGGCCAGCACGTCCAGCCCCTGGTCCTTCTGCGCGCGCCACAAAGCCTCTATATGAGGCGACTGCAGCGCACAAAAAGGGCACCAGCTGGCCCACCAGTACACCACAAGCACCTTGCCCTGGGCATCGGCGGGGGTCCAGCGGCGACCATCCAGCAGCGTCAGGGACGGCAAAGGCAGCGTGCTGCCCACCTTCGGCAGCGGGCCTTCCGGCTCCCTGGCCCACGCCGGCAGGCCCACGCCCGGCGCGGCCAGCGCGGCAATGGACTGAATGACGTTTCGGCGCTTCAACACAGCAGACTCCCTGAATGCATCACTACAATAACCACTTCACGCGCAGGTACGCGCGCGGGTGCGCACGCACGCCTGTGCGCGCACATGCATGAATTAACCATACCAAAAAATTACCCCGTGTCAAAAAACCAGGCCGCTGCGAGCCCTTCCGCACTTTCTTCCCTGGCGCCCGAGGGCGCGTCCGGCGCCGACGGCCGCCGCATCCAGACCCGTCGCTCCGGCGTGCACGGCAAGGGCGTGTTTGCCCTGCAGGACCTGGCAGAAGGCGAGACGCTGATCGAGTACGTGGGCGAGGTGGTGACCTGGAAGGAGGCCCTGCGGCGCCACCCGCACGACCCGAAAGACCCCAACCACACCTTTTACTTTCACATCGATGAAAAGCATGTGATCGACGCCAAGTACGGCGGCAATTCCTCGCGCTGGATCAACCACAGCTGCAAACCCAACTGCGAGGCCGACGAAGACGAGGGGCGGGTCTTCATCAAGGCGCTGCGCAACATTAAGGCCGGCGAAGAGCTGTTTTACGACTACGGCCTGATCATCGATGCCAAGTACACCAAAAAGCTGAAGGCCGAATACCCCTGCTGGTGCGGCGCCAAAACCTGCCGTGGCACGCTGCTCGCCCCCAAGGACAAGGACAACGGCAAAGACGCAGGCAAGGACAAGCCGAAAGCAAAAGACAAGGCCAGCGACAAGGCCAAGGCCAAAGCAAAAGCCAAGCTCGACAGCAAGAAATCCCAGGCCAAAAAGAACAAAAGGAAGAAGGACTGAACCGGGCCGCTTCACCGCCACCGCCCCATTTCACCGTTTCACCGTTCCACCCCTCCCATCCTCCACGTTCAACCCCTCGCCGTGACTTCCTCCCCGACAGCCGCCCCGGCCTCCCCCCTCCGATGGCCCGCCGAGGCCATCTGGAAGGCTGTAGCACCCTCCTTGCCGGGGTTTACCGTGGAGGTCCTGCCCGAGATCGACTCGACCAACAGCGAGCTGATGCGGCGCTTTCGCGGCAGCGCCGATGCGCCGCCCCGGCCCGAGCCCCTGCTGCTGGTGGCCGAACAGCAAACCGCCGGGCGCGGGCGATCCGGCCGCAGCTGGGAAAGCCGGCGCTCAAACAGCCTGACTTTTTCCCTGGGCCTACCCTTGCAGCCGGCCGACTGGTCGGGCCTGTCGCTGGCCGTCGGCATCAGCCTGGCGGAAAGCCTGGACCCGCGGCCGGCAGGCCAACCGGCCATCGGCCTGAAATGGCCCAACGACCTCTGGCTTTCCGGCCAGACCCGCGAGGGCGAGCGCAAGCTGGGGGGCATTCTGGTGGAGACCGCCAGCTGGGGCGGCATTCGCTATGTGGTGATCGGTGTCGGCATCAACATCCTGCCGGTGCAACTTTCCGCTCCCCCCTCCGGTTCGCCCGCCACCATGGCCGTCCCGCCCGGTTGCCTGCAGGACCTGCGCCCCGGCGTGGATGCCGGCGAAGCGCTGCTGCGCACGCTGCCCCCGCTGGTGCAGGCCGTGCAGGCCTTTGAACAATTCGGCTTTGCCCCCTTCCAGGCGCGTTTTTCGGCGCGCGATGTGCTCGCCGGCCGCGCCGTGAGGCTCTCGGACGGCACCGAAGGCACGGCGCACGGCGTCAGTGAAAGCGGCGCCCTGCTCGTGCATACTGCGGCTGGCATGAAAGAAATCACCAGTTCCGAAGTCAGCGTGCGGCCGGTTTCGGCGGCAAAGGGCAACCGCCCATGCTGAGGCTGCTGGTGCTGGCGCTGCTGCTGGCCAACGCAGGCTACTTTGCCTTTACCCAGGGCCTGCTGGCCGATTACGGATGGGCTCCGGCCATCCAGGCCGAGCCCCAGCGCCTGGAGCAGCAGATCCGGCCGGAAGCCATGCAGCTGCTCAGCACGGGCGAAGCCCGGCAATTTGAAAGCGCCGGCGGTCCCTCCAGCTCTGCCGAGTGCCTGCAGGCCGGCCTCTTCAGCGACGAGCAGGCCGGCGCGCTCCGCCCCCGCCTGCAAGCCAGCCTGCCCGCCGGCAGCTGGTCGCTCGAAAGCAGCGCCGAGCCCGGCCGCTGGATCATCTACATGGGTAAATACAGCAGCGACGAAGCCCTGGCCAAAAAACGCGGCGAGCTGCGCCAGCGGGGCGTGTCTTTCGAGCCGCTGCTCAACCCGACGCTGGCCCCCGGCCTGTCGCTGGGCCACTTCGGCTCGCAGGCCGAGGCCGAGCGCGAACTGGCCAGGGCCGCCACCCTCGGCGTGCGCACCGCCCGGGTCGTGCTGGAACGACCCGAAGCGAAAGGCCAGTTGCTCAAGCTGGCTGCGGTCGATGCCGCGCTGCGGTCCCAGCTGGAGTCCCTGAAGCCCCAGCTCGAGGGCAAGGCATTGCAGGCCTGCAGATAACAAAGCCCCCACGGTCGCTCACTGCGTGTAGCTTCCTGCCCCCCGAGGGGGCCGCTGCGCCTGCGGTCTGGCAAAGCCAGTCCCGCGGCCCCTGCTTGAAAATACAGGCCCCCACGCTCCCCACTTTGTGTGGTTCGCTGCCCCCCGAGGGGGCCGCTGCGCCTGCGGTCTGGCAAAGCCAGTCCCGCGGCCCCTGCTTGATTAAAGAGCTCTCACGGTTAGTCGCGGCGCAAAGCCATTGCTATTAATTTAGGAGCTTGTTACGCTCGTTCTGCGCGGCTTGCAGGCATTATTTGCTTAAGAAATGCCCCGGAGTCACCAGAGCCGTTTACACCGCCCGCCAGTGCCGCAGTGGCACACAGGTCTGCAGGCGCGTCACGGCCTGGTCCATCAGCGCCGGATGCAACTCGTGGCCCACGGAGGCGGCCACGTCCAGCGTGGCATCGGCATTCAGGGCCATCAGCAGGTCAAAGCCGTGCCGTGCGACGCTGACCGGCACCACCGGGTCGTTCTGGCCGTGCAGCAGGTGCAGCGTGGTGAGGGCGGGCGCCTTGTCGGGCCAGACCTGGTAACTGCCGCCAAACGCCAGCACGCGCCCCACCAAGCCATCGTGGGCGTCGCTAAAGGCCAGGGCCAGCGTGGCGCCGGCGCCGAAACCGACCAGCGCCGTGTCCGACTGCAGCACGTCAAACCGCTGCTGCTGGCTCCGCAAATAGGCGGCCAGCGCCTCCACCCGCGCCGGCAGGCTGCCGTGGCCGTTGCCCGTACCCAGCGGGCCCACCAGCCCCTCGGGGATCAACACGGCGGCCTCGGCAAACGCATCGCCCAGCAGGTTGCCCATGGCGAGCATGTCGGCGGCCACACCGCCTTCATCGTGCAACAGCACAAACAGCGGCCGGGGCGATGCCGCCGCCGACAGCAGCTCGATGGTTTCGATGTCCAGTAGATTCATGGCAAGGACCGGACGGGCAGGCGACAAGCCGGACCGTCCGGTGAAGGGTTGTTGTTGAATCGCTATTGTCAGACCCGACAGGCCCCGGCGTCCAGCGCCTGCGGGTAAGCCATCATTGCTAAGATTACCCATTGACGCATGAAGCATCCAGCCCGATGCGGCGCCCTGAAGCCCCGAAAGCACTCATCATGAAAATCGAAAAAAACACCGCCGTCACCCTGAACTACAAAGTCGCCGACGCCCAAGGCAAGCTCGTCGAGGAAAGCTCGGGACCCATGGTCTACCTGCATGGTGGCTATGGCAACACCCTGCCCAAGATCGAGGAAGCCCTGGACGGACAGCTGCCCGGCTACCAGGTCACGCTGAACCTGCAGCCGGAGGACGCCTTCGGCCTGCGCGACGAAAGCCTGGTGCGCACCATCCCCAAGTCTGAATTTCCGCCCGGCGTCAAGGTCGGCGGACAGCTGGAAGGCCGCGGCGACGACGGCCGGGAGCAGCTGTTTCACGTGATGAAAATCAAGGGCAACGTCGTCATGCTGGACGGCAACCACCCGCTGGCCGGCAAGGCCCTGCGCTTCACGCTGAAGGTCACCGACGTGCGCGCCGCCTCCGAAGAAGAGATTGCGCACCGCCATGTGCACGGCGAGCACGGCCACCATCACTGACCCGTTCCGGCGCCACGGCGCTGCTGACAGGAACGAGGAACGGGCCTGAAGTCGACCCAGTTCATGACCGGGCTGCCTGGCCCATCAAGCGCCTGGGAAGATGCCGTTTGATGAGCCGGGCAGCCTGCAACCCCACTGGCAATGCGGTATTTTTCGGCCTAGACTGAATGGAACCTGCACGGGCCGCTGCGCTGCGTGGCCCCGAAAGGCCCAGGAAGGTCTATTTACTCCCGGAGGCTGCCATGTCCATTCCCTCGACTCTAGCCAACTACCTCGACCAGCGCGGTGCGCGCTATGAGATTCTTGCGCACGCGCACAGCCGCACCAGTGCGGAAACAGCCCGCAGCGCCAACGTCATACCCGATCACCTGGCCAAGTCGGTCGTTCTTGAAGACGACCTGGGCTACGTGATGGCTGTCATTCCTGCCGACAAGGCCGTGATGGTGGATGAGCTTGGGCGCATGCTGGGCCGCAAGTCACTGCGGCTGGCCGATGAAGAACGCGTTGCCACGCTGTTCAAAGGCTGCGAACCCGGTGCCGTGCCCTCCGTCGGCATGGCCTGGGGTATTGAAACGATCGTCGATGACGAACTCGAGGCGTGCGAGGCCGTGTACATGGAAGGCGGCGACCACGAACGCCTGCTGCGCATGTCGCACGACCAGTTCCACGCGCTGATGAGTTCGCAGCGGCACGGCCAGTTCAGCAAGGCCCCGGCGCATTGGGGCCGGGCAGCGAGTTTTTAACCTGAAGGTTTAATCGGCAACCGTCACCACGTTGTTGGCAAAGGTGATCTGGTCGCCCACCGCCGGAACCGTTTTGATCGGCGGCACATTGGCCGGCGTGATCGGATTGACCACCGCACCCGTCAGCCCGCGCAGCACGGTACGCACCACCTGGCTGGCCGGCAGCGCGGCGCCGGTCTTCAGGTTGGCGTACATCATGTCCATCGCCTGGATGAAATAGCGGTGCGCGGGAATGAAGCGCTCGCCATAGCCCGGGAATGCCAGGAAAGCGTCGAAATGCTGGGCATTCGTCACTTCAATGTAGGACAGTCTGCTGTTGGCGCCTTCCACAATCTTGTTGCGGCCGAAATAAGGACGCGATGAAAAGGCCACGGGCACCTGCGCATCCGCGCGGCCATGCACGATCAGCGCCGGCTTGCCCTGCAAATCACCGGTGCGCAACACCTCGTTGATGCCCTGCTGCACCTTCAACGCGTTCGCGCTGCTTCCCCCCAACAGCTCGCGCAGGCACAGCGCGCCGGCGATGTTGTAGTCCAGCACACTGCCGGCAGACAGCGAGGCGGCATCCAGCAAGGGGCCGCCCACGCTGTTGTTGTTGACGATGTTGATGCCCACCGTCGGCGGAATGCCGTTGCTGGCACCAAACGAGGTGGCCAGCGCGGTGGCGGAGGCGGCCACCGGCGCATTCGGGGTGGCCGAGCCGGCCGCTCCGGTGGCCGCAAAACTGAAACCGCAGAGGTTGTCCTTGACGCTGAAACGCCCGTAGCTGTTGGCAAAGGTCACGGCCACCGCCGGTGTCGCAAAAGAGTAGTGCGACGCCTGCAAGACACTGCTTTCCGGCTGATGCCCTGCCGCCAGGAGCCTGGCCATGGCATCGGCGGCCAGTTCGGCCGTGGTGTTGCCAACAATGAGGCCGCTCGACTGGAGCGCATTGCAGCGGTTGGTGGCAATGGTCGTATTGACCGTGTTGAACACATTCGTGGTGGGCGATGCCAACGCTGCACAGGGCTGCAGCAGGTTGCCCAGGCTGGCGTAGTCGAACAGAGGCCTTCCGGTCCCGGCCAGGGTGCTTGCGCCGCGCTTCACACTCAGCCGGGCGTCAGGCACCACCTGGATCTGGGGTTCAGCCACCGCAACGCCGGTGATCAGGCCTTTCGTGTCGAGTTCCGCCGCGGCCAGCGCCGCGCCCGCGCCGTTGGACGCACTTGACGCAATCACGATGGTATTGCCGGGTGTCAGTTTGACGAGGCGCGACACGCCGTCTTTCGCCACCGCGCCATAGTTTTCATTCAGCACAAAGTAGGCAAACTCGACCGCTTGCAGCGTCCATTTTCCCCAGTCTTTTTCGGTGTTCTGCTGCGAATGCGCATGCTTGACGGCAAACCGGTTCGGCGTTGCCGTATTGAATGCGGCGAGCTCGGCGCTGGTCAGGATGGCGGTGAAATTCGAGGCCTTGCCGGCCGCCGTGGCCGTCGCGCGGACGCCATTTTGCAGGTTGACCGTGTCGTTCTGCAGGTCGTGCATGCCGGTGCCGGTGCCTTTGTCGGTATAGGCCACGGCACAGCCATTTTTAAGGCCCCATTCGCCGGAGGTTCCGATGGCGCCATACACCCCGCGCGACCCGCTCGACGTGCCCGTGACGATGCACGGGCTGGCAGGGTTGAAGCTGACAGGCACCTGCACCAGCATCGTGATGTTCTGGTTGCCGGTGCCATCATCCGAATAGGCCAGGTATTCGGTGCCGGCAATCTTGCCTTCACTGGTGGTGATGACGCCGCTGGCGTCCACATTGGGCCCATACAGGCTGCCGTAACCGCCGGCCACCGTGATGTCGAGCAGCGCGCGGTAGTTGTTGAAGATGGCAATTCTCCGCAGCTCCGCCGCCGTCGGATTCAAGGGATCCGCCGCCACGGGCGCGGTTGCGCCCAGACCGGTTTTGCCGAGACCTGCGGTGAGCAAGTCATCGCTGGCGCCGTCGTAGTTGACCGACACCACCGTGCCCAGATAGGTCGGCTTGCGGTTGATGTTTTCACCTGCGCTACCACCCCCGCAGCCGCTGAGTACCAATACGGCTGCGACGGCTGCGGCTATAGACGTCAGCGTCAAACAGTTTTTGCTTGTAGTTGTCATGTCGTCCCCATTGTGTTGTTGTGTTGATCTGGCAATTCATCGAGTCATCACACACTCATCACACACACCGGTTCCAGGCCATCCCGTTATTTCGGCGAGTCTGTCACCCAAGCGTGCGAACCCTCAGCAGCCCGAATCACATCGGCTCGGCCTGATGGAGAGGGCCTGATGATGGGCGGTAAGCCCTGCGCCTTCAACTCCGTACAACTACCTACCGGGGCAATCGAGGTTGACAACGCCGAAAAAGTGGCGGCTGCGCGACGCTCCAAGCTTCGGAAGCACCGGCCCAAACCAGAAACGCACGGAAACGCACATGACACCGGCGTCCGCATTACGGCAGGCGCAGCCCTTCCTCACGCAGCCTCTCACACCGAATCCGCGCGCACCGGCCGCCTGAACAGCTGCTGCACCAGCGCGCGCATCCACTGGTGCGCCGGGTCGTTGTCGGTGCTGCCGTGCCAGACCAGGCGCACCTCATAGGCGGGTGCGCCGGGAATCCCCCAGACCCGGAAGTCGTAGCGCTGGCGCAGGTTGCGCGCATACATTTCGGGCACGATGGACAGCAGGTCGGTCGTCAGCGCCAGGTCGGGCAGGGCGCCGAAGTGGCGGGCCCTGAGCACGATGCGGTCTTGCAGCTTCATGCGCAGCAGCATCTGCTCCACGCTGCCGTGAAACGTCGCCGTGGGCGAGGCCACCACAAAGGCGGCCTCGGCCAGCTGCTGCTTGGTCAGGGTGCGGCCGCTGCGGCCGGAGGCGGGCCGCCACTGCGGCGCGGCCACCGCCACATAGTTCTCGCGGAACAGCAGTTCGGTGCGTATGCCGCGGTGGCGCGGCTGCAGGATGCCGATGGCCAGGTCGATCTCGCGCGCCTCCAGCGCGGCCGCCACATCGTTCGCCGCCACCGAGATATTCGACAGGCGCGCGCCCGGCGCCTGGCTGCGCAGCGCGCCGGCCAGCGCCGGCAGGAACAGCATCTCGCCCAGGTCCGACAGCGACAGGCGCCAGTGCATGTCGCTGTGGGCCGCCTCGAACTCCTCGTGGCCGGTGACCACGGTTTCCAGCGCCAGCAGCTGCGCCAGCACCGCGGGCGCGAGCTGCTCGCACAGGCGCGTGGGCTTGAGGCCCGAGGGCGCGCGCACAAACAGCTCGTCGTCAAAAAAATCGCGCAGCCGGGCCAGCGCATTGCTGGTGGCGGGCTGCGACAGCGACAGCGCCTTGCCGGCGAGGGTGACCGAACCCGTGCGGTGAATGGCCGCCAGCACACGCAAGAGGTTGAGGTCGAGCTGGCGAAAGTTCATGGCGGCGTCTCCAACAATGTCTCATCAATCCCTGATCAAGGCCTGATCCATACCCGATCACTGCCTGTCAGGGTTCTCCCGGATTATTCACCAGATGGATGTGCTCCATCTGAACAATCCATTTGCCGGATGAATTCGACCTGCGTAAATTCCCGTCAATACACGGATGCCACCGGCCGCAGACGAACTGCCGGCCCGACGTGGCATGAGACGCAAAGACACACATACATTGAGACACACCGTGACGCGCATGCAGCAACAACCCATTCTTCCGGCGAACGCCGCACCTGGTGCCTTCCATGGCTGAACGTTCATTCGCCAATGAAGTCCAGAAACTGCGCCTGGGCGACGGTGACGAGTTTCGCGGCGAAGGCATCCTGGCCGTCACCAAGGCCCTGCTGCAGTCGGGCGTGTCCTATGTGGCCGGTTACCAGGGCGCGCCGATTTCGCACCTGATGGACGTGCTGACCGACGCCAACGACATCCTGCAGGAACTCGGTGTGCGCTTTGAGCACAGCGCCTCGGAGGCCACCGCCACCGCCACGCTGGCCGCCTCCGTCAACTACCCGCTGCGCGGCGCCGTGACCTTCAAGTCCACCGTGGGCACCAACGTGGCCTCCGACGCGCTGGCCAACCTGGCGTCGGGCGGTGTCACCGGCGGCGCGATGCTGATCGTTGGCGAGGACTACGGCGAGGGCTCCAGCATCATGCAGGAACGCTCGCACGCCTTTGCGATGAAGTCGCAGGTCTGGCTGATAGACCCGCGGCCCAACCTCGAAAGCATTGTGCGGGCCGTGGAGATGGGCTTCGAGCTGTCTGAAGCCAGCCGCACGCCGGTGATGCTGGAGCTGCGCATACGCGCCTGCCATGTGCACGGGCGCTTTGCCACCAAGGCCAACAAGCGGCCGTCCTTCACGCTGAAGGACGCGATGGAAAACCCGCAGCGCGACGCCAGCCGCATCGTGCTGCCGCCCGCCAGCTACGCGCAGGAGCAGGAAAAGATCACCGAGCGCTGGCCGGCCGCCGTGAAGTTCATCCAGGAGCACCAGCTCAACGAGTTTTTCTCGGAAGACGCCAAAGACTTCGGCATCGTCATGCAGGGCGGCCTGTACAACAGCGTGCTGCGTTCACTGGAGCTGCTGGGCCTGGCCGATGCGTTTGGCAACTCGCAGGTGCCGCTGTATGTGCTCAACCTCACCTACCCGCTGATTGACGACGAGTTCAAGCGCTTTTGCGCCGGCAAGCGCGGCATACTGCTGGTGGAAGAAGGCCAGCCCGACTTCATCGAGCAGAGCGTGAACTCGATGTTGCGCAAGGCCGATGTGCAGACCAAGGTGCACGGCAAGGACGTGCTGCCCATGGCCGGCGAATACACCGGCGGCGTGGTGCTCAAGGGCGTGGCGCGCTTCATCGACATCTATGCACCCGCACTGCTGCAAGGCCGCGAGCTGCCAACGGCGGCGCGGCCCGCCTCCAGCGGCCTGGCGGTATTGGACGGCAACCCCAAGGCCTTTGCCATCAAGGCCGCCTCCGACGAAGTGCAGGGCCGCCCGCCCTCGTTCTGCACCGGCTGCCCCGAGCGTCCGATCTTCACCGCGATGAAGCTGATCGAGCGCGAGCTCGGCAAGCACCACATCAGCTGCGACATCGGCTGCCATCTGTTTTCCATCCTGCCACCCTTCAACATCGGCGCCACCACCATGGGCTACGGCCTGGGCTGGGCCGGCGCCTCGGCCTTCAACACCCCCGAGACGTCGAAGCGCACGATTGCCATGATGGGCGACGGCGGCTTCTGGCACAACGGCCTGACCAGCGGCGTGGGCAATGCGGTGTTCAACCAGACCGACAACGTGCTGCTGGTGGTGGACAACGGCTATTCGGCCGCCACCGGCGGGCAGGACGTGCTCTCGTCCAAGGCTGTCAACCCGATACGCAGCACCAACAACCCGATTGAGAAGGCCGTGCGCGGCGTCGGCGTGAAGTGGGCCAAAACAGTGACCAATACCTACAGCCTCACGCAGATGCGCGATGTGCTGCGCGAAGCCCTGACCACGAAAGAAAAAGGCCCCAAGGTCATCGTGGCGCAAAGCGAGTGCATGCTGAACCGCCAGCGCCGCGTCAAGCCGCAGATCCGCAAGCGGATTGAAGGCGGCGAGCGCGTGGTGCGCGAGCGCTTTGGCATTGACCCCGACACCTGCACCGGCGACCACTCGTGCATACGCCTGTCGGGCTGCCCCTCGCTGACCATCAAGCCCAACCCCGACCCCTTGCGCCGCGACCCGATTGCCACGGTGATCGACAGCTGCGTGGGCTGCGGCCTGTGCGGCGAAGTGGCGCATGCTGCGGTGCTGTGCCCCTCGTTTTACCGCGCCGAAATCATCAACAACCCGACCGCCTGGGACCGCTTCAAGCTGCGGCTGCGCACGGCCGTGATCGGCGCACTGCAAAACCGCATTGAACGCCGGCTGGAAGGGATTGCCGCATGAACGCACCCATGAACAATGATCGCGCGATCACCATTGCGATTCTCGCCATGGGCGGCGAAGGCGGCGGCGTGCTGGCCGACTGGCTGGTCGACCTGGCCGAGCAGAACGGCTACTTTGCCCAGACCACCTCGGTGCCCGGCGTGGCGCAGCGCACCGGCGCCACGGTGTACTACCTGGAGCTGTTTCCCGAAGCCGGCGCACCGGCGGGCCGCCTGCCCGTGCTGGCGCTCGGCCCGGTGCCGGGCGAAGTCGACATTGTGATTGCGTCGGAGCTGATGGAAGCCGGCCGTGCGCTGCAGCGCGGCCTGGTCTCGGCCCGGCGCACCACCTTCATTGCGTCGACCCATCGCGTGTATTCGATGACCGAGCGCACCGCGATGGGCGACGGCCGCGTCAGCTCCGCCAAGCTGCTCGACGGCGGCCGTGCCGCTGCCCAGCACTTCATCAGCGCCGACTTTGCCCAGCTGGCCGAAGACACCGGCAGCCTGATCAGCCCGACGCTGTACGGCGCGCTGGCCGCCACCGGGCGCCTGCCGTTTACCCGCGCACAGTTTGAAGCCACCATCTCGCGCGGCGGTGTCGGCGTGAAGTCCAGCCTCAAGGCCTTTGCCGCCGGCTTTGCCGTGGCGCAACAGGCCATGACGCCACCGGCCGTTGCGGCGCCTCCCGTTCAGGCCGCGACCCCCATGCCGCCGGTTGGTGCGCGGCTGGCGGCCCTGGCCCGGCGCATTCAACAAACCTTTGCGCCGGCCAACCACGCCACGCTGGCCGCCGGCATTGTGCGCACGGCCGACTACCAGGACGTGGACTACGCCGCCAGCTACCTGGACTGCCTGCAGCCGCTCACCGCCTGCCTGCCCGCAGACCCCGTGCTCGCCGCCGAATTGCTGGACGAAACCGCGCGCCACCTGGCGCTGTGGATGAGCTACGAAGACACGGTGCGCGTGGCTGACCTGAAAACCCGGCGCTCGCGCTTTGACCGCGTGGGCGGCGAAGTCAAGCTGAGCCAGGCGCAGCACCTGGGCATCAATGAGTTTTTGCATCCACGTGTGGAAGAGATTGCCGACACCCTGCCGGCTGGCCTCGGCCGCTGGCTGCTGGCCACGCCCTGGGCACGCGCCTGCGTGGAGCCCTTCACCCGCAAGGGCCGCATCGTGCAAACCAGCTCCATACGCGGCTACCTGCTGCTCTACACCATTGCCGCCCTGCGCCCGCTGCGCCCCCAATCGCTGCGCTTCCAGGTGGAGCAGCAGCGCATCAGCGACTGGCTCGCCACCATCGCCCGCCTGGCGCCCGTGCAACCGGCGCTGGCGCTGGAGGTGGCGCGCTCGCAGCGGCTGGTCAAAGGTTATGGCGACACCCATGCGCGCGGCTGGCGCAGTTTTCAGCGTGTCATGGCCAAGCTGCCGCAGCTGCAGGCCATGCCGCAGGGCGCGGCGCAGCTGAAGGCGCTGAGCCAGGCCGCGCTGGCAGACGACACAGGCCAGGCGCTCGAGCACATGCTGGCGGCCACGGTGTAGTGCCATGTAGTGCCGTGCAGTGTGTAGTGATTAGCACGCATTGACGCGGCAGCATGCAGACCGGATCATCGATTTCAACCCGATAAGGAGACAAGACCCATGAAAACACGAACGCTCAAAGTTCTCAAACCCACCTTGGCCCTGCTGCTGGCGGCCAGCTTTTCGGCCGGCGCGCTGGCGCAGGAGGTCACGCTGCGGCTCGTCAGCGCCTTCCCCGAGAACGGCATCTATGTACAGCGCCTGCTGCCCTGGATCGCCAAGGTCAACGCCGAGGGCAAGGGCGTGCTGCAGATCAACTTTCTGGGTGGCCCCAAAGCCATTCCGACGTTTGAGGCCGGCAATGCGGTGAAGACCGGCGTGGTGGACATGGCGATGAACACCGGCGCTTTCTACACCAACGTCATGCCCGAGGCCGACTTCCTGAAACTCACGCAGATCCCGGTGGCCGAGCAGCGCAAGAACGGCGCCTTTGACGCCATCAACAAGGTCTGGAACGAAAAGGGCAACACGCAGTACCTGGCCCGCATGGTCGAAAACCAGCCCTTTCACATCTACACCAACAAGAAGATCGACAAGCCCGACCTGAGCGGCCAGAAGATCCGCATCTCGCCGGTGTACCGCGACTTCTTCCAGGCGCTCAACGCCAATGTGGTCACCACCCCGCCGGGCGAGGTCTACACCGCGCTGGAGCGCGGCGTGGTCGATGGCTACGGCTGGCCCATTGGCGGGATTTTTGACCTGAACTGGCAGGAAAAGACCAAGTTCCGCGTAGACCCCGGCTTTTATGACGCCGAGGTATCGCTCACCATGAACCTGCCGGCCTGGAAAAAGCTCACCGATGCGCAGCGCAACTACCTGCAAAAGCAATTGCTGGCGCTGGAGGCCGAGAACACGTTCTGGACCCGTTACGGCAATGTGGAGACGGCGCGCCAGGAGACCGCCGGCATCCAGACCATCAAGTTTGATGCCGCCACGTCCAAGGCCTTCCGCGACAAGGCCTATGAAGTGGGTTGGGCCGGCGCCATGAAGCAAAGCCCCGAGGTGGCTGCGCGCTTTAAAACGCTGTTCTCCAAATAAGCACCGCGCCCCGTCGTGATAGACCCGTTGTCCGAGGCCTATGGCCGCTTCCTGGCCAGCCTCGCCCTGCTGGGCTGCGCCATCCTGATGGCCATGATGTTCATCATTGTGGGCGATGTGGCGCTGCGCAACATCCCCTTCCCCGGCCTGCCGCGCGGCCTGGCGTGGAGCAATGAGATCTCCGAACTGATGCTCTACCTCATTACCATGTGCGTAGCGCCCTGGCTGCTGCGCCAGGGCCAGCACATCCGCGTGGACATCGTCTTGCAGGCCCTGCCTCCCCAGCTGGCCTGGAGCCTGGAATGGGTGGGCGACCTGATCGGTCTTGTCTGCTGCCTGGCGATTGCCTGGTTTGGCACGCAGGCCGCCTGGTCCAGCTACCTGTCGGGCGCCGTCAACATCAAGACGCTGGTGACGCCCGAGTGGTGGGCGCTGGCGCCGCTGCCGCTGGTATTTGTTTTGTTGGGAATTGAAATGATCTTTCGCATGATCCGGCTGCAGCGCGGCCCGCGCGGCCCGCGCCATGACGCGGTGAGTGCAGCATGAGCGCCTGGGGCATTGCCGCCTGGCTGATGCTGGGCGGCTCCACCGTGCTGCTGTTCATCGGCATGCCGGTGGCGCTGACCTTCATCACCATCAACATCATCGGCGCCTGGCTCTACATGGGCGGCGAGCCCGGCCTGGTGCAGCTGGCGCGCAGCAGCGTGAGCTCGGTCACGGCGTTTTCACTGACGCCGATTCCGCTGTTCGTGCTGATGGGCGAGATCCTGTTTCACACCGGCCTGGCCATCAAGGTCATCGAAGGCGTTGAGCGGCTCATCAAGCATGTGCCCGGCCGTCTGGCGGTGGTCGCCGTGGTCGCCGGCACGGTGTTCTCGGCCATCTCGGGCTCCACCATTGCCACCACCGCGATGCTCGGCTCGCTGATGCTGCCCATCATGCTGTCACGCGGCTACCACCCGACCCTGGCCACCGGGCCCATCATGGCCATTGGCGCGGTCGACATGCTGATCCCGCCCTCGGCGCTGACCGTACTGCTGGGTTCGCTGTCGGGCATCTCGATTTCCAAGCTGCTGATTGGCGGCGTGGTGCCCGGCGTGATTTTGTCCGTCGCCTTCGTGCTGTGGATCGTCATTCGCGTCAGCATCAGCCCGCAGCTGGCGCCGGTCGATAAAGACGACGCGGTGCAGTACCGCGGCTGGGCGCGCTGGAGCCTGTTCTTTGGCTATGTGCTGCCCACGCTGTCGATCTTTGGCGTGGTGGTGGGCGCGCTGGCCGCCGGCTGGGCCACGCCCACCGAGTGCGCCGCGCTGGGCGCCTTTGCCACCATGGTGCTGGCCTTGTGCTACCGCGTGCTGACGCGGGACGCCGTGCTCAAGGCACTGAAGGGCACGGCGGGCATCTCGGGCATGATTTTGTTCATCATCCTGGGCGCCACCACGTTCGCGCAAATCCTCTCATTCTCGGGCGCCAGCAACGGCCTGGTGCAGTTCATCACCGGCCAGGGCCTGTCTACCAGCATGATCGTGGTCGGCATGATGCTGATGCTGATTTTCCTGGGCATCTTTGTCGACCAGGTCAGCATGATGATGATCACGCTGCCCATCTTCATGCCCGTGGTGCAGGCGCTGGGCATAGACCCGGTCTGGTTTGGCGTGATGTTCCTCATCTGCATGCAGCTCGGCCTGCTGCTGCCACCGCACGGCCTGTTGCTCATGACCATGCGCGGCGTGGCCCCGCCGGCCGTCACCATGGGCCATATCTTCATGGCGGTGGTGCCCTATGTGGTGATGAGCCTGATACTGCTGGCCGCCGTGTTCTGGATTCCCGGGATCGCGACCTGGCTGCCCCAGCTGATTGGGTAAGCTGACTGGAGGGGCTGATCGGGGAGGCGGCGACATCCTTTTCCCGCCCCCACCCCTGCCAAAAGGGGGAATCCAAGGCCAGGCGCGCATGGCTTGCGATCTGGCCCGCCATGGCGCATAGTATGCATTTGACGGGCACGAGCGGCTTCATCGGTGACGCTGCCCTGACCATGGCCTGTCGCTTTGCACCAGGAGGCTGTCATGTCGATTTCCTCACGTCTGTCAAGCTACCTCGATGAGCGCGGCGCGCTCTATGAAATCCACCCACACCAGCCCAGCCACAGCAGCGCAGAGACCGCCCACACGGCGCATGTGCTGCCTCACCAGCTCGCCAAGTCGGTGATTCTTGAAGATGACATCGGCTGCGTGATGGCGGTCGTTCCGGCCGACAAGACCGTCATGCTGGGTCATCTGTCCCGGCTGCTGGGCCGCAAGGAATTGCGGCTGTCCGATGAAACCCGCATCGCGAGTATGTTCGATGACTGCGACGTGGGTGCAGTGCCGCCGGTTGGCATGGCCTGGGGCATGGAAACCATCGTCGACGATGACCTCGAAGCCAACGACGTTATCTACATGGAAGGCGGCGACCACGAGCGCCTGCTGCGGATGTCGCACGACCAGTTTCACGAACTGATGAGCGTGGCGCAGCACGGGCACTTCTGCAAGACACCGCTGCACTGACCCGCAGGCACCCCAACCCGGAAGAACAGAAAAAAGCAGGAAAGAACAGGAGACCCTGATGGACGAAGAAACATTCAACCTCAGCATCCGCAAGTTTTTGAAAATGGTAGGCGTCAAGTCGCAGCACGAGATCGAGCAGGCCGTGGCGCGGGCTCGCGCGAGCGGGGCCATCACCGGCACCGAGACACTGCCCGCCACCGTGACCCTCGAGGTCGCGGGCGTGCAGCTCAAGGTCAAGTTCGACGGCGACATCGCACTTCAATAGTGAATCGTCAATAGCCAGTAGTCATTAGTCATTAGCCGATAGCTCGTCATGAGCGCCTGAACGTTGGGGGTCGTCATGAATACTCAAAGCGAACTGCAGGCAACGGTGCAAGCGCTCGTGCAAAAGGGCAAGGGCATTCTTGCCGCCGACGAAAGCGGTCCGACCATCGCCAAGCGCTTCAAGACCATCGGCGTGACATCCACCGAAGAGAACCGGTGCGCCTGGCGCAGCCTGCTGCTGGCGACGTCGGGGCTGGGCGACTTCGTCAGCGGCATCATCCTGCATGAAGAAACACTCAGCCAGCGCGCGCGCGACGGCACGCCCTTGCCGCAATGCGCCGCACTGCAGGGCATCGTGCCCGGCATCAAGGTCGATGCGGGCAAGATCCCGCTGGCCGGGGCGCCGGGCGACGAGATCACCCAGGGCCTGGACGGGCTCGCAGAGCGCCTGGACGCGTACAAGGCACTGGGCGCCCGCTTTGCCAAGTGGCGCGCCGTCTACAACGTCTCTGACACGCTGCCCAGCCCGTTGGCGGTGAAGGCCAATGCGGAGGCCCTCGCCTGCTACGCCGCGATCTGCCAGGAGCGCGGCATGGTGCCCATCGTCGAGCCCGAGGTGCTGATCGACGGCGACCACACGATGGCGCGATGCGCCGAAGTAACCGAGACCGTGCTGCACGAGGTGTTCCACGCGCTGCACAGACACCGCGTCGTGCTCGAGCACATGCTGCTCAAGCCGAGCATGGTGGTGCCCGGCAAGACACACGCGGAGCAGGCAACCCCGGCCGAGGTGGCGGAACAGACCGTCCGGGTCCTGCGGCGCACGGTGCCTGCGGCAGTACCCAGCATCAATTTCCTGTCGGGCGGCCAGACGCCTGAAGAGGCGACGGCCAATCTCGATGCCATGAACCGGCTTGGCCCCCACCCGTGGCAATTGAGCTTCTCGTACGGGCGTGCGCTGCAGGAGCCCGCCTTGCAGGCCTGGAAGGGCCAGGCCGCCCATGCGCTCAACAGCCAGGACGCACTGCTCAAGCGCGCCAAACTGAACGGCGCAGCGTGCCAGGGGCAGTACAACGCCGCGATGGATACGGTTGACTGACCCGGCGCGCCGGTTGGCGTCAAGCCGAACAGCCGTCAGGGATGAACACCATCTGTAGGAGAGCACCTACACCCAAAAACGAGCAGCGCCGATCCCATGCCGGCCTCGCCTGCAATAGCCTGACCGATTCCCCAGAGGAATGCAAAAGCAACAAAAAGGAACGTCATGCTGATGAGCGTGTTTCTTGTGGAGGACAGGGCCGATATCCGCGACAGCCTGGTCGAAGGCATGGAGGAGCTTGCGCCGCTTCGCTTCGTGGGTCACGTGGACGGTGAAACGGCGGCCACACAATGGTTTGGCGCCAACCACGGCAACTGGGACCTGGCCATTGTTGACCTGTTCCTGGCCGAGGGCTCCGGCTTTGGTGTGTTGAAGGTTTGCCAGGCGCGCCATCCCTGGCAAAAGGTGGTCGTACTCACCAGCCACAGCCAGAAGAACATCCTGGACCATTGCCGGGATCTCGGCGCTGACGAGGTGTTTCACAAAGCCGCCGACGTGGACAAGCTCGTCGACTTTTGCAGAAGCCACGCACAAAACCTCGCCAGCATTCCCCGGAGCGTGCAGTAAACAGATTCGGGCGGCGCGCAAAGACTGGGTAGCGACCCGGTGTTCCTGCTCAGCTCCGGCGGCTACAACGCCGACAACTACACCCTGACCATAGGCAGCCCCAGCCTGATGCGCAGCAAGAACTCCGGCGCCAAAGGCACAGGCGGCGCCGTGGTGCCGTGGTGATTAGCAGGAAGTAAGACGCGGCAAGCCGCGGTCCGCCTTTGCGCCCTCTCCCCCTGGGAGAGGCCAGGGGCTGAGCGCTGCGGCTCCAGATGCGCCCGCGCGCATTTGGACAGCGCGAAGAAGCCCAGGCTCTGACTGGGCTGCGGTCTGCAAGACAGGACCAATGGCCTTCAAACAAGCACGGCGAAACACCACAAGCCGCGGGCCCTCATCCCCGCCTGCTCCCAGAGGGAGAAGGAGTAAAGCCATGAGCACAGCCGCAGCATTCCCATCTCTACCCCCTCTCCCTCTGGGAGAGGGTTGGGGTGAGGGCCAACAGCCTTCAAACACGCCCGGCGAAACATCAAGGCGCTGCCCGTTGAGCAGAACACCCACCAGGGTGCGGCGCGCCATGAAGCGTTGTCTTGCAGGTGCAGGGCAACAGGTTCATTGGCAAATGGGTTGCTCGCTGCAACTATTTTCATAGCTGCATGCACCCGTGCTCTATGGGCTGGCGGCCATTTCCATGCTGAATAGCTCCCTGGCACATCGACACGGCCGCCGCAGCCCGGCAACCGTTCTGGTGAATATTCACACCAAATATTTTCCAAAATGAATACCTTCGGAGTACCGCCTCCTCAATACTGACTAGAACCGACGCGCTTTCCCTGTGATGATGGTTGTCACCAAGTGTTAACAGGCTGCAACTCCCGGATGGCAACTCTTATTCCTTCGATTGGTACCTGCGTTTCGCGCATGACCAGCGGCGAACGCCGGCTTGCCGAACGCCTTGAACAAAAACTCGACGACGACTACCTGCTCTGGTACGACGTGCCGGTCGGCCCCAAGCAGTCGCACCCTGACTTTGTGGTGATGCACCCCCGGCGCGGCATTCTGATTCTTGAAACCAAGGATTGGAAGCTCGACACCATCCAGCGGGCGACGCGCCAAATGTGGGAAATCATTCCAGACGGACAGCTCAAGGTCGTCATGAACCCGCTGGCGCAGGCCCGCTTTTGTGCCATTCAGGTGGTCAACGCGCTGGAGCGAGACCCGCAGCTGATCCAGGCCTCTGGCCCGCACCAAGGCAAGCTGGCTTTCCCGTGGGGCCACGGCGTGGTGTTGACCCGCATCACGCGCAAGCAGTTTGACGCTGCCGGATTAGGTGATGCGATTGAACCGCACTACGTCATCTGCCAGGACGAAATGCTGGAGACCGCAGACGTTGAAGAATTTCAGCAACGGTTGTGGAATATGTTTCCGCATTCGTTTGGCGGCGTCATGTCATTGCCGCAGCTTGACCGCATGCGCTGGAACATGTTTCCTGAAGTGCGCGTGCAAACGCAGGGCGCGCTGTTTGACGACAGCGATGCCGAAGCCGAACTGCCCAGCATCATGCGCGTGATGGATTTGCAGCAGGAGCAACTCGCGCGTAGCCTGGGCGACGGCCATCGCGTGATTCACGGCGTGGCGGGTTCGGGCAAGACCATGATCCTCGGCTACCGCGCCGAGTATCTGGCCAAGGCGCACACAGCAGCGTCCAAACCCATCCTCATCCTTTGCTACAACGAGCCCTTGGCCGTGAAGCTTGAATCAGTGATGCAGGCCAAGGGGCTGGCTGACAAAGTTCATGCCCGCAACTTTCACAAGTGGTGCAGACAGCAACTGGTGGGCGAAGAGCTCAAGGTCTATGACACTGGGCGCAACCAGATTGAGCTATTCAAAGCGCCCGATGACATTAACTTGAATGTCGAAGACTTCAATCGCAAAGTCATCACCCGGCCTTTCAACCAAGCGGTTTGCGAATATCTGGCACAAGAGATAGACCCCACTGGCAAGCGCAAAACACTCATCTTTTGCGTCAACACCGACCATGCCGACCTGGTGGTGGACGTGCTCAAAGACGCGTTCGAAGCCCAATACGGCAGCGTGGAAGACGACGCCGTCATCAAAATCACCGGCAATGCCGACAAACCGCTTGAGCTGATTCGCCGCTTCAAAAACGAGCGCCTGCCCAATGTGGCGGTTACTGTGGACTTGCTCACCACTGGCGTGGACGTGCCCGAGATCTGCAACCTCGTCTTCCTGCGCCAGGTCAACAGCCGCATCTTGTTTGACCAAATGCTGGGCCGTGCCACACGCCTGTGCGACTTTGATGGCGACGCCAAAGACAGCTTTCGCGTGTTTGACGCTGTACGCATTTTTGAAGCCATCGGCAACATGACCGCCATGCGTCCCGTGGTGGTTAACCCCAGCATCACCTTTGCCCAGCTGGAGCAAGAAATGGTGACTGTGCAAGACCTTGCCGCGCGTGAACTGGTGCGCGAGCAGTTTCTGGCCAAGCTGCAAGTCAAAAAGCGCCACCTTGACGATCAAGCCGCGCAAGACTTTGAAACGCAAGCAGGCATGAGCCCCGACGCCTTCATCCAAAAGCTGCGCACCTTGTCGGTTGCGGAGGTGGCCGACTGGTTTTTGCAAAACCCGCGCTTAGGCGAAATACTGGATCGCAAGCGCCAAGGCACCGGCCAGCCCGTCTACATATCTGACCATCCCGACGCTCTGCACCGTGTAGACCGTGGTTACGGCAATGCCAGAAAGCCCGAAGACTATTTGAAGGAATTCAAAGACTTCATCGCCAGCCACGGCAACGAGCTGCCAGCCCTCATCACCGTGCTCACTCGTCCACGCGACCTCACCCGCAAGCAGCTAAAAGAGCTGGTGCTGGCACTGGACCAGGCTGGCTTTACCGAAATGCGCTTGGCCGCCGCCTGGCGCGAGCTCAGCAACCAGGACATTGCCGCGCGCGTCATCGGCTACATTCGTCAAGCCGCCATTGGCGATGCGCTGTTACCCTATGCCGAGCGCGTAGACCACGCCCTGCAAAAGCTGCTGGCAAAGCCTCCGCCAGGCAAGCCCTGGACCCAACCGCAGCGCGACTGGCTCAAGCGCATCGCTGCGCAAACCAAAGCCAACATGCTGGTAGACCGCGACGCACTGGACGACCCCGACCTTATATTCAAGCGCGAAGGCGGCGGCTTTACCCGTTTGGATAAACTTTTCAATGGCCAACTCCAGCCCGTGCTGGAAGCCTTTAACGACGCACTCTGGGCAGACGACCAAAAGTCTGCCTGAGACCACTAAGAAACCATGAATCAAGTTAACCCCGCAGCGTCCGACATCGTTGCCAAGCTCTGGAACCTGTGCAATCTTCTGCGCGATGATGGTGTCACCTACCACCAGTATGTCAGCGAGCTCACCTACTTGCTGTTCTTAAAAATGATGCAAGAGACCGGGCAAGAAGACGGCCTGGTCATCTACAAGTCCCCTGAAAAAGGCGCTCCAGTCAAGAAGATGGATGGTGCGCGCTGGGCTGACCTCATGGCAGCTTCTGCTCCTGCCCGGCTGGACCTGTACAAAGAACTGTTGTTGGATTACGGTCTCCACGCCAAAGGCAGCGTGCAGCAAATTTATGCCAACGCCAACACCTTTATCACCAAGCCCGCCACCTTGTCCAAGCTAGTGGTGGAGATTGACAAGCTCGACTGGTACAGCGTACAGCGCGATGACTTAGGTGACCTTTATGAGGGACTTCTTGAGCGCAACGCCAATGAAAAGAAGAGCGGTGCCGGGCAGTATTTCACCCCACGCGATCTGATTAACAGCATTGTGGCGGTGCTCAAGCCCCAGTTAGAAGACACTATTCAAGACCCGGCAGCAGGGACTGCGGGTTTCTTGATCGCCGCCAACAACTATTTGCGGGACACATAGCCCATGGCCAAGCCGCAGAGCTACAAGGCAGCGCATCCGATCTGGAAAAACCCCTGCAGACGCTGATCGAGGCTAACTTAGGCCCGTTGCTCAACATCCGCTTTCTAGCTAGCGAGCACTCCACCGGCAAAACGCATGGCGGGCGCATTGATTCGCTGGGGCTAGATGAGAACGATTGCCCAGTGATTCTGGAATACAAACGCTCGGTGGGTGAAAATGTCATCAACCAAGGCCTGTTTTACCTGGATTGGCTGATGGACCACAAGGCCGAGTTCAAGCTGCTGGTGCTGGACAAGCTGGGCGCGGCAGCGGCAAGCGCCATAGACTGGAGTGCGCCGCGCGTAGTTTGCATGGCCGCGGACTTCACCAAATACGACGGCCACGCGGTGCAGCAGATTGGTCGCAACATTGAGCTGATTCGATACCGCCGGTTTGGGGACGACTTGCTTCTGTTGGAGTCTGCTAACGGGGTAGATGCATCCGCTAAGGTCGTGCCCACCAAGCAATCCAAGACGGTAACCGACAAGCCAGATGTCTTGGTAGCCGCTTCACCAGACACGACCATTGTCAAGACATCGAGCACGGATAAGTCTTTCGCGGAGATGATGGCCAGCTTGTCGGAGCCCATGCTGCAATTGTTGGCTTCTCTGGATGACTACACGCTGTCGCTTGGGGACGATGTGCAGCGCAAAGAGCTGCGCTTGTACGCAGCCTTCAAGCGCCTGAAGAACTTTGCGACCGTGGTGCTGCACAGAAAGAATTGCCTATTGCTGTACCTTCATGTGGACCCGGCCCTGGCGCTGGCGGTGCTACCCAAGGCGCGTGACGTAACCCACATCGGACATTGGGGCACGGGCAATTTGGAAGTGACGCTGAGCAACTCGGCAGACTTGGATGCGGTCAAGCCCTTCATTAACGTCGCTTACGAAGGGCGCGCTGTTGCTCCTTCGGAATAAGTGCTGACCCACGCCCTGCCCCACGCGGTTAGCCGCCTACGCGCCGCGCGCCTGGCGCGCAGCGCCAAACCCTTTCTCGCCCGTGGCGGTCCGCGCGGGGAGCGCTGCGCCGGTTGCCGCCTGGTTCTTAGCCACTGCCTGTGTGCCTTGCGCCAGTCCGTTCCGGCGCGTGCGGGTGTGTGCCTGATCATGGCCGACATCGAGCCGCTCAAGCCCAGCAACACGGGCTGGCTGATAGCCGATGTGGTGGCGGACACGTTTGCCTTTGGTTGGGCGCGCACGGAGGTGGACCCTGCGCTGCTGGCCTTGCTGGCCGACCCGCAGTGGCAGCCATATCTGGTGTTTCCGGGGGAGTTTGTGGCGGCCGAACGGGTGGTGACCGAAGTGCCGCCCGCCGACGAATCAACAGATGGCAAGCCAGGCAAGAGGCCGCTGTTTGTGCTGCTGGACGCCACCTGGCCCGAGGCGCGCAAGATGTTTCGCAAGAGCCCTTACCTGGACAACCTGCCTGTGCTCAGCCTGCAGAGCGAGCAGCTCTCTCGCTACAAGCTGCGCCGCTCGCAGCGCGATGAGCACTTTTGCACTTCTGAAGTAGCCGCCCTGTGCCTGGAGCTGGCCGGTGAAACGCATGCGGCGCAGACGCTGGAGGCTTACCTGGATGTGTTCACCAACCACTACCTGAATGCCAAGCAGCAGTTGCCCGTGGACATGGAGGACGCTGCGCACCAGCGTTTGCGCAGCCTGCGCTTGCCGCAGGGCAGTGGCGCGAATGTGGTGCGCCACTATGTTCCGTACTTATCTGGCGAGGCCTGTGGGCCTCGTCGCTGATCAGCCGGCGCGCCCGAAATGATCACCGCTGACAGGTCCCGCTGCCGCGTCAGACTTGGCAAGAATGGTCGGCTTTCCGGCGTCGGGTCGAGCAGTCAATCACGACCCATTGCAATCATCGATGATTCAGATATGAAGGACTGGATTGCAGCGTTTGCGGGTACTCGCCAGCGACAGCTTTCTGGATGTTGAATTTTAATGATTGACTTGCCGGTTGTTCGTGATGGTCAACAACGGGAACGAAGCGGGCGTGCGCATATGATCGGCCGCAGAGTTCCAAATTCGCCTTGACGGGTTCGCGAAAAAATCGCTTGACCATTAATCGATAGAACTTCACTGGCGAGCCGGTTCAACCATTACCTCGCAAACGTTAAACGGCCCTATCACCCGAAATGCAGAACTGGAGGGGCGGGGATATATTGCTTCCATGACAAATACAAGCCGAAACCAGGGCAGCCTGATCAGCCTCATCTTCCGGCGCGGCCGGGAAGAACGCCTCGCCCAGACAGCGGGCGGCCTCACGTTCACGATGGTGGTGTCCATGGTGCCGCTGCTGGCGGTGAGCTTCGCCCTGTTCGCGCGGACCCCGGCCCTGCGTGCGGCCGGGGAAGCGATTCGCGAGCACCTGCTGCGCGGCCTGCTACCGGCCGACATCGCCAAGACGGTGCTGAAGCACCTGGCGCAGTTCGCGAGTAACGCCAGCGGTCTCACGCAGGTCGGCTTCGCGGTCCTGCTGGTGTCGGCCCTGACGCTGCTCCTGAGCGTGGAGAACACACTCAACAGGATATGGCAGGTGAAAAAACCGCGCCCGGTGCTGCGCCGGATGGCCCTGTACGTTCCCATGCTACTCACCGGTCCGGTGATCATCGGCTCGAGCTTGTGGGCCGCGCCCTATCTTCTGACTGCCTCCAGCGGGCTGGTAGGGACGCGACCCGCCTGGCTGCCGCATGCCCTGAACCTGGGGCCCGTGGTTCTGAGCGCAGCCGGCTTCGCCTGCCTGTTCCGCTTCGTGCCGCACACCGTCGTACGGTGGTGCGATGCGATCGCGGGCGGCCTGCTCGCCGGCATCGCGTTCGAGCTGGGCAAGCACGGCTTCGCGATTTACCTCGCCAACGTGCCCACATATCGCACGATCTACGGAGCCTTCGCGCCTCTGCTGGCTTTCCTGGTGTGGGTGTACTACTCGTGGCTCGTCACGCTGGCCGCGGCGCTGGTCAGCGCTAGCCTGCCGCGTGCCGGGGCGCAGCCGGCGCGACGGCTATCACGAGCATAGCCGGGGCCCTACCAACCGATAGCCAGTTTGCATTCTGAGGGCTGCAAGTCGCCGACTGCAGCCAACTTGTTGCATCGACCGGTTGAATCCGCCGCCGATGGTAGCCGTTCGCTGTGATTCTGTGGAAGTCGGCTCCCAGTCTCTTGCAGGCATCGACGGCACACGTTTGACCGGCAGCTGTTGGCCGTGAGCGTGAGTTCGACACCCGCAAACGCCGACACTGTCGGCGTACCTGGATGTGTTCACCAACCACTACCTGAATGCCAAACAGCAGTTGCCCGTGGACATGGAGGACGCTGTGCACCAGCGTTTGCGCAGCCTGCGTTTGCCGCAGGGCAGTGGCGCTAATGTGGTCCGGCGCTCCCGGAATGACCACCGCTGACAGGCCCCGCTGCCGCGTCAGACTTGGCAAGAATGGTCGGCTTTCCGGCGTCGGGTCGAGCAGTCAATCATGACCCATTGCAATCATCGATGATTCAGATATGAAGGACTGGATTGCAGGGCGAATTTAACCGGCGAGCAGCTTACCGTTAAGGAGAATGTGCAGCGTTCTGACAAAGAGAACCACAATCGCGATGGTCAGCATGGCGAGCAGGATGATTGCAATCACCTTCACGGGCCAGGCTTGGACGAACATCGAGTATTTCAGCGAGGCACTCGCTAGCGCTGCCATTGGAAAGCTGATCCCCCACCAACCGGTAGCGAACGGAATCCCCCTACGGAAAACCTTGGGCGCCAGTGTGAGGAATATGAAAAGACCGAAGTAGAACAGCAACCCGGAGAAGGTGTCGACGTGTTGCGTAATGTTGGTGTAGGCGAGAAAGCCCACTTCGAACGGTGCCATCAGGATCAACAGCGAAGGGACCATGCCGGCGGGCAGCGGCTCGTGGTGAATCATTCGCGACATGATCATCGTAAAGAACGAGAGGGCAATCATCGTTCCAACGGCCAGTGCGAACAGATTGACTTCATGGGCCCACGGCATTGGCATGGTCCCGCCGGCAACAGCGATATCCAACGTGGCCACGCCCGGGATGAACCAGGCGGGAACTGCGTGCGCAGCGTCAATCTTTCCTTGCAGCAGCCGGCTCGCAATCGCAAAACAGAGCGCGATCGTCGAAATCGTGCCCACTGTCCAGATGACTTCGGCGAGCGTCTGGCTCAGTTGGGCAACGACCGAGGAGAGCAGCAGGATAGCGATCGTGATCGTGCCGAAAAAATTGCCGGCGATGGGATGTCGGTACTCGCTGACGACCGCGTCAGGATGTTTGACTGCCTTGACGAGATATCCCGCGCTCAGTACGAGGAATACGATCAAGGCGAGGATACCGGCTGCGTCGGAAATCAGCGGGCTTACCCCGAATTCGTGGCTGGCCTGGCGCCACGCAATGGAAAGTCCAGCGATACCCATTACCGACGCAAACAGGTTGACGGGCAAGTTTCTGATGGAAGCGGTTTTTCGCAAAGACTGCGGATGGGAACTCGAAAGCGTTGACACAGCACATTCTCCAGATTTTGGGGGACCGGAGGCGCGGCGGCCCAAAGCAGCCAGTCGAGAAGCCTCAAATCGTTCGCTCCCTCGCTTGTCGGGGAGACACTGCAAATACTATCCCCTTCCACCGATGAAGATAATCCAGCATAATTTAGAATAATCCTCCCAGAAAATGAGAATATGGCTGACCGTTTCGAATCCATGTCGATCCTGGTAGCCGTGGTCGAAGCAGGCAGTTTTTCTGCTGCGGCGCGCCAACTCAAGATTCCGCTTGCCACGGTGAGTCGCAAGGTCGCAGACCTGGAGTCGCACCTGAAAATCCGACTCCTGCATCGCTCCACCCGACAACTTTCTCTCACCGAAGCCGGGCAATCGTATGTCGCCGCATGCCGGCGCATTCTCGAGGAAGTGGGAGAAGCGGAGCGTGCGGCGTCGGGGGAATATGCGGCGCCCAAAGGGGAACTCGTCATCACGGCACCCATCGTCTTCGGGCGCCTGCACGTCTTGCCCGTGGTCGCGGATTTCCTCAAGACTTATCCGGACATCGATGTGCGGATGGTGCTGACCGACAGCGTGGTGCATCTTCTTGAAGAGCACGTAGACGTCGCAGTGCGGATTGCTGAACTGCCCGACAGCAGTTTCATCGCGGCACGGATCGGCACAGTGCGTCGGGTGGTGTGCGCAAGCCCGGCCTACCTGGCTGAACACGGCACGCCGACTAGCCCCTCTGAGCTCGCCGCGCATGCATGCATTACCCACGAACAGGTGACATCCAGGCAGGTTTGGACCTTTATGTCGGGCAAGTCGGAGATCGCGGTACCTATCCGTTCGCGGCTTGCCGTCAGCACTGCCGAAGCCGCAGTCGATGCGGCGGTTGCCGGCGTTGGGCTCACTCGCGTGCTGTCCTACCAAATGGCGAACGCGATGCGTGCCGGTGCACTCAAGGTCGCGCTCGAAGCGTTCGAGTCGGCGCCGCTGCCTATCAGCCTTGTTCACACCGGACAGGGAATCCTGCCGCTGAAGTTGCGCGCTTTTCTTGATTTCGCCGCGCCGCGGTTGAAGGCTCGGTTGGTGGAGATAGGGGTCTGAAGGCGCTTCGATCGGCGTGACTGCGGGACGTCGTGCAGTGGCAATCTCGGGCGGGCGGGCACACGTTTGACCGGCAGCTGTTGGCCGGAAGCGTGAGTTCGACAGGGCAAGCGGCCGCTGTTTGTGTTGCTGGACGCCGCCTGGCCCGAGGCGCGCAAGATGTTTCGCAAGAGCCCTTACCTGGACCACCTGCCTGTGCTCAGCCTGCAGAGTGAGCAACTCTCCAACTACCGCCTGCGCCGCTCGAAACGCCAGATTGGGGAACAGAGCCACTTCTGCACTTCGGAGGTGGCGGCCCTATGCCTGGAGCTGGCCGGTGAAACGCATGCGGCGCAGACCCTGGAGGCGTACCTGGATGTGTTCACCAACCACTACCTGAATGCCAAGCAGCAGTTGCCCGTGGACATGGAAGACGCTGCGCACCAGCGTTTGCGTGGCTTGCGCTTGCCGCAGGGCAGTGGCGCTTTTTGCTTGAATGGTTTCGTTCGGGACACCGATTTACCCGATCTTTGAGAACTGGCAAAAAAAGTAGTTCAGGGATGTCGATTTAGGCCTATCTCGAACGTCTGGCAAGTGAGCGGTAAAAATGCGTATCCGGCATTCAACGAGACATCCAGCAAAAGGAGAAATCACCATGACCCTTCCGATGACCCCTACCATTACTGCCTTTGAACGGTCGCCCGATCGCGGCAGGGGACTTGCGCGTGACATGCGCGTTCGCTGGGCGCTTGAAGAAGTGGGCCAACCTTACGAGGTTCGTCTTGTTTCGTTCGGAGCGATGAAGGAACCCGCGCATCGAGCGCTTCATCCTTTCGGGCAGATTCCGACCTATGAAGAAGGCGATCTCGCCCTCTTCGAGTCGGGGGCGATCGTGTTCCATATCGCGGAGCGCCATGCAGGCCTGCTGCCTGACGATGCAAATGCCCGCGCGCGCGCGATCACATGGATGTTTGCCGCGCTCAACACGGTGGAGCCGCCGATCCTTGATCGCGGATTCGCCACGCTCCTGGAGCACGACAAGCCCTGGTATGGGGAGCGCCTGCCTATCCTCGAGGATCGCGTCCGTGTACGGCTGGGCGAACTTTCCAGTCGGCTCGGGCGTGCCGACTGGCTCGACGGTACGTTCAGCGCCGGT
Organism: Polaromonas sp. P4_F4; assembly: GCF_056401355.1. Classification (NCBI taxonomy): domain Bacteria; kingdom Pseudomonadati; phylum Pseudomonadota; class Betaproteobacteria; order Burkholderiales; family Comamonadaceae; genus Polaromonas; species Polaromonas sp. P4_F4. The sequence continues at coordinate 192,035 of NZ_JBFUJO010000002.1, read as the reverse complement.
GACCTGCTGATGGTGACGGTGCTGCGCAGGTTGAACGGATCGGGTCTACTGGAGAAATATCCGAACCTCTCTGCCTATGTCGCCCGTGGCGAAGCGCGGCCGGCCTACAAGCGTGCTTTCGACGCTCAATTGGCGGTTTTCACTGGCAAGCCACCGGCCGGCTGAAAACAACTGGCGGGTCGTACCTTTACGCGACGTTAGTCTAACCAGACGCCGCCACGCGGGCGACTCAAGAGCGACAATCGACCCCAACACGCTAGTGTGGTGTTGCACGCTATCCGGTACATAAAGCCGTGTCTTTTTGCCCATGGCGGCGTTGCAAATCCTCGCAATAGTGGAACTATTGCTGTGGTTTGCGCCTTGCCCTGAACAAAAATCCATCGGTTTTATTTGTACCGTCAAGCATGCAACAACACACTAGGCAACCTCGCCCTACATCAAGACAAGAGCAGCACCATGACCGAAGACACGAACCGACAGAACGAATTGAAGAAGATGGAGCTGTGCGACTCGTGCGCCGGCATCCAGCGCAACTGGCGCAAGGCCCCCGGGCACCCGGAGCTGGTGCAGGGCGGCAACCGCCAGGAAAAGCGTGGTGGCCATCTGGTCACCATCACCAAGTACCGCTGTGACCGCTGCGGCACCGCATGGGAGTATGAGAACGACAAGGCCAACCTCAAGGCGGGTTGGTCGGTGGTGGGTCGATAGACGGCGCCAAGAGCTGCCAACAAAACCTCACCCTTTGCGCGCAGCGGGCTTGCCGGCCGCATTCTCCAGCCCGGCCCGCAGGAGCGCCTGCGCAGCCCACTCCAGCGTTGCCAGTGCCTCTTCGTCTGAAAGGTGGCACACGTCTTTCATGACGACCAGCGCTTCCATGCCCAAGGTCAGGGCCAGCGCCGATCGCACCCGGCGCCACTGCGCGGGGCGCAACTGCTGCCGAACGGGCTCCAGCGCCTCGTCGAGCCATCGGGTGCGCCTGCCTTCCCTGACGGCGGCGGGCGCCTCGCCACGCCGGCGGCTTTCCAGCCAGGTGTCGAGATACACGCGCAGGCCGGTGCGCAGCGCGATCTCCTCGGTCAGCGCCACGCCGTTGAAAGTGCCCAGCAGTCCGCGCAGCCTGTCTGCCGGCTCACCTCCTTCCAGGCTCGCCAGCCAGCGCTCAACGGGCTCCGCCGCCGGGTTGACCTGGGCGACCTCCACCAGCAGGGCTTCCTGAGTCGGGAAATAACGGTAGGCCGTCGCGCGGGAGACTTTGGCCAGCTCCGCAGCTTCGGCGACGGTAGGCTGCGCGCCGTCTCTCAGCAACTGGGTGGCCGCGGCAACCACCGCCGAGCGAGTGCGCTCTTTCTGGTTGGCGCGTGGATCGCTGGGTTGTTGTTTGGTCATAGGCTCGTTACGATACTTTTGTCTCAAGATGACTTGACAGTCTAACATGACGCGTTATGATACTCATGTCTCATGAAGGGACGAGACTCCAACTTAGATGCAAGGATGCTTACCATGTCACTTACTCCAGCCGAGGTTGACCGCCTCATTGATACGCACTTCATGTTCGAGGCCACGGACGATGTCGAGGGCGTCCTGGCCAGCCTGGCCCCGGGCGCCGAACATCATGTGGTCCCGTCCCCGTACGGCATCGTTCGCGACGCCGGGAAAATCCGCGAGTTTTACGTCACCTTGTTCGGTGATCTGAAGGGCGAGGGCGTCACGCCTGTGCGCCGCCTCTATGGCGACGGCTTCGTCGTGGACGAGGCCATCTGGAACGGCCACGTTGAGGATGGCCGGCTGTTCGGCTGCGCCGGCAAGAAAGGGCCTGTCAGCTTCCGTCTGCTGCATGTGTTCGAGTTCAGCGGCGACAAGATCAGCCGCGAGAATGTGTGGTGCGATTTGTCCGCCATCCAGCAACAGCTGGGCGCGACAGTGTCCTGAGGAGATCGGCAATGAAAACTCCCGCCATCAACATTTCCACACCCAGGGCAGCAAGGGCACGCTTGGCACGCGCTGTCTTGCTCGTATCGTTCGGCTGGGCGGCGCTGGCAGCTTCGGCGATGGCCGCCGGCAAGGGCGACGAGATCAGCCGGGGCCGCTACCTGATTGAAACGGCCGGCTGCAATGACTGCCACACGCCTGGGTACGCCGCCAAGGAGGGCAAGGTCGACGAGAAGCTCTGGCTGACCGGCGACGCGCTGGGGTGGGCCGGACCTTGGGGAACGACCTATGCGTCAAATCTCCGGCTTCTCCTGGCGGGCATGACGCAGAAGGAATGGCTGGCCCATGCGCGAACGATGAAGCCACGTCCTCCCATGCCGTGGTTCAACGTGCGTGCAATGACCGACAGTGACCTCAAAGCCATCTACGCCTACACCCGCTCGCTGGGGCCGGGCGGTGCGCCAGCGCCTGCCTATGTGCCCCCAGGCCAAAAGGCGACGGGGCCGGTGGTGCGGTTTCCAGAGTAGCACTGGCAGAAATCCGGTACCCCGGACCTGGATCCAAGTCCGGGGCGAGCCCGATGCCGGGCATTGCGGCATTGCCAATGAAGGAGATGGCGCTGCCTTATCGTGCCAGCCCGCCGCGCTTGACGGCCTCGTCACACTCTGCGCGAAGTTTCTGCAGCTTGCCTTTCTCGGCATGAAAGACTTTGTCATCCAGCGTGCTGACGGCCTTTGTGCCGGAAAGCCCGGCGACGTGTGACGCCTGTTCGAGGGCGCTTTTGCAGGCGCGGAATTTGTCCCACGGGCTGGGGCCATCGGTGACGATGGGCCATTGCTTGCGTTGTGCATCCAGGGCGGCCCTGGTTAATCGCAGGCGCTGGACGTACTTCATGGCCTCGGGCTCGGTAGCCCCGACTGAGTATTCGTTCAGGATTTGTTGCGACTTGATCGCCAGGGCCAGCGCGTCCTGCTCGCCCTTGGTTTGCGCGTTGGCCTGCACAGAGGCCGAGAGCAGCAGAAGTGTGGGAAGGATTCGCATCACGCTGACCATACATGAGTTGAGGCTAAGTTGACGCCGAGTTGAGATTAAGAGCCGCTAACAAAACCCAGCGAAGCGGTCCTGGCTAGACGTGCCGCCGCAGACAGTGCTCTAGCACGGCAAGGCGGCACAACGACGCCAGGAGGGTTTTGTTAGCGGCTCTAAGCCCCACGCGGCATGCCCATGTGGCATGGATGGTAGGTCGGAGGTGCAATGAGAACGTCCATAAAAAAAGACAGGCGGGGCCTGTCTTTTTGAGGGGTTGCAAGACGGCTTGCAACCATGGCGCGGCAATTATTTGCTGCCAGCCGCTTTCACGTCGGCCTTGGCTTCTGCCTTGACTGCGGTAGTTTCGGCACTGGCGGTGGCCTTGTCGGCTGTGGCCTTGATGCGGGTGGTGTCTACCTTGGTGTCGGCTTTGATGACGGCCTTGTCGGCTTTGACATCGGCCTGGGCATCGGTTTTTTCAGCTTTGGCGGTGGCCTTGGTTTTGCCTTCAGCGCCGGCCTTGTCGGCTTTGGCGTGTGCCTTGGCTTTGGTCGTTGCGGATTTGGTCAGGGCTTTGGTTTTCTTTTCAGCAGCGTTGGTTTCTGCCTTTTCAACCTTGACGTCAGCCTTGGCGTCCACCTTGGCTTCGCTGGTCACAGCCGCAGCAACAGACTTGTCGGCCTTGGCTTCTGCCTTGACGACGGCCGGGGTGGCAGGAGCCACAGGTGCAGGCGTCTGTGCAAATGCAGCGCCGGCAATCAGGGTGGTCATCAGGGTAGCGAGTAACTTGTTCATGAAGGTCCTTTTTGGATACGGTTTGTCAAATCACATTGATTTCACATGGCCTGGTGCTCAACGGCGCGCCTCGGCACACTGTTGACCTGCCTCACACAACGTTGCATCCCATACCTTGGCTTTACATTCGGCGCGTCTTCGGCTGGGCTTTATCAATGCATCCTTTTATGAATGGCGTGCTTTTGAATGGTGTGCTTTTTTTAGACGTGGCCGCGGCCATCGGTTTCGCAGAACAGGTCTGCGCATTACAAGATAGGGGCAAAGTAGGGGCGTGATGCCTTCGCAGATAACAACCGAATTTTTGAACCGGGCACATTGCCTTGCGCCAACGCATGCGTGCACCGGTGCCGCGCCACAATGAATCAACGAAAGGCATCGATGAAACGAAGACTGTTGCTGACCTTGGCTATCTGGACGGCGTTAGGCGGAGCCGGTTTGTTGACATGGCCGGACGCACGCGCCCAGCCGAGCTACACGGTATCCAGCGAGCAATTGCAGGAGGCCGTGGCGCAGCGGTTCCCGCGGCGTTACGCGATGGGTGGGCTGCTGGACCTGACCCTGCAGACGCCGCGCCTGCGCCTGCTACCCGAGCAGAACCGCCTGGGCACCGAGATAGTGGTCGACGCGGCCGGCCCGGCCCTGGCGCGCAACTCTACCGGCACGTTCGACGTGGATTTTGCGCTGCGTTATGAGGCCAGCGACCAGTCGATACGCGCGCATCAGCTGCGCGTGAATTCACTGCGCCTGTCGGGCCTGCCGCCTGGCCCGGCTGCGGTGCTGGAGGCTTATGCGCCGGCCCTCGCCAACCAGACCTTGCTGGAAGTGGTGGTGCACAAGCTCAGGCCGCAGGACTTGATGCTGGCCGACGGCCTGGGGCTGGAGCCGGGCACCATCACGGTGACGGCCAAGGGGCTGGTGATTGGTTTTGTGACGAAGCAGCCGCGCTGAAAATGTGGGCTGATGTTGGCCAATGCGGGCTGTTGGCGCGGTGTCCCACAGTGTGGACGCCCCCATCCCTCTCATCTCCTTCCCCCGCTGGGGGAAGGCTGGGATGGGGGCTCGCGGCGTGGGCGTCGGGCTGCCGTGCTTATCTGGTCGCCGCTGGCCCCACCCCAACCCTCCCCCAAAAGGGGAGGGAGCTTCTCGGGTTCTTGACTGAAACGAATTGAACTGCATCGGGGCCAGAGGCAATACGGTTCAGTGAGCACACCGCATGCAGTGCCGATCGTCTCCTTCCCCCGCTGGGGGAAGGCTGGGATGGGGGCTCGCGGCGTGGGCGTCGGGCTGCCGTGCTTATCTGGTCGCCGCTGCGCCCTGCACCGCCCGGCGCAACGCCGCCCGCGCTAGCAGGCGCGTGGAGTCGAGCGTCGGCAGCGGCGAGTTGGCGTCGTTCATGATCAAGGGGATCTCGGTGCAGCCGAGGGCGACGGCGTCGCAGCCCTCATCTTTCATGCGCCAGATCACCCGCTGAAAGCAGGCAACCGCCTCGGGCTTGAAGACGCCGCACACCAACTCGTCCATGATGATGCGGTTGATCTCGTCGCGCTCCGCATCGCTCGGGCGCATATAGGACAGCCCGCGCGCGGTGAGTTTTTGCGGATAGACCTCGCTGTCGACGAGCCAGCGCGTGCCGGTGATGCCGATGCGGCGAAAGCCGCGCCGGGCGGCTTCTGCGGCAACGACTTCGGCAATGTGCAGCCAGGGCAGCGGCGAGCGTGGCTCAACGTCGGCAAACGCTTGGTGGATGGTGTTGTCGGGGCAGATCAGAAAATCGGCGCCGGCCGCGGCGAGCTTGCGGGCCGAGGACAGCATCAACTCGCCCACGCCTTTCATGTCGCCTGCATCGAGGCAAGTCACGTAGTCGGCCAGCGAGTGGGTGTGCATCGACACCTCAGGGTGGGCGTGCGGGCCGAGCAGTTGCGCGCCTTCGATACAAATGGTTTTATAACAAAGCGCTGCGCCTTCGGCGGAGCAGCCGACGATTCCGATGTGTTGGGGCATGACGGTGGTGTTTGGTGGGTGATGCAGGCGATTGATGGCGGCGAACGGCCAGGGTCACCAGATTATTGCGGCGGGCGGCGGGCGGTTCAAGGCCGGCTCAGTCGCGCACCAGCGTGGTCGACCGTGCGAAGGTGTAGGTCAGGCCCACGCCAACGCTGGTGCCCGCGGTTTTTTGCACCAGCGGGCTTGCCCGGTTGGCGGCGCCTGCAACGGAATCGAACCAGGCGAAGCCGAAGAGGCGCAGCTTGGGCGTCACGTCGCGCGACACTGTGAGCCCGAGGCGCCAGTTGATCAGCCCGCTTTCGGCCGTGTAGGCGGGGCGGCCTGCTGTGGCATAGGCGGGCGCCACGCCGTAATACGTGTCGGCCAGGCGCCGGTTGCCCAGCATCGCGCCGGCGCTGGTGCCGTAGCGCCAGCCGCCGCTGCCGCGCCATTCGTAGATCAGCCGGGGCTCGAACGAGATGCCCTTGTGGCTGAGCCTGTCGTCCAGGTCAAACACGCCGCGCAGCGCAAACTCGGCCCGCAGGCGGCCATCGGCCGGCCCCTGGCCCAGGTGCCACTTGAGGCGGGGCCCGAACTCCACCAGGGTGCCCAGGTCGGGCATGCCGCGGCGCGCGTCCACTTCGTCCGAGCGGGAACCAAAAGCGGCGGCAAAACCCACATCGAGCTCAAACTGCGGCGTGTTGAAGGCGCGCAGGCCCACGCTCTCGCGGTCGGCGCGGAAGTACTTGCCGCGGTAGATCAGGTAAGGCAGCGCGAGGCCGCGGCCCACGTTTTGCGACGCGCCCGGGTAGGCCTGCTGCGACATGCCCAGGCCCACCGCGCCGATTTCCCACAGCGGCAGCAGCTCGCGCGCCCGTTCCTGCGCCTGCCCGGCCGTGGGCGCGGCCAGCAACCAGGCGGCAAGCGCACAGCAGAGGGAAGGCTTGACTTTCAAGGGGGACTCCTGGCTGGGCAAGGATGAAAGGAAAACATACCGCGGGGCAAGGGAAAATCATACTGCGAGCGGCGCTGCCCCGGGCGTAGCTTCGGTAACATGATCACCATGTAACCAGCCAGAATGAAACTGGAATGAAACTTGGGAGCACGTAAAAGATGAGCCAGGCAACGCAGAAAGTGGTCATCGCCGGTGGTGGCGTGATAGGCAGCGCACTCGCGTATTTTTTGGCAACGCACCCGCGCTTTCGCGGCGATGTGACCGTGGTGGAACGCGACCCGACCTATGCGCAAGCCTCTTCGGCGCTGTCGGCCAGCTCCATACGCCAGCAGTTCTCGGCGCCGGTGAACATTGCGATCTCGCAGTTCGGCATTGAGTTTTTGCGCCACCTCAAACAGCACCTGGCGGTGGACGGCGACGTGCCCGACATCGGCCTGACAGAAAAAGGCTATTTGTATTTGGCCACTGAAGCCGGTGCGGCCACCTTGCGCGAGAACCACGCCACCCAGCGTGCGCACGGCGTAGAGGTGGCGCTGCTGGAGCCGGCTGCGCTGCAGCAGCGCTTCCCCTGGCTGCAGGTGGATGACCTGGCGCTGGCCTCTTTGGGCTTGAATGGCGAAGGCTGGTTTGACGGCTACGGCTTGCTGATGGCCTTCAAGCAAAAAGCGCGCAGCCTGGGCGTGCAGTATGTGAAGGCGCAAGCCACCGGCTTTGCGCACAGCCATGGCCGCGTGCATGCGGTGACGCTGGAAGGCAGCGCGCAACTGCCGTGCGACTGGGCGGTGAACGCGGCTGGCGCCTGGGCCCGGCCCCTGTTGGCCGGCACCGGGCTGGACCTGCCGGTGTATGGGCGCAGGCGCTGTGTGTATGCGTTTGCCAGCCCGGCCAAAACGCCCGATTGCCCGCTGGTGATTGACCCGAGCGGGCTGTGGTTTCGCCCTGAAGGCGACATCTGGATTTGCGGCCTGCCGCCGCCGCAGGACGACAACGACGCGCCGCTGGAAGTCGACTACGAGCTGTTCGACCAGGCCTGGCTGACGCTGGCGCACCGGGTACCAGGCTTTGAGGCCGTGCGCCAGCAGCGCGCCTGGGCCGGCTACTACGAATACAACACTTTTGACCAGAATGCCCTGCTGGGACCGCACCCGGCCCTGCCCAACCTGCTGCTGGCCAATGGCTTCAGCGGCCACGGCCTGCAGCAGGCGCCGGCGGTGGGGCGCGGCCTGGCCGAATGGATAGCCGACGGCGCCTACACCAGCCTGGACTTGTCGCCGCTGTCGGTGCAAAGGCTAGTGGAGGGGCAAGCCTTGCTGGAAAAGAATGTGATTTGAGGTGCACCTTCTGCACCCGCTCCTCGCTTTTTCCCCTTGCTCTTGCTCCTTCCCGCCTTTGGGGGAAGGCTGGGATGGGGGCTCCCCGCAGCGTGCGCGAACGCGCTATCAAGCCCCATCCAGCCCAATCGCGACAGGCGCAAGCTGCCATGAAATAGATAGCGATTCTTGCGGGCCGCGTTGCCCCCATCCCCACCTTCCCCCAAAGGCGGGAAGGAGTAAAACGGGGATCGCCCCTGTCACGGCAGCGCCTAGGCCGTACCCAGATCGAGCGATTGGAGGCTGCAATCGAGCAGTGCTGGGTCAACCTCGCGCTCCAGCACATAAAACATGCCCTCAACAAAGTCCATGAGGCCGTCAGACGCGGCAATGGCCGCGTCGACATGGCCGTTGGCGACCGCGTCGATCACCGCGACATGCCCGTCCACCGTGCCCTGCAGGTTGGTGTGGTTGGCCGTCTGCATGTGGTAAATCCAGCCGATGCGGCGGAAGATGGTATGCAGCGGCCGCAAGGTGCTTTCGACAAACGGCTCGTTGGCCGCCGCCAGGAACAGCTGGTCGATGCGCCGGTCGATCGTGTTGAACTGGGCGATCGTCATATCGGCGCCATGCTCCATGAGCTGACGCCGGATGTGCAACATCTGGTTGCGCTGTGAGGCGCCCGAGCGCTCGGTGGCCAGGCGAATCACAAAACGCTCCATGTCGCGGCGCAGGCGCAGTAACACGCGCTCGCGGGTCAAATCAATCGGCGCGATCTGGATACCGTGGCGCGGCGACACCAGCATCAGCGTGTCGGCGGCCAGGCGGCTCACGGCCTGGTGCACCGGCGTGCGGCCATAACCGACCAATGCCTGCAGTTCATGCATGGCGAGAAAGCGGCCCGGCTTGAGTTCGCAGCAGATCAGCAACTCCTCAAGGCGTTCATAAGCCAGGTCCGACAGGTTGACCTGGCTGCGGCGGCGCGACGCTTCCTGGGCCGGCGCGGTGGCGGCGGCAACCAGTTTGGGACGGTGGCGCGGGGACGTGGCCATGAGGCTCCTTGAATTACCGGGACATTGAAGTAAAGATACCTCAAAGCATACCCTGATATGCAAGCGACGGTTCGCTCACTTTGGGAAATTTCGCTGGGAGTCTCAGCAATTTTGGCCAGTTTTACATTGAGATCATGGTTCGGGTAAATACTGAGTCTTTTTGTGAAATATCACAGTATTCTTCAAAGCATCGGCAAAAACCGCAAGACGGTGCAACACCCATCACCCCATGTCACATCCTCTTTTTGATCTGTCCGGCCGCACGGCCCTCGTCACCGGCTCTTCGCGCGGCCTGGGCCATGCGATTGCTGAAGGACTGGCCCAGGCCGGCGCCCGGCTGGTGCTCAATGGCATGGACACCGAACGCCTCGCGCTCGGCGCCGCGGCCCTGCGGGCCAAAGGCCACCACGTCGATGAGGCCGCTTTCGACGTCACGGACGAAGCCGCCGTCTGCGCAGCCTTTGCGCGCCTGGATGACGCCGGCATCGAAATCGACATTCTCGTGAACAACGCCGGCATCCAGTTGCGCAAGCCGCTGGTCGAGCTGTCGGTGGCCGAATGGGACAAGGTGCTGAACACCAACCTCACCAGCGCCTTCCTGGTCGGCCGCGAAGCAGCCAAACGCATGATCGCGCGCGGCCGCGGCGGCAAAATCATCAACATCGGCTCGCTCACGAGCGAAGCCGCGCGCGCCACCGTCGCGCCCTACACGGCGGCCAAGGGCGGCATCAAGATGCTGACACGCGCCATGGCGGCCGAATGGGCCGAGCACGGCATCCAGGCCAATGCGATCGGGCCGGGCTACATGGCCACCGAGATGAACACCGCGTTGCTCGACAACCCGGCGTTCGACGCCTGGGTCAAGGGCCGCACGCCCGCGCGTCGCTGGGGCCGGCCCGACGAGCTGGCCGGCACCGCGATCTGGCTGGCATCGAAGGCGTCGGAGTACGTCAACGGCCAGATCATTTACGTTGATGGCGGCATGCTGGCCGTGCTTTGAGCCGCCCTTTCCTTCTTTCCCCTGACCTTCCCCTTGACCGTCCCCTTACCTTCCCCAACCAACCGACAGAGAGACAAATCATGAAGTTTCTGCGCACGCTCCTTCCCGCCACCGCGGTCACGCTCGCGGCCCTGACGCTCCCGGCCGCTGCCATCGCGGCGGACTACCCGACCCGGCCCATCGAAATGGTCGTGCCTTCGACCGCGGGCGGCGGCACCGACATCATGGCGCGCCTGTTTGCAGAGACCGCCAAGAAATATGTCACCCAGCCCATCGTGGTGAGCAACAAACCCGGCGTCAGCGGTGGCCTGGCGATGACCGAAGTGCAACGCGCGACGCCCGACGGCTACAAGATCGGCGTGCTGATTTCCGAGCTCGCGATCATCCCGCACCTGGGCATGACCAAGGTGACGACGAGCGACTTCATCCCGCTGGCGCGGCTCAACGGCGACCCCGGCCTGATCGCCGTGCGCGCCGAGTCGCCTTACCAGTCCATTGACGAGCTGCTGGCCGCCGCGCGCAAGCAGCCCGGCACGGTCACCATGGGCAATGCCGGTACCGGAACGATCTGGCACCTGGCGGCCGCAGCGGTGGAAGACAAGACCGGCGTCAAGTTCAACCATGTGCCCTTCCAGGGCGCGGCGCCCAGCGTGATGGCGCTGGCCGGCGGCCACGTCGATGCGATCACGGTCAGCCCCGCCGAGATCGGCTCTTTCGTCGCGGCCGGCAAGGTTCGCGTGCTGGTTTCCATGGCCGACCGCAAGCTGCCCGCGCCGTACGACAAGGTCGTGAGCTTCAAGGAAAAAGGCGTGGACCTGGTCGTCGGTACCTGGCGCGGCCTGGGCGTGCCGCTGAACACGCCGCCCGAGGTGGTGCAGTACCTGCGCGAAGCCAGCCGCAAGACCGGCGAAGACCCGGCCTTCCGCGAAGCGCTCCTGAAAGCCAACCTGCAGCCGGCCTACCTGGACGGCGAGCAGTTCCAGGTCTTCATGAACAGCCAGTCCGCTTACTTCAAGAAGCTGCTGGCCGGGCTCAACATCCAGAAATAAGCCAGTAAGCCAATAAGCCGCAGGGCCCGGTGCAAAACCCACCCTGCTGCCGATCACCAGGAGAACCCGGAACCCGCGCGGGTTCTCCTGCCTTTGCAATACCGCCAACCCCAGCAGACAACCCCCAATCACCCTGACCCCATGGCCACCCTCATCACCGACGTCAAAGTCATCCTCACCGCGCCCGAAGGCATCAACCTCCTCGTCGTGAAGATAGAAACGAACCAGCCCGGCCTGCATGGCCTGGGCTGCGCAACCTTTGCGTACCGGCACCTGGCGGTGAAGTGCCTGGTCGAGGAGTACCTCAGGCCCCTGCTCATCGGCCGCGATGCCGAGGCGATCGAGGAGCTGTGGCAGCTGATGCACCAGAATGCCTACTGGCGCAACGGCCCGATCGAAAACAACGCGATCTCGGGCGTGGACATGGCGCTCTGGGACATCAAGGGCAAGCTGGCCGGCATGCCGCTGTACCAGCTGTTCGGCGGCAAGGTGCGCGCAGGCGTGCCGATCTACCGCCACGCCGACGGCCGCGACCTGGCCGAGCTGTGCGACAACATCCAGAGATACCGTGAGCAGGGCATCACACACGTCCGCTGCCAGAGCGGGGGCTACGGCGGCGGGGGCTTTGGCGCCGCACCGGGCAGCGCACCCCGGGGCGCTCCCGACGGCATCTACCTCGACAGCCGCAAATACATGCGCGAGACGCTCAAGCTCTTTGAGGGCATACGCAACAAGGTCGGCTACGAGGTCGAGCTCTGCCACGACGTGCATGAGCGGCTCAAGCCGGTCGATGCGATCAGCTTTGCCTGCGAACTGGAGCGCTTCGAGCTGTTCTTTCTGGAGGATGCGATCCCGCTCGAAGAAGGCAACTGGCTGCGCCAGCTGCGCGCCAAAACCAACATCCCACTGGCGCAGGGGGAGCTCTTCAACAACCCGTACGAGTGGAAGTTCCTGATCACCGAGCAGCTGATCGATTACATCCGCGTGCACCTGAGCCAGATCGGCGGCATCACGCCGGGTCGCAAGCTGCAGATCTTTGCCGAGCAGTTCGGCGTGCGCACCGCCTGGCACGGGCCGGGCGACATGTCGCCGCTGGCCCATGCGGCCAACATCCACATCGACCTGGCCGCGCGCAATTTCGGCATACAGGAATGGTCGGGCACCGAGCCGCCCAACTTTGTCATCCAGGAACTCAAGGGACCGCGTGAAGCGCTGCTCGACGTCTTCCCGGGCCTGCCGGAATTCCGTAAGGGCCATGTCTATGCCAACGACAAGCCCGGCCTGGGTGTCGACCTCGACGAAGCCGAGGCGGCTAAATACCCGTGCGAAAACACCGTCACCACCTGGACGCAAACGCGACTCGCCGACGGGACCTTGCAGACTCCCTGAGCGGCGCAAGTGCGCCTGGTGCACGTCAATAAGCAGCGCCGGTTGCGCTGCCCCCATCCCTGCCTTCCCCCAAAGGCGGGAAGGGGTAACACGGGGACGGCTTGCGGCAGGCGCCGACGGAGGGGCGGGCCTTGCTGGAAAGGAATGTGTGCCCCTCTTGCTCTTTCTTCCTGCTTTGCTCTTTCTCCTTCCCGCCTTTGGGGGAAGGCAGGGATGGGGGCAGCGCATTGTTGACCTGCGGTCCGGCCTTCGACAAGCTCAGGACAGGTCGAGCTCAAGGGAACCTGGCGACTTCTCTTTGCCGGGGCCTCAGTTTTCGGCCAACTCATACCCCGTACTCCGCCCGCCACCCTCCAGCTTACGCAACATTCCGCGCGCCAGCGGAGTTCGGACCGGTTGCGCGTTTACCGGTCTGAGCCAGGCCGGCCCCTGTTCGTTCGGCACCCAACACCTCACTGCCCGGCGTCATCTGCCTCGCGCAGCAAACGCATGCCCACCAGGGTGTAGCGGGTCTGCGGGGAATTCCAGTTGCGGTAGCTGCAGCGGGCGTACAGCGACCAGGTGTGCCAGGAGCCACCGCGGCGCACACGCACGCTTCCCGCGTCGGGGCCGGGCGGGTCGTTCAGGGGTGACTTGGCGTAATAGGCGTCATCGTGCCAGTCGGCCGTCCATTCCCAGGCGTTGCCCAGCATGTCGTACAGCCCCAGCGCATTGGGTTTGAAACTACCAACCGGGGCGGTGAAGGCATGGCCGTCGTGGCCTTGCAGCGCATACGCCTGCCAGGCCGGCCAGTTTTTGGCGGCATCGGCATCAAAGGTATTGGCCCATTGCAGCAGCGACTGCGGATCGTTGCCGCCGAAGTAACGCGTGGGTGAACCGGCGCGGCAGGCGTACTCCCATTCGGCTTCGGTGGGCAGGCGGTAGGTATGGCCTTCTCGCTTGCTCAGCCACTGGCTCATGGCCACGGCGTCGTTCCAGGTCACGTTGAGCACCGGATGCGCATCGCTCTGGGCGAAGCCGGGGTTGCGCCACGAGTACTTCGGGTCGCGCCCCTCAAAGGCATCGCCGCGTGCTGATGTGGCCGGGTCGTAGGCAGGGTTGTAGCCATAGCCGCCGGTGCCGTCGGCGATGGATTCTGGTACGTAGCCCGAGGCCGCGATGAATCGGCGGAACTGGCCCACCGTGACCTCATGCTGGCCCAAGTAAAAAGGCCGCGTGATGCGCACCCGGTGCACGGGCGCTTCGTCGGCAAGGTCTGTCAGGCGCTTGCGCTGGTAAGCCGGATAGTCGCGCGCCAGGGCGTCGGGCGACTCGTCGCTGCCCATCAGGAATTCACCGGCCGGCACCAGTACAAACTTCATGCCCAGTGAATTTTCAATGACGCGCGGAGCGGGCGGCTCCGGCGGCGTGGGCTGCATGCGTTGCGAGGAGCAGGCCGACAGGAGAAAACCGGTGGCCAGTAGAAAAACCGAAGCGTAGGTGCGCATGGTGTGGGTGGAATACGCTCAGCGGAGCAACGTGGACCACTCTAACCCAGGGTGATGGGCGCAATCCTTCATGGCGCGGCTTGGGTCGGCGCATTCACCCGCGCTGCCGCCAGCTCCGTGCCATCAGCGCGCTCAGCCAGGGCGAGCGTTGCGAATTCAAGGGCCAGGAAATCGATCAACTCGCGCACCGCCGGCAGCAGGCCGCGGCGTGACGGAAACACCGCATGCACAATGCCGGCGCGCGGCCGCCAATGGGGCAGCAGGTCGACCAGCAGCCCCTGCGTCAGGTCTTGCTGCACCATCATCGTCGGCAGCTGCAACACGCCCACGCCTTGCAGCGCGGCCAGGCGCAAGGCCAGCCGGTCGTCGCTGATGAGGCGCGGCGTGTGGTGCACCACCGCGCTGGCGCCGTTGGGGCCCACCAGGTGCCAGGCGTGCTCGCGGTGCGGCGGGCCTTCGTCGAGGCTGGGCAGGTGGCCCAGGTCGGCCGGCAGCAGCGGCGCGACCAGGCCCCGGGCCTTGAGCAGCCCGGGGCTGGCCACCAGGCGCTGGGTGCTGTCGCCCAGCACGCGCATGACGAGGTCGGTGTCTTCGAGCGGCGGAAAGCGCACGCGAATGGCGATGTCAAAACCCTCACCAATCACGTCGACGCGGCGGTTGGTGCTCTCCAGCTGCACCTGCACGCGGGGGCAGGCGGCCATGAAGCGCGCCAGGACGTCGCCGAGCTGGTAGTCGAGCAGGGCCGTGGGGCAGCTCATGCGCACGGTGCCCTGCGGCTCGGAACTGACCCGGTCGATCACCTCCTGCGCCGCGTTGGCCTCGACCAGCATGGCCAGGCAATGCCGGTAGTACTCCTGGCCGATCTCGGTGACGGCAAAGCGGCGGGTCGAGCGCTGGATCAGGCGCACGCCCAGGCGCTCTTCCAGCAGGGCGACGCGCCGGCTCAGCTTGGACTTCGGGCTATTGAGCGCGCGGCCTGCGGGCGCAAAGCCCTGGTGCTCGACCACCTGCACAAAGTAATAAAGATCGTTGAGGTCCTGCATGCCGTCATTGTTCCTCAAATAGAACGCTGATGGCAAATTTAGCCAACTACCGGATTCATCGTTCCGGGAATATCTTTCGTTCATGGCAGTTTTTTCTGCGGTCACTTTTCAAGGAGCAGTCATGAAGAAGGTTCTGGGTATTTACAGCAGCCCCCGCCCGCACTGGGTGGGCAATGGTTTTCCGGTGCGCTCGCTCTTCAGCTACGACACGCTGGGCCAGCATGTGAGCCCGTTTTTGCTGCTCGACTACGCCGGGCCAGCGGAGTTCAAGCCTGCCGGCACATCCGGTGAGCGGCGCGGCGTGGGCACGCACCCGCACCGGGGTTTCGAAACGGTGACCATCGTCTACAAGGGCGAGGTTGCGCACCAGGACTCCACCGGCAGCGGCGGCGTGATCGGCCCGGGCGACGTGCAGTGGATGACGGCGGCCTCGGGCATCCTGCATGAGGAGTTTCACTCGCCCGCGTTCACGCAGCAGGGCGGCACGCTGGAGATGGTACAGCTGTGGGTGAACCTGCCCGCCAAAGACAAGATGGCCGCGCCGCGTTACCAGGGCATTGTGGATGCGCAGATCCCGTCTGTGGCCCTGCCTGAGGGCGCTGGCAGCGTGCGCGTGATTGCCGGCAACTACGACGGCAACACCGGGCCCGCACAAACCTTCACGCCCATCAATGTCTGGGATGTGCGGCTGGGCCAGGGCAAAGAGGCCGCACTGCGCCTGCCTGAAGGCCACACCGCCGCGGTGGTGGTGCTGCACGGCACGGTGCTGGTCAATGGCGAGGTGGTGCGTGAGGCGCAGATGGCGCTGCTGGAGCGCGAAGGCGATGGCCTGAGCCTGGAGGCGAACAGCGACGCCACGCTGCTGGTGCTGAGCGGCGAGCCGATCAACGAGCCCATTGTGGGCCATGGCCCCTTCGTGATGAACACGCAGGCCGAAATCACCACCGCCATCAACGACTTCAACGCCGGCCGCTTCGGGCGGATCAGCCCGACGGCGCACTGAGCATGCGGATCCGGCCCTGCGAAGGGCCGGGCCCCAGCCCCGCCTGCGGGCGGGTTTCCCCCGGGCATCTCGCCCATCGCCCAGACGGGCTTTGTCACTTTGTCAATCAACCCTTGTTTATCACTTCAGGAGAATAGCCATGTCAAATCCATACCGTCGCCTCGACAAAAACCAGGCCGCCGTGCTGCTGGTCGATCACCAGGCCGGCCTGTTGTCGCTGGTGCGCGACATCGAGCCCGACAAGTTCAAGAACAACGTGCTGGCGGTGGCCGACATCGCCAAGTACTTCAAGCTGCCCACCGTGCTGACCACCAGCTTTGAGGACGGCCCCAACGGCCCGCTCGTGCCCGAGCTGAAGCAGACGCTGCCCGATGCGGCCTTCATTCCGCGGCCGGGCCAGATCAATGCCTGGGACAACGAGGACTTCGTCAAGGCCGTCAAGGCGACCGGGCGCAAGCAGCTCATCATTGCCGGCGTGGTGACCGAAGTCTGCGTGGCCTTCCCCGCACTGTCGGCACTGGCCGAGGGCTTTGAGGTGTTCGTGGTGACCGATGCGTCGGGCACCTTCAATGAGATCACCCGCCACTCGGCCTGGAACCGGATGTCGGAAGCGGGCGCACAGCTGATGACCTGGTTTGGCCTGGCCTGCGAGCTGCACCGCGACTGGCGCAACGACGTGGAAGGCCTGGGCACCCTGTTTGCCAACCACATTCCCGACTACCGCAACCTGATGAC
Source organism: Polaromonas sp. P4_F4 (assembly GCF_056401355.1). NCBI lineage: Bacteria > Pseudomonadati > Pseudomonadota > Betaproteobacteria > Burkholderiales > Comamonadaceae > Polaromonas > Polaromonas sp. P4_F4. Next base: position 175,276 of record NZ_JBFUJO010000002.1, on the reverse strand, counting down.
CAGCTACAGCGCGGTGAAGGCGTCGAAGTAATACCCACCACCACCGGGCCTGCTGCGGGCCTTCCTGACGAGCGCAAGCAGCACTTTTCAGGGGCCGCGGAGGACGGCACGTCCATTTGCCCAGCAGCCGGTTTTCCTGTTTCTATTTGAGACTCGCGAGCTGGGCCGAAGAAGCTGCGCCGCCCAGCATGATGAAGGCACCGGCCAAGGCCAGGTTCTTGAAAAAATGCAGCAGCTGGTTGCGCTGGTCCTGCGGGATGGCGCTCCAGAAGGCGTGGGCCAGGAAGGCGTCCACCACCAGGAAGAGGGCTGCCGCCAGCGCCAGCCAGCGGACCAGCCATCCGAACATCAAGGCCAGGCCGGCCGAGACCTCGACGGCGCCAATGGCGGCCTGGAGATGGTTGCGTTGCCGCAGTGAGTCGATGAGGTGAGCCGCACCCGGTCCGGCGAAAGCCAGGGCCATCAAGACCCGACCGAGGATGAGGGTTGAAAGGATGTTCATGGTGAGCTCGCCGTTGGGTTTGAGTTATTGCATTGTTGGGTTGTGAGGCAAGGCTAGCGGGCGGCAGCCCATGCCGCCGCCCGGAGGCCGAAGCGGACAGCTCAGGCCTGCTGTGCTTCCCGCAATACGGTGGGCTTGAGCATGTCGGCGATGCCGATGCGGTGCGCAAACTCCTCGCGCACGCGTTCCGCCACTTCGGTCACGGCAGCGGCGCCGTCGTCGATGAAATCGATCACCGAGCGGAAGGGCCGGGTGCCGTGCGGCAGGCCCACGATGCGGGCGATCTCGTCGGCCACGGCTTGCGGGTCGGCGTTGTCGGGTGTCAGCGCTGACAGCCGCGCGCCCACCTGGTCCATCACGCCGTCGTACCGCGCATAGGCGCCGGCCGTGGCGGCGTCGGCGGGTTTGCCGGCGTTGGGGAAGTGCGCCGTGCCGCGGGTGAAGGCGCCGGGTACGACGATGGAGGTTTCGATGCCGAAGCGGGCCAGCTCGTAGGACATGGTGACCGCCATCGAATCCATCGCGGCCTTGGCGGCCGCATAAGGGCCGAGGAAGGGCGGGAAGCCGCCGCGCACCGTGGTGCTGCTGACCCACAGGACGAGGCCAGCCTCTTGCTGGCGCATGCCCGGCAACACGGCGCGGTTGACGCGCTGGCTGCCGAGGAAGTTGGTGTCCATGACCTTGATGATTTCTTCCGGCGTGAAGGCCTCGGTGGGGCCGACCACCAGGTGGCCGGCGTTGTGCACCACCACATCGAGGCGGCCCTGCTCGGCCAGGATGTGAGCCACGGCGGCATCGGCCGAGGCCTGTGACTGCACGTCGAGTTCGACGGCGCGCAGGTCAACGCCGCTGGCAAAGCTCCAGTCGCGCAGCTCCCGCACCTTGGGTGCGTTGCGGCCTTCGGTGTCGCGCATACTGGCATAGACCGTGTGGCCGGCCCGGGCCAAGGCGCGGGAGGTGAGGTGGCCAATGCCGGTGGAGGCGCCGGTGACGAGGATGACGGATTTCATGATGGGTGTCTTTCTGAAAATGGTTGAACAAAGGTTGTTGAAAAGGAATTGAAGAAAGGGAAATCAGGCGCTGCGGGAAATTCGGTGCTGGGCGGCGTGCGCCGTCCAGGCCGCGACCGAGCCCAGCAGCACGGCGCCGGCCAGTTCGGCAAACGACGCCAGCGTGGGCGGCAGGTGCGAAGCAAAGAAAGCGATCAGGCCGAGGAAATAACTGACGACGTTGCTGAGCACCGGCAGCGCGCGCAGCGACACCACGACGACGGCGACGGCAAACACCACCAGCGGCAGCGCCAAGGCGCCCAGCGAAGGCGCAAGCGCCTTCAGGGCCAGCGCGGCGGCGATGCCAAAGCCCAGGCCCAGCAGCACGCAGGTAGCGTTGACCGCAGCGTCACGCGCGGTGAGACCTCGCGTGAAGAAGGCCACCCAGCCGATGAACATGGCCCAGACGGGCAAGGCGAAGCTGGCGCTGAGGCTGGCTGCCAGCGCGGCCGTGACGGCGGCGGCGATGGTGAGCATGAGGAACAGCGCGGGGGAGGCGCGACGTACGGCAGAGGTATTGGCAGATGTCATTGAGGAACTCCGTGAAATGTCGGCGGGCAGGTAGCGCAGTGAAAAGCTGCGGCTTGCTTCAAACGACGCCGCCGTTGGCGCGGAGCGTCTGCCCATTGATCCAGCCTGCGTTCTCGCTGACAAGAAAGGCAACGGCGCTGGCAATGCCATCAGGCGTACCCAGGCGCTCCAGCGGCGCCATCTTCGACATGCGCTCAATCGTTTCCGGCGTCTTGCCGTCCAGGAACAAGGCGGTGGCCGTGGGGCCGGGTGCGATGGCGTTGACGCGGATGTTCTTGCCGCGCAGCTCTTTGGCCATGATGTTGGTGAAGGTTTCCACCGCGCTCTTGGTGGCGCCGTACACCGCATAGCCGGGCAGGGCCAGGCCGATCACGCTGGTCGAGAAGTTAACGATGCGCCCGCCCTGCTGCAGGCGGGCGCCGGCTTCGCGCAGGGTGTTGAAGGTGCCCTTGACGTTGACCGCGAAGAGGCGGTCAAAGGTGTCGTCGTCGGTGTCGGCCAGCTGCGGCAGGGTGGGCGGCATGATGCCGGCGTTGTTGATGAGCACGTCGACGCGGCCGAAGGCCTTGATGGTTTCGTCAAACAGGGCTTTGACGGCTGCGGAACTCGACACGTCGGCCTGCACGGCGACGGCTTTGCCGCCAGCGGACGTGATGGATTGCACCACGGCCTGGGCTTCGCCGGCCTTGCCGGCGTAGTTGACGACGACGGCGTAGCCTTCTTTGGCCAGACGCTGGGCTATGGCGGCGCCAATGCCACGCGAAGCGCCGGTGACGATGGCAACTTGGGTGACTGGGTTGGCTTGGGTAAGCTGATTTGCTGAAGCGGTCATTTGGAACTCCTGAGATTGATAAAGATTGGTTGGCTCTGACCGCCCGAGACGCCTGGTGTGTTGTGCGCTTTAGTGAGTCAGTGAAGGTATTGTTCTATTCAATCCTGATGCGATAAATACCGTAAACTTGCCTTCACTGTTCAATAAACACCAACAATGACATGAGTCAGCAAACTAACTCTCCAAGCAAGCAGGGGCCGCGGAACCGGCTTTGCCGGGCCGCAGGCGCAGCGGCCCCCGAGGGGCTGGAGCCTGCGGCTCCAAAGCTGCTTGAGCAGCTTTGGACAGGCGACAGAGGCGAAGCGTCTCGCGAGCCGCGGCCTGCAAGGCCTCGGGAGTTACACGCAGTGAACGACCGTGGGGGCTACTAACCAATGGATCGGTTCCATTCCATGCAGCTCTTCACCCGCATCGTGGAGCTGGGCAGTTTCACCAAGGCGGCCGACGACCTGCAGCTGCCGCGCGCCACGGTGACGCATGCGGTGCAGCAACTCGAAAAGCGCCTGGGCGCGCGGCTCTTGCACCGCACCACACGCCATGTGAGCCCCACGCAGGACGGCGCGGCTTACTACGAACGCTGCCTGCGCCTCCTGACCGATCTGGAAGAGGCCGAATCGGCTTTCGTCAACGTGGGCAGCAAGCCCCGGGGCAAGCTGCGCGTGGACCTGCACGGCACGCTGGCCAAGCACTTTTTGCTGCCGGTCATTGGGCAATTCTTTGAGCGCTACCCCGACATCGAGCTCGAAATCGGCATGGGCGACCGGCTGGTGGATCTGGTGCGCGAGGGCGTGGACTGCGTGCTGCGCGTGGGCGAGCTGACGGAGTCCAGCATGGTGGGGCGCCGCGTGGCCTTACTGGAGCAGGTCACCTGCGCCAGCCGCGAGTACCTGGCCCGGCACGGCACGCCCGATACGGTAGAGGCGCTCCGCGGGCACCGCGCCGTCAACTTCCTCTCGACCCGCACCGGCAAACCTTTGCCCTTTGACTTCCTCGTGGAGGGTGCTGAGCGCCAGCTGCAGCTCAAGGGCTCGGTGGCGGTGACCGACGCCGACGCATATGCGGCCTGCTGCGCCGCGCACCTGGGCCTGATCCAGGTGCCGCGCTACCACGTGGCGGCGCGGCTGAAAGAAGGCACGCTGGTGGAGGTGCTGCCGGCCTTCCGGCCCGCGCCCATGCCGGTGTCTGTGCTGTACCCGCACTCGCGCCAGCTGTCACCGCGCGTGCGGGTGTTTGTGGACTGGCTGGCCGATGTGATGGGGCGGGCCGGCTAGCGGTGACGATTGCACCGGCTTTCGCGCCACCACAAGGAGCCGGTCAATGCCACCTCCGGCCACTTCCAGCCACTTCCAGCCACTTCTGGCCGCTTTAGGAAGGCCATCGGCGGCATCGTGCTCCGCCTTTGAATTCAACCTTCATCCGTGCTGCCGAGCACGCGGTGCAGCGCTTCCACGAAGCGCTGCAACTCGGCTTTCCGGGTGTAGACATGCGGCGAAACCCGCAAGCCTTCGATCGACCCTGCGCAGCGGTACTTCACGTGCACCTGGTGCCTGTCCCGTAGTTCGCGCTCGACATGCCTCATGTCGGCGCCGGCAATCGAGAACAGGCTGACCGCGGCGAGCCGCTCATCGTCGAGCGGTGTATGCAGCCTGAACCCCCGGATGCCGCGAGCCAGTGCCACCCAATAGCGGGTCAACTCGCGCAAGCGGGCGTGCATGGCCTGGACACCGACTTCGCGGTGAATCTCGATGGCAGGGGCGATCCCCGCCTGCAGGGCGGAGTTGTAAGTCCCGAGGTTCCAGTGGTCGAACTTGTCGATGCGATCCGGCACGTCTTCGAACGGTGCCATCAACGGCCAGGTGGATGCGATGCGGTCGCGGCGCGCGATCAACATGCCGTTTCCAACGGGAGCCCCCAGCCACTTGTGGAGGCTGGTGACGAAGAAGTCGCAGCCCAGCGAACGGAAGCTGACGGGCATTTGCGCGAAGGTCTGCGCGCCGTCGACCAAAGACAGCACACCGCGTTCGCGCGCCAGCTCGCACAGACGCTCAGCGGGAAGCACGCGCCCGGTCCAATGCAGCATGTGCGTCAGCTGCATCACGCGCGTTCGGGCCGTCAACGCAGACGCGTAGGCGCTCACGATGGCGTCGTCATCGGCTAGCGGATCAAAGCGCACTGTCACGACCCGGATGCCCTCCCGTGAGGCACGTTGCTGCCAGCCGCCGAGGGCACTCGGATAGTCCCACTCGGAGACCACCACCTCGTCGCCAGGCTGCATGGTCACACCAAAGATGACCGTGCTGAGTCCCTCCGTCGAGTTCCGGTTGAGCGCGATCTCCGCAGGGTCGCAATCGACCAGGGCCGCAAGCGCGTCCTTGACCGAAGGCAGGTTCGCGTCGAGCCGGGTCCACATGTTGACGTCCGGGTTGCGGCTGACCAGGCGAAAGGCCTCGATCACCGCCTGCTCGACGGCCCGTGGTGGAGGGCTGACGGCCGCGTTGTTCAGATTGAGCAGCGGCTCTTGCGCCGGATAGCGCGCACGCACCTGCTCCCAGTACGCCTCGTTGTCGCGTTGAAGTTCTTGCATCTCTCGGTTCGCTCCTGTGGTGAGCAGGCAATGGTGCCCCGGCTGGCGCGCAAGATGATGTGCATTTGCGCGCTGCCGCTGGCACAAGCTGCCGTACTTGTCCCCTTTGTCAGCTCCGCGCAGATTGGAGCATCTCCGGCAACGCCTCGGTCGCACTCAGCTTCTCCATCACCAATCCAATAAAAGCCGACACCGCCAACGGCAGGTGCCGCCGGCTCGGATACAGCACGCTCAGGCCCTGGCTCGTGCGCTGGTAGCGCGGCAGCACCGGCACGAGCAGGCCGGCCTGGATGTCGAGCCTGGCCATGGTGGGCGGCAGCAGCGCGATGCCGAGGCCGGCCAGGGTGGCTTTGCGCAGCGCCTGGGCGGTGTTGCCGCTGAAGCGGCCGGCCACCTGCACTTCCTCCTCCACCCCATCGGGGCCGGTCAGGCGCCAGGTGGTGCGGCCGCTGGGGTGGGCGGAGGTCACGCAGTCGTGGGTCGCCAAATCCTGCAGCGTGCCGGGCGCACCACGCGCGGCGATGTAGGCGGGGCTGGCCACCATGCCGTCGCTGCGGGCGCCGAGGAGCTGGCGGCCGACGTAGCCCGAGTCGCGCAGCGGTCCGCCGCGAAACGCGACGTCGATCTGCTCGGCAATCAAATCGGCCTGGGCATCACTGAGCACGAAGTCGAGCCGCACCCGCGGATGCGCGGCCAGAAAGTCAGCCACCCATTCCATCAGGAAGAAGTCGAAGAAATCAGCCATCGCCGCCACGCGCACCAGGCCACTGGGTTCCTGGCTGCCCGTCATCAACTCCTGGCCGGCTTCGACCAGCCCGTCGACCGCGCCTGCGCAGCGCTCGTGGAAGGCCTGGCCGGCGCTGGTCAGCGTGAGCTTGCGGGTGGAGCGCTGCATCAGCCGCGTGCCGAGCCGGGCTTCGAGCTGCTGGATGCGCCGGCTCACGGTGTTGGGAGGCAGGCCCAGCCGCCGCGCCGCCTCGGCAAAACTGCCGCAGCGCACCACCTGCACAAACATGGCGATGTCATTGAGGTCGAGCATGATGGGAAATTACTTCTATTACTTCTATTGGTGGATGAGTGCAATCCAATTGTCCCGTCTAGTAATGTAATTGATGCGATCCTAAACTTCCGGGCATTGGGGCCGCAAGGCCCTTCAACGCCGCAAGGCACACGCAAGGACATCGCTTTCCCATGACCTCTTCCTCTTCCTCTTCTCTTTCTCCTACGCAACGCCGCATCGTCTGGGGCATTCGCATTCTTCTGGCACTGGCTTTCGGCGCGGCAGGCATCGCCAAGCTGGCCGGCGTGCCGCAAATGGTCCAGGTGTTCGACGCGATCGGCTTCGGCCAGTGGTTTCGCTACCTGACGGGTGCGGTCGAAGTCGTGGGCGCCGTGCTGCTGCTCGTGCCTGCGGCCAGCTTCTTCGCGAGCCTGCTGCTGACCGCGACCATGGTCGGCGCGGTGGCGACGCATCTCGTGCTGATTGGCGGCAGCCCCGTGCCTGCGTTGGTACTGGGCCTGCTGTCGGCCTTCGTGGCCTGGCGGCAGCGGCCGGTGCCCCGGTTGGCTACGGCGGGTTGATGCACTGCACACACTGCACATCTTCTTTCCCTTTTTCTTTCCCTTTTCACCGATCTCTTTTCAGGAGCACCCCATGACCACCGTCGTCGCCACCAAAGCGCGCGCCATCGTCTACCGCACGCGCGGCAGCACCCATGGGCCGATCACGCGGCTCGTGAGTCCTGGCGACCTGGGCGAGTTTCTCAAGCCCTTCGTGTTCCTGGACCTGTTCGGCTTCCAGCCCGCGGCCGGCGGCAAGGGCTTTGGCATGCACCCGCACTCGGGCATCGCGACGCTGACCTTCATGATCGAAGGCGACGTCGGTTATGAAGACACAACCGGCAAGACGGGCGTGCTCCCGGCCGGCGGCGTGGAATGGATGCGCGCCGGCAACGGCGTGTGGCACACCGGCGCGCCGGTCAGCGACTCGCCGGTGCTGGGCTTCCAGCTCTGGGTGGCGTTGCCGGCATCGGAAGAAAACGCGCCGGCCGAGAGCATTTACCTCTCGCCCGAGCAGGTGCCGCAGGAAGGCCCGGCCCGCGTTCTGCTCGGCCGCTACGGCGCGGCGCAAAGTCCCATTCCGGCGCCGTCAGCCATGAACTACCTGGCTGTGCGCCTGAAGGACGGCGAGCGCTGGCGCTACACGCCGCCCGCCGGTCACACGGTGGGCTGGGTCGCGGTCAACGCAGGCCGGCTCGATGCGGGCGACAGCACGGGCGGCCCGATCGCCACGGGCGAACTCGCGGTGTTCGAGGAATCCGGTGAGGCCATCGACTTCGTGGCCCACGGCGACACGGCGTTTGTTCTGGGCTCGGCCGTGAAGCATCCGCATGATCTGGTGATGGGCTACTACTCGGTGCACACGAGCCAGGCGGCGCTGGCCCAAGGCGAAGCCGAGATTCAGCGCATCGGCACGCGTCTGCGGCAAGAGGGGCGGCTGGCCCAGCGGTGATGTTTCCATAGCTTATTGCCGCGATATAAGTGAATCGTGAGGGAGAGCAAATCAGCGCGGATCAGCTTCCGTTGCCGGGCTGATCTTGAACCAGATGGAATACATGGCCGGCAGGAACACCAGCGTCAGAACCGTCCCAGCAAAGGTGCCGCCGATCAGCGTGTAAGCAAGAGTTCCCCAGAACACCGAATGGGTCAGTGGGATGAAGGCCAGGATCGCCGCCAATGCGGTCAAGACCACCGGTCGAGCACGTTGCACGGTGGCCTCGACGACCGCATGGAATGGGGCGAGTCCCGCCTCTTCGTTGTGGCGGATCTGCCCGATCAATATCAGCGTGTTGCGCATCAGGATGCCCGAGAGCGCAATCAGCCCGACCAGCGCATTGATGCCGAACGGCTGTCGAAACAGAATCAAGGTAGGCACTACACCGATTAGCCCCAGCGGGCTGGTCAGGAAGACCATGACCATCGCCGAGATCGAGCGTGTCTGAAAGATGATGATGAGCAGGGTGATTGCCAGCATGATCGGGAACAGCGGCAACATCGCTGTCATCGCCTTGCCGGATTCCTCGATGGCGCCTGCCTCCTCAATGCGGTAGCCGCCCGGCAGCTTGTCCATGATGGGCTGAACCTGCTGGCTAATGGCTGCTGACACGTCCGGTGGCTGCATGCCGTCGGCAATATCGCCTCGAACGGTGATCGTCGGCATGCGGTCACGCCGGCGCATGATCGGCTCCTCCGCGCGCACGTCGACTTTGCCTATCTGCGATAGCGGTATGCGTTGCCCGTTGGCGCCGGTCAGTGTGAAGTCCGCGATCCTGGCCGGGTCGAGCCGAATGGTGCCGGCCGAGCGGGCTGTGACCTGCACGGTGCGAATGTCCTCACGCACGGCAGTCAATGGAACACCGCTCAGCAGGAACTGCAGTTGTTGGGCCACGGCGCTGGAGGTCAAGCCCACGGCCTGCAATCGGTCTTGCTGCAAGGTGAAGTGCAGCGCGGGTGTGCGCGTGCCCCAATCATTGTTGACGGTACGCATCATCGGACTGGCATGCATGACCTGCTGCACTTCGGCCGCGATTTCCCGCAGCTTGTCCGGGTCTGGCCCGGTGATCCGGTAGGCGACCGGATATGGCGAGTAGGGACCAAACACGAGCTGGGTGACACGCACGCGCGCCTCAGGGACGAGGCCGTCGGCGATGGCCTCGCGCAGCCGGCTTTTCAACACCTCGCGCTCATCCTGGTTGTCCGTGCGGACCACGATCTTGGCAAACGAGGGGTCGGGCAGTTCTGGTCCCATTGCCAGGTAAAAGCGTGGCGCGCCCTGGCCGATATAGGCCGTGACGATCTTCGCTTCCGGCTGCCTGGTCAACCAGGCTTCCACTGTCGCCGTGCTGGCACTGGTCTGGGTGATTGAGGTGCCATACGGCATCTGCACCTCGACCAGCACTTCGGGGCGGTCGGAGATCGGGAAGAATTGCTTCTTGACCACGGCCATCCCCAACACGGACACCACAAAAAGGCCCACGACTGTTGCGGCGACCAGCCACTTGCGAGCGATGACGCGCGCCAGTACTTGGCGGAAGCGGTTGTAACGCGGCGTGTCGTAGAGCGCGTCGTGGCCGCCTTCGATTTTTTTAAGCTCAGGCAGTAGCTTGACGCCAAGATAGGGTGTAAAGACTACGGCAACCACCCATGACGCGATCAGTGCAATGCCGACGATCCAGAACATGTTGCTGGTGTATTCCCCTGCAGTCGATCGGGCGAAACCGTTCGGCATGAAACCGACGGCCGTGACCAGCGTGCCCGAAAGCATGGGCGCGGCAGTGTGGCTCCAGGCGTAGGCGGAGGCTGCGATGCGGCTATAGCCTTCCTCCATCTTGACCACCATCATTTCGATGGCGATGATGGCGTCGTCGACCAGCAGGCCCAGCCCCAGGATCAGGGAGCCCAAGGTGATGCGGTCAAAATTCTTGCCGGTCGCGAGCATCACCATGAAGACTGCCGCCAGCGTCAGCGGCACGGCTGCGGCGACCACGATGCCCACACGCCAGCCCATGCTGACAAAACACACCAGCATAACCACCAGCAACGCGACGAAGAACTTGACCATGAACTCATCGACTGCTGAGCTGATGTTGACGGCCTGGTCTGTGACCTTGGCGAGGCTCATACCCTGTGGCATATCGGCATTGATCGCACCGACCTCTTTATCGAGCGCCTTGCCCAGGTCGAGTCCATTCCAACTGTCGCGCATGATGATGCCCAGCAGCAGAGCGGGTTCGCCGCCATTGCGAATCATGAAAGTCGCCGGGTCTTCATAGCCACGCTTGACTGTGGCGATGTCCGACAGTTTTAAAGTGCGGCCTTGCGCCACGACCGGCGTATCGCGGATTTTTTGTAACTCATCTAAAGCACCGTCCAGGCGAATGAACACCTGCGGCCCCTTGGTCTCCACGGAGCCGGCCGGCGTCAGAGCGTTCTGGCTATTGAGCCCGGCGAACACCTCCTGCGGGCTGACGCCCAGCGTTGCCAGGCGCTCGTGCGAGAACTCGACATAGATGCGCTCGGACTGCTCGCCGACGATGTTGACCTTCTTGACCCCCGGCACGTGCAGCAGCCGCTGGCGCAGCGTCTCCGCATCGCGCACCAGCAAGCGCTGCGGCTCACCTTTGGCCTTGAGCGCGAACAGGGCAAAGGTGACGTCTGCATATTCATCGTTGACCATCGGCCCGATCACGCCGGACGGAAGGTTGCCGGCTTCGTCTCCGACCTTCTTGCGGGCCTGATAGAACTGCTCCTGCACTTCCCCGGGCGGCGTGCTGTCGAGCAGGGTCAAGGTCGTGAAGGCCAGGCCCGGCCTTGTATAGGTCTCGGTACGGTCGTACCAGCGCAACTCCTGCAGCCGCTTTTCAATCTTCTCGGCGACCTGGTCCTGCATTTCCTGCGGGGTTGCCCCGGGCCAGGCTGTGACGATCGTCATCACCTTGACAGTAAAGGAAGGGTCTTCCGCGCGGCCCAGTTTGAGGAACGCAATGAGCCCGGCCAGTGAAATCAGGCAGATCAGGAACAAGGTGATGGAGCGCTCGCGCACGGCGAGCGCCGAGAGGTTGAAACGGCCTTCGCTCATGGCCGCGCGCTTGCCGTTGCAGCCGTTTGACCCGCCACGCGAATCTGCTCGCCTTCGCGTAGCAGATGCGTGCCGAGTGCGACTATCCGGTCACCCTGCTTGAGTTGACCTGCAATGTGAGCACTATCGTCGCCCAGGCGCTGGACCTTGACCGGCCGCCACGAAACCTTTGCCGGCTCGCCCTGGATCACCCAGACGCCCGGCCCTTTGCCCGCGTCGGAGAGGGAGCCAATGGGTACCGAAAAGCCGTCTTGCGCAGCGGAATGTGCGTCCGGAATTTGAACGGTGACTGTGCTGCCCAATGGCGCGGTGGACAGCTCTCCATCCAGCACATAACGCGCCTCGAAAGTGCGCGTCAGCCGGTCCGCGGCGTTTGAGAGCTGCCTGAGTCTGGTCGGAACGGTAACGCCTTCCTGGCCAAAGAGCGTGGCCAACCCGGTTGAACCGACCGCAGGGCGCAAGGTTTCCGGTAGTTGAATGACGGCTTCACGGCGGCCGGCATGGGCCACACGCACCACGACCTGCCCCGCGTTGACGACCTGGCCGGGTTCAGCCAGCGTTTCCATGACGACGCCATCGCCATCTGCCACCAATTCCGTATAGCGGCTCGCGTTTCGAGCGACTTCGGCCTGGGCCTCGGTTGCGTTGAGCTGGGCTTTGGCCGCATCTGCTGCCGCCTTGACCTGGTCATAGGCTGAGGCTGAAATTGCACCGGTTCCGCGCAGGTCCTGGTAGCGGGCTTCGTCCTGCGCCGTTTGCTGCGCCCGCGCTCGGGCGGCGGCGACCGCTTCCTGCTGTGCATGCGCTGCGAGCTTCAGGTCGACGGGATCGATGCGCATGAGCGGCTGCCCGCGCTTAACGGTTTGCCCCGCATCCACAAGGCGTTGCAGCACCTTGCCGGAGACCCGGAAGCCCAGATCGCTTTGTACCCGAGCGGCTACGGTCCCGGTGAACGCGCGTGACGCAGCGACCGAGCCCTGAATGGTGGCCACGCGTACCAGCGGCGCTTCGGTACGTGGATCAGATTGCGCCTTGTCGCCGCAAGCGGCCAACACAAAGGGCAATGCACAGATGACGGTAGATATAGGGAGGCAACGCCTGAGCATAAAAGTCCCACTGACGAAGTGAATTGGACTTTCATTATGGTACTAGTGACCAAATTAGTCAATAGTCACGATTTCCGTCAAGGTGACAGACTGCGGAGCACCAGGCTCGACAAATGCGCCGGCGCCTCTTTGTTGTAGTCAAAGCTATGCTGCAAGAGCAAAGGGTTGAGGTAGGGGCGCATGACCAGATAGATTGCCAACGCCGTCTCGTCCAGGGGTGTCTTGCGCTCGAAGTCCCCGGTTTGCCGGCCTTCCTGCAAGACGTCCCGAAGCAGCTTCTGGATGCGTTCTTCGTAGGCATGAACCGCCTGCCAGCGCTCTGTAGCGGCCGAGGCGGCAATCTCGTAAAGCTTGCGGTCCTGGAAAAACAGGCGAAGGCTCGCCTCGGTCATGACTTTAAACATCCGCCGCAGCTTCTCTGGCGGCATGTCGGCCCCTGCAACAGCCGCACTGACCTCGGCCTCAATCTCGCGCAGGCAGTTCGCGCAGATCATCTCGCCAATGGCTTGCTTGGATTCAAAGAACTTGTAGATGTAAGCCTTGGAAAACCCGATGGCTTTGGCGAGGTCGGAGACGGTCGTTTTCTCGTAACCGTAGCGGCTGAAGTGCTCGGTGGCCGCGCTAATGATCTGATCTCGCACGTCGTGGTCGGCCGGGCCGCGGGCCGAAACCGGATAAATCGCTTTGTTCATGCCCGAAGCTTACCCGCATCCCAAGAGATCAACAACGAGTGACCATATTGTATTATAGTCACTACATCGACCACTGACCTGGAACAAATCCATGTTGCCCAAATCCACCCTTACCAGCCTCATTGTTGCCAGCCTCTCGGTCGGCTGCGCCGTCGGTCCCGACTACGTCAGGCCCGATACGCCCATGCCGCAACGGTACCTGGGCCAACCAGCGGTAGACCAGCGGCATGCCGCTGCCCAGGCCGATCTCGTCACATGGTGGACGGGTTTCGGCGATCCGCAACTGACCCGCTTCGTCACGCTGGCGTTGGCGCAGAACCTCGATCTCGCGCAGGCGTCCGCTCGCGTCGCCCAGGCCCGCGCGGAGCTTGGGGCGGCAAATGCCGCATTGCTGCCTTCGGGCAACGCCAGCGGCCAGGCGGCCAGAGCCTACCAATCCCTTGAAACGCCTCTGGGCAAAGTCTTGAGCTCGAGCCCCGGTTTCGACCGCCACGGCAGTTCTTACGAAGCCAATCTCGGCGCGAGCTGGGAACTGGATGTATTCGGAGGCTTGCGTCGTGGAAAGGAAGCGGCACTTGCCGGGTACCAGGCGTCGGAGGCAGGCGCAACCGCCACCCGGCTGGCCGTGGCGGCACAGACCGCCGACACTTACATCATCATTCGTGGGCTGCAAACCCGCCTCGACCTTGCCCGCCGGCAGGTGCAGACGCAGCAGGAATTGCTATCAACCATCAACCTTCTGTATGGGAAAGGGTTGGCGGCCGAACTTCAAGTGAGGCAGGCCGAAGGTGCGCTTGCCCAGGTTCGGGCGTCCGTGCCGGTCCTTGAGGCGGGTCTGGACGTGGCCATGAACGCGCTTGACGTGATGCTGGGCTCACCACCCGGAACGCATCGGGTGGAACTGGCCGGTGCTGGCGTCATCCCTGCTGCCCCGCAAATCACTGCTACAGGCTCTCCGGGTGAGCTGCTAAGGCGCCGCCCTGACCTGATTGTGGCTGAGCGCCGCCTTGCCGCATCGAATGCCCGTATCGGTGTCGCCATTGCCGAGTACTACCCCAAACTCTCTCTGAGTGGGCTGATCGGCAGCGCGACATCGGTGGCCGGCAATCTGTTCACCAGCGGCGCCAGTCAGGCCTCCGGCGTGCTGGGTCTGCGCTGGCGCCTGTTCGATTTTGGCCGCATCAACGCGCAGATCGACCAGGCCAGGGGCCAGGAGGCCGAGATGTTGGCTGCATATCGGCTTGCCGTACTGCGGGCAACTGAGGACGTAGAAAACGCCTTTTCGGCCCTGGTCAAGCGCGAGGAGCAGGCTGCTGTACTTGCCCAGGGAGTGGACTCTCTCGGCCGCGCACGATCAGCTTCGTTTGCGGGGTATCAGAAAGGGGTACTCAGCTTGATCGAAGTCTTGCAGGCCGACGAAAACCTGCTACGCGCCTCCGATGCGCGAGCGCAAGCGCAAACGGAATCAGCACGCGCAGCGGTCGCTACCTTCAAAGCGCTCGGCGGCGGTTGGCAACCCCAGGGATCCAACGCGGTCGCAATCAGATAGCCCAACGTTTGGGAAATTGATCCATAAAACTCTGCAGAGATCGATTCATTTCCTGTTATGCCGTGCAGGGGGCAGGTTCTTGAGGCCACAGCCGCACCACCAGCGCGGCGACGCCGGCCACCGCGGCCATCACGCACACACCTTGCCAGCCGGCCTGCGCCAGCACCACGCTGCCCAGCCAGGCGCCGCTGGCCATGCCGGTGAACATGCCGATGAAGAGCACCGCATTGAGCCGGCTGCGCGCGGCGGGTTCAATGCTGTAGATGATGGTCTGGTGCGCGATCTGCGTGGCCTTCCCGGCCTTGTCGGCACTGGCCGAAGGCTTTGAGGTGTTTGTGGTGACCGATGCGTCGGGCACGTTCAACGAAGTCACCCGCGATGCCGCCTGGAACCGGATGTCTGAAGCCGGCGCCCAGCTGATGAGCTGGTTTGGCCTGGCCTGCGAGCTGCACCGCGACTGGCGCAACGATGTGGAAGGCCTGGGAACCCTGTTTGCCAACCACATCCCCGACTACCGCAACCTGATGACCAGCTACAGCGGTCAAGGCGGCAAGGTAAGACCCCAGGCCGCCGTGGCCACGGCGGCCTGCACTTGAAACCAGATAACGCTAACCACAATTGTGTTTTCTGAAAGCTCCGCCATGACCATCCGCCTCGCCAATCCTGACAACCCCATCGTGCAAATCAAAGCCCTCGGTTTTCCGTGGGAAAAACGATCGACCCGTTTCTGTTTTGCGCCTACCACGATGACGCTTACCCGGCGGCCAACGCGCAGATGGGACCGCAGGCTTCGCTGGCAGGGCGGGCCATCGGGCAAGACTTCAGCCGCAAGGACGGCTGGAGCATGTACCACGGCAGCACGGTGCCGGGCTTTCCGGGGCATCCGCACCGGGGCTTTGAAACCGTCACCATCGTCCGCAAGGGGCTGATTGACCATTCGGATTCGCTGGGCGCGGCGGCGCGTTTTGGCGGCGGCGATGTGCAGTGGCTGACCGCGGGCAAGGGTGTGGTGCATTCCGAGATGTTTCCGCTGCTCGACGCTGATGCGCCGAATCCGCTGAAGCTGTTCCAGATCTGGCTAAACCTGCCGGCAACTGCTCAATGGGGAAAACGAAGTCGCCGAGTTCCTGTTGCTACAGGGCAAACCGATAGCCGAGCCGGTGGTGCAGTACGGCCCGTTCGTGATGAACACGCAGGCCGAGATTGCGCAGACCATGGCGGACTACCAGCGCACGCAGTTCGGCGGCTGGCCCTGGCCCGACGACGCACCGGTGCACGGGCGCGACCCGGCACGGTTTGCCAAACACCCGGACGGGCGCGAGGAGCGGCCGGCGGTGGGTGATGATCACGCCGCGGCACATGTGGCAGGCGACGGCACCGATTAAGGGCATCCGCCTAACGTCGCCGGGACGTTGCCGTCACGTGCCGAGTGGCCGGAGGCGCTAGCCTTTGATCAGTAGAAGCGTTCTGGCTCGCGTGCGCCGTAGATGCTCCCTCATCGCGTTCTCCGTGCCTCGCGCATTAACTCGATCGATGATGACGTGATGTTCGTCCCTGCGCGCATGTGGCGCTCGGGTGACGTGGGCGCTCAGAAGATCGAGAACGAGAACGCGCGTTCGACATCGGCGCGAATGTGCTGGATGCGCTCGCGGTTCAACTGCTCGGCCGCCGCGGCGTCGCGGTTCTCGATGGCCTTGAACAGTTTTTCATGCTCGGCGATCGCCGCCTGCATGCGGCCAGGGATCATCGCTGTGCGATTACCCATGAGGCGCAGTCGATTCTCAATGCCCATCACGTAGTGGATGAGCGTGTCACTGCGACAGCACTCGGCCAGCATGCGGCGGAAGTCCAGCGCGTTGTCCAGGTAGTGCACCACGTCGCCGGCCTTGACCGCAGCAACCATCTGTTTGAGCGTGGCTTTCAATTGCTTGAGTTCCTGTGGTTGGGCCTGTATCGCAGCCAGCCTGGCGACCAGGCCTTCCAGCACCTCCCGGATGTCCAGCAGCTCGATGATCTCCGACGGCTTAAGCTGTTTGACGGTCACACCGACAAACCGCGTCCGCGATACCAGGTGTTCGACTTCCAGCTGGCGGATCGCTTCGCGCACCGGCGTGCGGCTGACCTTGTATTGGGCAGCCAGGTCTTGCTCTGTCAGCTTGTCGCCGGGTTTGAGTTCGCCCTTCAGGATGGTGGCGCGGATTCGGTCGCAGACCTGTTCGGCGCTTAGGGGCTGGCCGCCTTCCTGTTTCGCGGCGGTCTTGGGCGTGGACATATTCATGAACGCGTTATACAGCATGCCTTCCATGGTCATGCGGGCCCATGCACCAGGTATTCGGCGGCCTTGGCCGGCACCTGCAGGAGAAGGACCTGCAGGCCTTCGGGCCCGGCCTGGAGCATGCCGCCTGGCTCGCCTGCTTGCAGGTAGCGGCTTTCCCACACTTCGAGTTGACCCGCTCCGTGTCGCATCGCGCCAGCCATCACCAACTGGAACTGCCCGCTGGCAGCCGGCACCGGTGCCTCGGCTTGGCCGCCGGGTGGAAGGCTGCAGAGGGAAGCGGCAAGCCCATCTGCCTGCGGCTCGATGGCATGGAACCACGCCGGGCCTGCGAGGGCGCCGAGCTCGGCCGCGCTTGCCTGCGGCACGGGCGGCCCCTGCATGTGGCGCTTGGGTCCGCGCAGCATTTTGTCCCGGGCGACGGCGATGAAGTTGGCGCCGATCTCGAACACAGGGCGTATGGTGAAGTATTTCAGGCCCTGTGGGCCCGCGACCACCGGGCCGTAACCTGTGCAGGCGCCCGCGTAGTGGACCGAGCCGGTCGCGACCTCATGCGCGCCCAACCGGCCGGAGCCCGACATAACCACCTGGAACTGGTTCTGCGTGTGGAAATGCGGCGCCAGCACCGAGCCCGGCGGCTGCTCGACCAGGAACACGGTCGGCGAGAGCACCGGGTCCTTGCCCCCATCCATCCATTCGCTGCGAAAGAACTCGAAGCCCTCTGGTAGCTTGCGCGCATGCCGCGTCTGGCGTGCGCGCGCCGCCGATCCCGTCAACACCATGTCGTCACTCCAGTTTGGCGCCCGAACTCTTGATGACCGCCGCCCAGCGCGTCACCTCGGCTTTGAGGAAGGTCTTGAACTCCGGCGCCGTGCTGGTGATCGGCCTGCCGCCGAGCAGGATGATGCGCTTGGAGAAGTCGTCGGATTGCACGATCTTCGCCAGCTCCTCGCTGATCTTGTCCACCGTGCGTTGCGGCGTGCCCGCTGGCGCCAGCAGCCCAACCCACGGCACCATGTCGAAGCCTTCGACGCCGCTTTCGGCCACCGTCGGAATGGTGGGCATGGTGCTAACGCGGTCGCGCGAACTGATGGCAATGGCCCGTACCTTGCCCGACTGCAGAAAGGGCTGCGCGGCGGCGATCGCGTCGAACGAGACCTGCACCTGCCCGCCGGCCAGGTCGGTCAGCGACTTGGCCGCGCCCTGGTAGGGGACGTGCGTCATTTCTGTGCCGGTGCGGCGCATGAATTCCGTCATGGCCAGGTGCGACACCGAGCCGTTGCCGGGCGATGAATAGCTGACCTTGCCGGGATTGGCCTTGAGGTAGGCCAGCAATTCCTTGACCGAAGTGACAGGCAGGGCGCTGCTCACCATCAAAAGCAGAGGCGCGTCGTAGATCATGCCGATAGGTTCGAAGTCCTTCAGGGGGTCGTACTTGACGTTCTTGTACAGCGAAGGGTTGCCGGCCAGCGCGGCCGAAGCGGACAACGTGAGGATGCTGCCGTCCGCCGGCATCTTGGCCACGGCGGCCAGCGCGATGCTGCCCGCCTGCCCCGGCAGGTTCTCCACGATCAGGTTGCGCCCCGTCGCCGGCCCAAGCCTGCCGGCCAGGACGCGGGCGACCGTGTCCACCGACTGGCCCGCCGGGTACCCGACGATCAGCTTGCCCGTGTCGCCCTGCGCGAAGCAGGCTGTCGCCTGCGCGATGCCCAGCGTGGCACCGGCCAGGATTCTTGCGAATTTCTTCATGGTTTGTCTCCTGTTTTTAGACTGACCCGGCGCTCCCCCAAAGGTCGCGCCCACCCAAACTCAGGCCGCGGCGTGCGGCACCGGCTCACTCAACATTTGCATGATCGAGGAAAAGTCCAGCCGGCCCTTGCCCGCCTTGCAGTGAATCGCGTACAGCGCGGCCACCGCGCCGCCCAGAAGCGCCGGCGAGCCGCTGGCCAGCGCGGCTTGCTCCGCCAGGCGCAGGTCCTTGAGCATCAGCTCCGACGCGAAGCCGCCTTCGTAGCCCCGGTTGGACGGCGACGTAGGCACGAGGCCCGGCTCGGGCGAGTAGCTCGTCAGCGCCCAGCACTGGCCGGACGAGGTGGATGCGATGTCGAAGAACTTTTGCGGGTCCAGCCCCAAGCGCTTGGCGAGGTTGAGCGCTTCCGATACCGCCACCATGGAAATGCCCGTGATCATGTTGTTGCAGATCTTGGCGGCCTGGCCCGCGCCCCCGGCGCCGGCGTGGATGATGTTCTTTCCCATGAGCTGGAGAATGGGCAGGGCCTGCGCGAACGCGGCGTCCGAGCCCCCCGCCATGAAGGTCAGCGTGCCCGCCGCCGCGCCGCCCACGCCGCCCGAGACCGGCGCGTCCAGCGTCGTGACGCCGCGCGCCGACAGCGCCGCATGAAACACGCCGCAGGACGCCACGTCGATGGTGGAGCTGTCGATCACCACCGCGCCCGGCGCGTACTCAACCCCCGGCGCGTTGACCAGCGTGTCCAGCACATGCTTGCCGCTGGGCAGCATGGAAACGACGAACTGCGCGTCAGCCACCGCCGCAGTGACGCTGCCGTGGGGCTTCATGCCCAATTCGGCGGCGCGCCTGATGGCCTCCGGGTTTGGGTCGACGCAGCGGACTTCATGTCCCGCCTGGCACAGCCGGGTAGCCATGGGCAAGCCCATGTTGCCCAGGCCGATAAACGCGATGGTGGCCATTTTGTTGTCTCCTTTTCGGCGCGCACGCGCCTCATTGCATGTTGAAAATTACCGTCTTCTTGTGGGTGAAGTGATCGAGCATGGCTTCGAGGGAAGCTTCGCGTCCCAGGC
Source organism: Polaromonas sp. P4_F4 (assembly GCF_056401355.1). Classification (NCBI taxonomy): domain Bacteria; kingdom Pseudomonadati; phylum Pseudomonadota; class Betaproteobacteria; order Burkholderiales; family Comamonadaceae; genus Polaromonas; species Polaromonas sp. P4_F4. The sequence continues at coordinate 155,698 of NZ_JBFUJO010000002.1, read as the reverse complement.
CCGACTGCTTGACCCCGCCGTAGGACAGCCCGGGCTGCACGACGATGTTCTGGTTGATCTGCACGAAACCCGCCTCGAGCCGACGGCTGGCGTCCAGCGCGGTCTTCAGGTCGCGCGTCCAGATGGTCGCCGCCAGCCCGTAGTCGCTGTCGTTGGCCTGCGCTAGCGCTTCCTCATAGCTAGAAAACCTGATGACGCAGGTCACCGGCCCGAAAATTTCCTCGCGGGCGAGCTTGCTGCCGTTGTCCAGCCCCGTGAAGATCACGGGCCGCACGAACAGCCCCTTGCGCAAAGCCTCGTCCTGCGGCAGCGCGGAACATTCGACGGCGGTCGCGCCGGTCAACGCCCGGCCTGCTTCGATGTAGCCCAGGACCTTCTCGTGCTGGCCTTTGGAGATGATGGTGCCAATGTCGGTGGCCTCGTCCAGCGGGTCGCCCATCTTCATGGCGTCCACTTTGGCCTTGACCTTGGCGACGAATTCGTCGTGCACGCTGTCATGCACGAAGATCCGGCTGGCCGCTGTGCAGCTCTGACCCTGCCGCGTGAAGCGCATGCCGGCCACGGCGCCAGCAACGGCCCTGTCGATGTCCGCGTCGCCCATCACAATCATCGGGCTCTTGCCGCCCAGTTCCAGCGTGACGGGAATGAGCTTCTCGCCGGCGGCCTTGTAAACGATCCTGCCGGTCTCCACCGAACCGGTGAAGGTCACCTTGCCCACGTCCTTGTGCGCCACGAGCGGCGCGCCGCACTCGGGGCCGAAGCCCGACACGATGTTGAGCACGCCCGGGGGCAGCAGTTGGTTAAGGATCTGGCAGACGCGCAACACGGCCAGCGGCGCCTCTTCGGCGGATTTCACCACCACGCAGTTGCCCGCGACAATGGCCGGCGCGATCTTCAGCGCCATCAACATCATCGGCGCGTTCCAGGGAATGATGACGCCCACCACGCCGATCGGCTCGCGCGTCGTGACCGTCAGCATCTCGGGGCTGAAAGGCACCGACTCGCCCTTGAGCTCGGACCCCAACCCTCCATAGAACTGCAGCGCATCGGCGACGATGGAGGCCTCGACGCGGCTTTCAGTGCGCAAGGCCTTGCCGGTCTCCAGCGCGACCAGCCGGCCGAGCTCTTCCACGTGGGCGCCCAGCAGCCGCGAGCATTCGGCCACCAGCGTGCCACGCTTCCTGGCGGCCATGCCAGCCCAGCCGCGTTGCGCCCGTTTGGCCGCCGCAACGGCGGCATCGATGTCCGACGCGTCGCTGGACGGCACCGCAGCCACTTCGAGCCCCGTGGCCGGGTTGACGACGGGGAAGGTCTTGCCTGAACGTGCAGAGACCAGTTCGCCGTCGATGAGGTTGAAGCCGCTCAGCGCGCGCGCGAGCCGCTTGGGGTCGGTGTCGGGGACGAGTGGGTCGGATGCCATGAAGGGTTCCTTGGGTTTGTTCATGGTGATCAGCCTTTCACCTCGGCGATGGCCGGCCAGCGCTTTTTCACCTTGATGATGCGGGCGCTGCCGCGACGCACGAAGCGCTTGGTGTCGTCGACGCTGGCCTGGTAATCCCACACAGGTTGCAGGGCATCCGGCAGGTCCTTGATGAACTGGCGCCGCGCCTGGCTGGCCAGGACCTGCGCCTTGAGTGCGTCCGGGTTCCATCCGGCCATTACTTCGTCCTTCAGGCTTTTCAGCACATCCGGTGCGGCCTGCGCGATGTTGACGAGTTCGTTGGCGTCCGCCTCCATGTCGTAGAGCTGGTCGGGGTAGCCATGCGTGTAGACATACTTGTAGCGGCCGCGCCGCAGCATGCAGCACGGCCCGGTGACGCCTTCCGCCGTGTACTCGACGAAGGCGGTGCGCTCCTTGCCGCCGTTGTCCTTGCCACCGTCCAATAGCGGACGCAGCGACACGCCGTCCACAGGCTCGACCCATTGGGGCTCGGCGCCGCCGGTGGCAAAGTCCATCAAGGTGGGCAGGAGGTCGACGTGCGACGCCGGTGCCGCGATGCGGCTGCCCTCTGTCATGCCGGGCCGCGAAATGATCAACGGCACCTTGGCCGACCAGTCGAAAAACACCCGCTTGAACCACATGCCGCGCTCGCCCAGCATGTCGCCATGGTCCGACGTGAAAACGACGATGGTGTTCTCGTCGAAGCCCGTGCGTTTGAGGGTTTCAAGCAGCTTGCCGACCTTGTCGTCGATGTAGCTCACCATGGCGTAGTAGGCATGCCGCGCGCGCAGGATCTGCTCGTCGCTGGCCGTCTGCTTGTCCAGGCCGTGCGAATACTGGATCCACTTGCTGAGCATGTCGCGCTCGGCCATGGGAATGTCGCGCACCAGTGGCAGGTTGATCTCTTCGCGCTTGTACCGGGCCATGTACTCTGGAAGTATGTGGAACGGCGGGTGCGGGTGGGTGTACGACACGCACATGAAAAACGGCTGCTCGTCATCGCGCGCCAGGTCATACAAGCGCTGGATGGACTTGGCCTCGACCTCCTCATCGTAGTCCAGCTGCAGGCTGCGGAAGCACTCGCCGCTCTCGTCCACCGTGCTGAGGTTGTGGCCGGGCGAATAGAAGCTGAATTCGCCTTCCTTCCAGTCGGCCGACCAGCCGAAGTCGGCCGGATAAATGTCCGTGGTCAGCCGTTCCTGGAAGCCGTGCTTCTGGTCGGGACCCACGAAGTGCATTTTGCCGCTGAGGATGGTCTTGTAGCCCTGGCTGCCGAGGTAGTAACCGAGCGTGGGCGTGGCCGCCTGGAACTCGCAGGCGTTGTCAAACGCGCCGATGCGCGTAGCGAACTGCCCGGCCAGCAGCGAGAAGCGGGCCGGCGCGCACAGCGGGAAGTTGCAGTACGCATTGTCAAAAACCGCCGAACGCGCGGCCAGCGCCTGCAGGTGCGGCGCCTTTAGCGCAGTGTTCCCGTGGAAGGGAAGGACGGGGGCCGACAGCTGGTCGGCCATGATCATCAAGATGTTGGGTTTCTTCATAATAAGTCTCCTTTTTGAATAATGGTTGCATTACCATTGCATGCAATATAGACTTACTGTCGTTGAAACACAAGACTTTTCTGGAGACATCCATGCAAACACCTAAGGCCGACCGCCGCGCCGGGCCGCCCCAAGCCAGGCCAGCCCAGCCTCCCGGGGGGGCAGAGAGCGACACGCAGTGCACGAACGTGGGGGCTCAGGCCGACCGCCGCGCCGGGCCGCCCCAAGCAAGGCCAGCCCCCTCGGGGGGCAGAGAGCGACACGCAGTGCGCGAACGTGGGGGCTCAGTTCTTCCCCTGGCCGGCATCCGCGTCCTGGACCTCACGCGTGCGCTGGCTGGCCCCTTCTGCACCATGATCCTGGCCGACCTCGGCGCCGACGTCATCAAGGTCGAGCCGATGGGCGACGGCGACATGATCCGCAACTGGGGCCCGTTCGACCGCGGCACGAGCGCCTATTACCTGAGCGGCAACCGCAACAAGCGCGGCATGGCCGTCAACTTCCGCGAACCGCGCGCGCTGGACATGCTGCGCCGACTGGCTGGTGAATGCGACGTGATCGCCGAGAACTTCCGCCCCGGCGCCATGGAGGCCATGGGCCTCTCCTTTGAGAGCCTGGTGGCAGCGAACCCGCGGCTGATCTACGCGGGCATCACCGGCTTTGGTCGCACCGGCCCGGCCGGTCAGCGGCCGGGCTTTGACCAGATTGCCCAGGGGCACTCGGGCCTGATGAGCGTGACAGGCTCCGCCGAATCCGGGCCCATGCGCGTCGGTGTCGCTATTGGCGACCAGGCTGCGGGCATGTGGTGCGCCATGGGTGTGCTCGCAGCCTTGAATGAACGCCATCGGACCGGCCGCGGCCAGCGGGTTGAAACGTCACTCCTCGCGAGCCTTGTTGGCCTGCTCAGCGTGCAAGGCCAGCGCTACCTGAGCCTGGGCGAAGTGCCGCCCCTGGCCGGCAACACGCATCCGGTCATTTCTCCCTACGGGGTCTTCCAGACGGCCGATGGCCCCTTCAACATCGCACCGGCGACAACCGAGATGTGGCGCAAGCTCTGTTTGATCCTCGGCCTCGCGCCGCTGATCGACGACCCGCGATTCCCCGACAACGCCGCCCGCGTGGAGCGCCGCAACGAACTCAAAGCGATCCTTGAGGAACGCCTGATGACGCGTACCCGCGCCGAATGGACGCAAGACTTCCTTGCAGAAGGCATTCCCGCCGGCCCGATCAACAATCTCGCTGACGTGTTCGCGGACGAACAGGTGATCCACAGCGGTCTGGTGGAGGAAGTGATGCACCCGGAGCTTGGACCGCTCAAGCAAGTTGGCAGTCCGATCCGGCTGGACGCGATGGCCGGCGCCTCGATCCGCATGGCACCTCCGCTTCTGGGCCAGCACACCTTCGAGATCCTGCGCGAGTTCGGCTATGAGCAATCCACGCTTGACACGCTGGCCGACGGTGGCGTCATCAGCCAGCACCGCCAGGCTGTGACCTCATGAGCCACTCCAGCCAGCCGACGCTGCACATCGACGGCCGCGTCGCCACCATCACCCTGCGCAGGCCGGCCGAGCACAACCGCATCGACCCGGACGACCCGAAGGTCATCCTCCGGCTCCTCGAGGAAGTGGAAACCGAATCCAGCGTGGCCGCACTGGTCGTCACGGGCGAAGGCAACCGAACGTTCTGTTCCGGCTACACCCTCGCGCAGATCGGTTCACGCCTGGACCGCAGCTTTGAAGACATGCTGGACCGCATCGAGGCGGTGAAAGTGCCGACGCTGTGCGTGATGAACGGCAGCGCCTACGGTGGCGGCACCGATCTGGCCATGAGCTGCGACTTCCGCATCGGTGTGCAAGGCATCCGGATGTTCATGCCGGCCGCCAGGTTCGGCCTCCATTACTACCCGGGCGGGCTGCGCCGATTCGTCACGCGGCTCGGTCCGGCTGCCACCAAGAAGATATTCCTGACCGGGCAAACCCTCCAGGCGGATGAGATGCTGCGCATCGGCTTCCTGACCGAGCTGGTAGACCCGGCGGAGCTTGCCCGCACGGTGCAGTCGTATGTGGAGGCCATTACTCAAGGCGAACCCGAGGCCGTGGCGAGCATGAAGCTGCACATCGACCAACTGGCGCAGGGGACCTGGTCGGAAGAAATCGGACGCCACGCCTACGAACGTTCGCTGCGGTCGAAAGCCACAGCGTTGCGCCTGGCGACGCTTAAATAGGCCGCCGAGGTACTGCGAGTTCGCTAAGCCATTGCCGCCTGAACGGCGGAGATGAACGGCTTGACGAGCGGATTGTCCAAGTCTTGACGCCAGCACACGGCCATCTCCATTCCACCACCGTCATCTTCCAGAGGACGAAATGAAACGCCAGGGGGACTGCCGAGCGCGGCGCATGCCGGGACGATGGAAAACCCCTCTCCAGCCAGTACGAGGGCAAGGGCAGAGTGAACTGTCTCCACCCTCTGCATCACATGCGCCGTAATGTGGTGACGTCTGAGAAGCGATCCGATAGGAGAGGTATCCGCTCCGTTTTCCACCCTCGTGCTAGGCAATCCAACAAGCTTCATTCCTTGCAATTTGGCCATGGGGACTACTTTGTGACGGGCCAGCGGTGACCGCGCAGGCATAGCCAAAAGCAAGGGCTGTTTTCCGATCGTGACAGTAGCGATCCCGCTGCGTTGCAGTGGCGGCATACAGAGACCTACCGTCACTTTGAACTCGCTGATAAGCATCTCGTACGTGCTGGCACTCATCTCGACGAATTGGATGTCGACCCCGGACAAAGTGCGTCTCAGCTCCGGGACCAACTTGGGGAGCACTGCATAGCCTAGCGCGAACATATAGCCCACGGTCAAGCGACCGCGGCGTCCCGCGGCCACCGCACGCGCTGCTTCAAAGCCGTCGTGCGCGAGCGCAAGCGCTTCCTTCGCGCGCGAATACAAAGCACCACCCGCATCGGTAAGCTCCATCCCCCTAGGCCCTCGACGAAAAAGCGCGGTTCCAAGCTGCGCCTCGAGGTTGTGGATGTGTACCGACAGAGGTGGCTGCGCCATGTGAAGCTGCATCGCCGCCTTCCCCACGCTGCGGGCATCCGCAACGGCAACGAAATAGCGGAGGTGTTTCAAGTCCATCAACCCATATTAAACGCGTATGGGATTGTCGTAAATCGGTATTAGACGAATGCATTGCGAAATGCGAAGCTCACACCGTCAAGAACCATGGAGATAGAGCTAAAGATGAGTGACGACCTTTGCCAAATGCCTGCAACCGTTCTGCGCCAAAAAATCGCGCGGCGGGAGGTCTCGCCTGTCGAAGTTACGCAAGCAATCCTTGATCGCGCCGTACGACTTCAACCGGTGCTTAACTGCTTCATCACCATCTGCGCTGACGAGGCGATGCAGGAAGCGCGCGCCGCTGAGCAAGCGCTCATGCGTAACGAACCGCTCGGCCTCCTCCATGGAATACCCTACACGTGCAAGGATTTGGTCAACACACGCGGGGTGCGCACGACATTCGGCTCGCTGATCTTCCAGGACAATGTTCCTACGGAAGACGCGGAAGCAGTGGCGCGCCTGCGTCGGCAAGGCGCCATCCTTATCGGCAAGACAACGACCTCCGAGTTCGGTGCCAAATGCCTGACTGACGCCCCCCTCTTCGGTCGCACCCGCAACGGCTGGCGCGCCGATCGCACCAGTGGAGGTTCCAGCGGCGGCGCGGCCGTGGCCGTGGCGGCGGGGATTGCACCGATCGGCATCGCCACCGACGGAGGCGGGTCAACCCGGATTCCTGCGGCGTGCAATGGTGTTGTAGGCCTCAAGCAAAGCATTGGCGTCGTTCCTCACTCGCAGACCGAAGATGCCTTCGGGAACCTCACGTATGTCACACCGATGACACGCACGGTGGCAGACACCGCGTTGATGCTCCAGGCCATGGCCGGCCCGGCGCCCGTCGACCCTTGGTCTATTGGCGTGCCGGTACCGGACTATTGCAAGGCGGCTACGGCAGGCGGCGACCTGCATGGTAAACGCATCATGTTCTGCATGGCACCCCAAGGCCGGCCCGTTTCAAGCGAGGTCGCGCGTGCGTTTGAGGATGCGCTCGCCCATCTGAAATCAATGGGGGCGCAATTGTGCGAGATGCCCGTCACCACTGACTTTGACATTGAGCCCCTCTGGCGCACGATCAACCACACGGTGTGGCTGGCGCGGTTTAGCGAGTGGGCACGCGAGCGTCCGAACGACCTCAGTCCTTCTCTCCTTCAACAACTTGAGTTGGCCAGGCACGTCACTGGGGTCGAGTATCAGCGAGCCATGTTCGACCGAACCCGCCTGTTCAGGCATGTCCAAGCGCTGTTGCACGAGAATGATTTCCTCGCCATGCCCACGTTGTCGCGTACGGCCGTAGCGATCAACCAGGATCTCTTCGGCGCGCTGGACATTGACGGTCAGAGCTACCCGGAGCTCCGCCCGAACTGGTTTCCCTGGACGATGCCGTTCAACCTCACCGGACATCCTGCCATCACACTTCCCTGCGGCTTCGACCCGGACGGACTTCCCATCGGCGTGCAACTGGTTGGGCGGTTCAGGGGCGATGCGGATCTGCTTCACGCCGCATCGCTGCTCGAGACATCCCAGGGACTGTTGTTGCGCCGACCAAATGGACTTGACTTGACCTAGGGTAGATCATGAACAAACTGAACCATAGATTTTCCAAGTGGGCATTTGCCTTCACGATTTTCAGCGGCGCTCTGGCTTGCGTTCACGCTCAGCCAAACCCGCCGGGCGGCGCTTCAACCGAGCCCTTGAAGCTAGTGGTCGGATTCGCGCCGGGAGGCGCTCTCGACGCTTTGGCAAGGGCTTTGGCCGAGCAGCTGCGGAAGTCCACCGGACAAACTGTTTTGGTCGACAACCGGCCAGGCGCGTCGACCCGCTTGGCCATCGAGTACGTGAAGCGAGCGCCGCCCGATGGCAATACGGTGCTCCTTGCATCCTCGGCGCCGTTCGTCATCTTTCCGATGACATACAAAAACGTGAACTACGACGTGGAACGCGACTTCGTTCCGGTGGCGCATCTGGTGGAATTCTCCAGCGTCATTTCCACGAGTGCCGCGAAGCCCTACAAAACACTGCCCCAATATGTCGCATGGGTCCGGAGCCACCCCGCAGATGGGATGGTAGGACTCACATCTCTTGGGGGTGGCCTGCACTTCTCCATCTTGGCGATGTCCAAGGAAATTGGCGTTCCCTTAAGTCCTGTTGCGTATAGGGGTGGTGCGCCCCTCGCAACGGACATCATCGGCGGACAAGTCCCCGTCGGAACAGATGCGCTGGCCAGTCAACTGGAACTTCATCGAGGTGGCAGGGTGCGCATCCTCGCGGTCTCTGGAACACGGCGTAACAAGCTATTGCCTGATGTCCCCACCGCGAAGGAAGCTGGCATCAACGGTTTCGATCACGCTACTTTTTCCTACAGCGCTTATGTTCCCGCCGGCACGCCCCCCGCTGTAACGATGCGACTTGAGCGCGCGCTAATCGCGGCCGTGAAAGAGCGACAGGTCTATGCACAGCTCCTGAACATTGGGCTCGAGCCCACGGGGCTGGACGGCGCGACCGTCAGGACACAGCTACGCGCGGAGCGTGCCTTCTGGCGGCCCATCGTCGAAGCCTCCGGCTTCAAGAGCGAAGAGTGAAGCGCGAGCTTTTGCGATCTAACAGAGGAGCAACCCATGTCCAAACTGATTCCTATTCACTGCCGTCTTTCGTCGGTACGCCTGTACGCCGTCCTACTGCCTTTTGTGGCGACGCTTTGCCTCCCGGTAGGATCTGCGCAAGCTGCATACCCTGAACGCCCCGTAACGATCGTAGTTGCGTTCCCATCCGGCGGAATTGTTGACCTCATAGCGCGCCGTTTGGCGCAGCGATTCTCGGAGCGATTCAAGCAAAGTTTCGTTGTAGAGAACAAGACTGGTGCGGCCGGCAGCATCGGATACGCAGCAGCTGCTCGCGCACCCGCAGACGGATACACGCTGGTGGTTGCCAGCGGTCCTACGACAATGCTGCCGAACACAGACGGAAGTCAGTCATGGAACCCGGCCACCGCCTTTAGTGCCATCGGGATGATTGGCACGATCCCGCAGGCGATCGTCGCCAGCAATGCCACGCCCGCGCGCACCTTGCCGGAATTCATTGAGCATGCTCGCACACGACCAAACCAAATCAACTACGGTTCGCCCGGTATCGGCACAACCCCCTTCTTCACGATGGAGTTGCTGAAGGCCCAGCAGAAGGTCAAATTGACGCACATCGCATATCGCGGCCAGCCGGAGGTGATGACGGACTTGATCAGGGGAGAGCTCGGCATTACCTCGGTCACTGTTCCACTTGTGCTTGCGCATGTGCAGGGTGGCAAGATGCAGGCGCTTGCGGTCACTTCCCAGCGTCGATTGCAAGCACTGCCGAACGTGCCGACGGTAAGTGAACTGGGCATGCCCGGCTTGGCAATCTCCAACTGGTTCGCATTGCTCGCACCTGCGAACGTTCCGAATGACATCGTTATCACCTTGGCGAAAGAACTCAACGATGTCCTCAATTCACCTGAAATTCAGACAGGTTTGAGCGAAATCGGACTGCTCATTGAAAAAGGCGCATCTCCAGCGGAAACGCTGGCGTTCGTACGGGCTGATCTGGCTCGCTGGACCGCCATGTCAAAAACATTGAATAACGAGTCCCCCACTAATGCAGGAGTATCGAAATGATTGGCAAGCCTGCAGTTATCGCATCAAGGCAGCAACCCGAAGGGATGAGCGTTGAGGAATGGAACCTTCGCTGTGACCTAGCTGCTTGCTTCCAGCTAACGGACCTGTTCGGCATGTCCGACCTGATCTCGACACACATCTCCGTTTTGCTTCCAGGACCGCAACATCACTTCTTGCTCAATCCGCTGGGTGTCCTATTCGACGAAATGACGGCATCGAAGCTGCTCAAAGTCGACCTCCACGGTAAGGTGGTCGAAGGCGACCCGAACCTGATGAACCCAGCCGGTTTCATCATTCACAGCGCCGTGCACATGGCGGCGTCGGATCTGGTCTGCGTCATGCATTGCCATACGCGAGCGAACAATGCCATTGCCATGCAGGCCGCAGGCCTGCGGCCACTAACCCAAAAAGCAGCAGTGATGCTCGACTTCCTGGGCTATCACGACTATGAGGGAGCAGCGCTTGACGAAGACGAGCGAACTCGGCTCGTACGCGACCTTGGCAAGGGCCGAGTGCTAATTCTGCGCAACCACGGTGCAATGACGGTTGGCCGAAGCGTGGGCGAAGCCTTTTGCTGGATGCACAGGCTGGAAACTGCGTGCAAGTATCAGATCGATGGGATGGCGGGGGGCGCCCCACTTCACGAGCTTTCACAAGAGACCATCAACCACACACGTGCGCAAGGGAAGAAGATGCTTGGGCAAGGCGGTTTTCTTGAGGTCGGCCGGCTGGAGTGGCCGGCACTGCTGCGTAAGCTTGAGCGCGAGCGAGGCTCATCGTACAGAAGCTGACGAGTTACGGTGCTTCGCAAGCGGTAAGCGTCAAGTCTGGTCGATGGGCGATCAACCGGGGCAGGCGTCGCCGCCCGATTCCTGGGCGGCGCAGGCCCAGGCTGGCGTCGCGATCTGGACGCTCCGCATGGCACGCGGCGCACGCTGTATTTCTTCAAGGGCCGGTCGGTCTCCCAATACGCTTCAAACTTCCGGCTGAAATCGCCTCACAGCGCAGCTTTACAAGCCCTTCTCGACCATATCCAGCAGACGCTGCCCAACCTGCTCCATCTGCGGCCCGACCACGCTGCGCAGCGGGCCATCAATGACCAGCATGGCCAGGCCGTGCACCGCCGACCATGCCAGAAACTCGGCGCCGGGACGGCGTTCCGGGGGCAGCACGCCGGCGTCCACCAGTTTGTCGAGCGCGGCGCCCAGCAGTTCGAACGGGTCCAGGCCGCTCTGCCCGGACCGCTCGGCATCGGCCGGGCCGCCCTGGACCCTTTCCTTCATGTCGTCGGACGCGGCAAAGGCCGTGCGAAAGAGGCCCGTTTCGGCCTGCGCAAACCGCAGGTAGCCCGTGCCCACCGCGCGCACATTGGCGCGGGCGAATTCGACCGGCGGCAAATCCTGCGGCAGCGCGGCCAGCTCGGCTTCCATCGCACGGGCCACGGCCGCCAGCGCAGCGGAGCGCACGGCCCGGAGCAAAGCCTGCCGGCTGTCGAAATGCCGGTAGGCGGCATTGGGCGCCACGCCGGCGCGCCGCGTGGCTTCGCGCAGCACGACCGCGTCAGGTCCGCCACCGCGCGCCAGCTCGATTCCCGCCTCCAGCAAGGCACGCCGCAGGTCGCCGTGGCGGTAGGTGCTGCGCGAGGCGGGGGGCTTGGACGGGGACGTCATGACTTGTTACTTTTCGATGTGGACACTGTCCATTATCTTTGCTACTCTTCCTGTTCTTTTTGTGGACGGTGTACACAATTCGCGCAGATTCAGCAAGCTCATCCACCCGGCTTACCGTTCAACACCTGGCAAGGCAACAGACACAGTTCAGTTCCAAAGGAGTAGACCGTGCAGAAAATCACCCCCTTCCTGTGGTTCGACAACCAGGCCGAGGAGGCCATGAATTTTTATGTCTCCCTCTTCAAGAATTCGAAGATCCTGATGCTCAGGCGCTACGGCAAGGAAGGGCCGGGGCCCGAGGGAACTGTCATGACCGGCACCTTCCAGCTGGAAGGCCAGGAGTTCATGGCGCTCAACGGCGGCCCGCACTTCAGCTTTACGCCGGCCATCTCGCTGTTTGTGAGCTGCAAAACGCAGGAGGAAGTGGACGAGCTCTGGGACAAGCTCTCGGCAGGCGGCGCGCCCAACCAGTGCGGCTGGGTGCAAGACAAGTTCGGCTTGTCGTGGCAGATCATTCCCACCGTTTTGGGCGAGTTGCTGGGCGACAAGAACCCCGCGAAGTCCAGCGCCGTCATGAAGGCCATGCTGCAGATGCACAAGATTGACATCCAGCGCCTGAAGCAGGCCCACGAGGCAGCTTGAGGCCGTGGCAAACCGCTGCTGCGCGGCCGACAGGAGATCGCGGCGCCGTCCGACGCGCCAGGTGTGTGCCTGAAAGGAATGCTTATGGATGTGATTGAAGCGCACATACATTTAAGCGCCTTGAAGCACCGAGTCAACAACGGAAGAAACACATGCGAGCACATACCAGCCATTTTTGAATCAAGGAGTCATACATGACCGTCAAGCCAATGCCAGAGGGCTATCACACCGTAACGCCGTACCTGATGATCAAGGGCGCCGCCGAGGCCATCGGGTTTTACAAACGGGCGCTTGGTGCCACTGAGCTGTTCCGTTTGGCGCAACCCAACGGTCAAATTGGACACGCCGAAATCAAGGTCGGCGACTCCATCATCATGTTGGCCGACCCTTGTGAGGAAGGTGCATTCCGCCACCCCCGGTCGCTGGGCGGCTCGTCGGTTGGCCTGCATGTCTACGTGGACGATGTGGACGCTCAATTTGCCCAGGCCGTCAGTGCCGGAGCCAAGGCCGTCAAGCCCGTGCAAGACCAGTTTTACGGTGATCGCACGGGGACGCTGGAAGATCCATTCGGGCACATCTGGTTTCTTGCCACCCACAAGGAGGATCTCACGCCAGAGGAAATCAACCGGCGCGCCGAGGCGCTCTTCAAACAGGACCACGCCTGACAAGGCGGTCAGGCGGGATGCACAAAAAGGCGAAGCATCCCTTGCCTGTTCTGGCGGACAGCGGCATCCGCAAGCTCATTGCCATTCGCCTTCAATCCCGACACTTGAGGAGAACACCATGGCCAATCCATTCGTGCATGTAGAGCTGAACACGACCGATCTCAGCCAGGCAAAGACCTTTTACGGAAAGCTTTTTGACTGGACTTTGGAGGACATGCCGATGCCGCAAGGCACTTACACCCTGATTAAAGTGGGCGAGGGAACGGGCGGCGGCATGATGCAGCATCCCCAGCCCGGCGCCCCTTCCGCCTGGTTGCCCTATGTTGTAGTCGGCGACATCGCAGCGGCTACACAAAAGGCCCAGTCGCTAGGCGCCACCGTTTGCAAGGAGGTCACGGAAGTCCCGGATATGGGCTGGTTCAGCATCATCATGGATCCGACGGGCGCAACGCTCGGTCTCTGGAAGCCCAAAACGTGAAAACGCCGGCACCGGCGAGGCGGTCGCCTGACCGGGTTCGCGCGACAACAAGCGCATGCAGCGGCCCCGGGAGGTGCACTGGGGCCATCCACATCAACTACTGAAAGGAAGATCGTCATGCAAGTTCAGCCCTATTTGTTTTTTGATGGCCGCTGCGAAGAGGCCCTCGAGTTCTACCGCAAGACGCTGGGCGCCGAGATCAAGATGATGATGCGCTTCAAGGAAAGCCCCGAGCCGCCTGCAGCCGGTTGCGGGCCGGTTTCTGGCGAAAGCATCATGCACGCCTGCTTCCAGATCGGCGACACCGAAGTCATGGCCTCCGACGGCATGGCCGCCGGCAAGCCGGAGTTCAAGGGCTTTTCGCTGTCGCTGACGGCGCCCTCCGACGACGAGGCGCAGCGCCTGTTCAAGGCACTGGGCGACGGCGGGCAGGTGCAGATGCCGATGGCCAAAACCTTTTTCGCATCGTCTTTCGGCATGGTGGCCGACCGCTTCGGCGTGTCGTGGATGGTGATCAAGCCCCTCCCCATGCCCTGAGGTGGCCAGCGCCATGCAGCTTTATTTTTCAGACACGCTGAACCCGCGAAAGGCCTGCGCCGTCGCGAAATACCTGAAGCTGCCGGTGGCATTCATCTACGTCGAGCTGGGCAAGGGCGCACACAGGACGCCGGTGTTCCGCGCGATGAACCCCAATGCCAAGGTACCCGTGCTGGTGGACGGCGGCACGACGCTGTGGGAGTCGAACGCGATCATGTGCCACCTGGCGGACAAGGCCGGCTCGGACCTGTGGCCGCGCGACGCGCGCCAGATCGAGGTGATGCGCTGGCTGATGTGGGACGCGACCGAGTTCGCGCCGCAGGCCTCCACGTTTTATTTCGAGTACCTCATCAAGCCGCGTTTCAGCATGGGCGAGCCCGATCCGGCGGAAATCCAGAAGGCCACCGAGGGCTTCATGCGCTATGCCGCCGTGCTGGAAGGTCATCTGCGCGGGCGCAGCTACCTAGTAGGCGAGGCCTTGAGCGTGGCCGACTTTGCGGTGGCGATCACACTGCCCTACGCGCAGCAGGCCAGGCTGCCGCTGGAAGGGTTTCCGGAAATCCGGCGCTGGCACGCGCGCCTCAATGAGCTGGAGGCCTGGCGCGAGCCTTTTCCCACCCTGCAGGCGGTGTAGTTCACGGCGTAGTTCAACTTCAATCATCCAGGATGAGTTTGATGAAAACAGAACCGCAAAAGGAACACCAGTGGCTGCAGCAGCTGCTGGGCGACTGGACGTATGAGGCCGAGATGCAAATGGGTCCGGATCAGCCGCCGACGAAAAGCAGGGGCCAGGAAAGCGTGCGCACCCTCGGCGGCCTGTGGCTGCTGTGCGAGGGCAGCGGCACCATGCCGGGCCTTGAAGGAATGGGCACCACGCTGATGACGCTGGGCTACGACACGCAAAAGCAGGCATTCGTCGGCAGCTGGGTCGGCTCGATGATGGCCAACATGTGGATCTACAAAGGCCAGCTCGACCCTGCGCAAAAAGTGCTGACGCTCGACACCGAGGGGCCGAGCTTTGCCGGCGACGGCAAGCTGGCCAGGTACCAGGACGTGATCACCCTCAAAAACAGCCAGGAGCGCGAGCTGAGCTCCCAGGTGCTGCAAGGCGACGGGACATGGAAGCGCTTCATGACGGCCAGGTACCGGCGCGTGAAGTAGCGCCTGGAGACCGGGTAGCGCCTGGAGTCCGGCAGGCGGGCGGCGGGGAGCGGTTGAAAGACGGCGGGGCAGCCTTAGTTGTATTCTTTGCATTCCAGACTGAAAGGCCGCTCATGTCCAGCCCCATTCTCCACCTCAAGCCCCTTGGTTTTCCGTGGGAAACCATAGACCCCTTCCTTTTCTGCGCCTACCACGACGACGCCTACCCCGAGGCGAATGCGCAGATGGGCCCGGCCAGCTCGCTGGCGGGCCGCGACATCGGGCAGGACTTCAGCCGCAAGGACGGCTGGAGCATGTACCACGGCAGTACGGTGCCGGGCTTTCCGCCGCATCCGCACCGCGGCTTTGAAACCGTGACCATCGTCCGCAAGGGCCTCATTGACCACTCCGATTCGCTGGGCGCCACGGCGCGTTTCGGCCAGGGCGACGTGCAGTGGCTCACGGCCGGCCGGGGCGTGGTGCATTCCGAGATGTTCCCGCTGCTCAACCAGGACCGCCCCAACCCGCTGGAGCTGTTCCAGATCTGGCTGAACCTGCCGGCGCGCAGCAAGATGTCCGACCCGCACTTCACCATGTTCTGGTCGCAGGACATTCCGCGCCTGACTGCCACCGATGCCGCAGGCCACCGGACCGAGGTGGCCGTGATCGCCGGGCGGCTGGGACAGGAGGGCAGCGCCGCGGCTGCACCGCTGGCGCCGCCGCCCGACTCATGGGCCGCGCAGGCCGACGCCGACGTAGCGATCTGGACGATTCGCGTGGCGCCCGGCGGGCGCTGGACGCTGCCCGCCGCGACCGGACAGGGCACGCGGCGCAGCCTGTATTTCTTCAAGGGCGCGCGGGTGTCCGTGGCCGGGCAACCCATCGCCGACCACGCAGCCCTGGAACTGCGCGCCACCGATCCCGTCGAGCTGGTCAACGGCGGCAGCGAAGCTGCCGAGTTTTTGCTGCTGCAAGGCAAACCCATCGGTGAGCCAGTGGCCCAGTACGGCCCGTTTGTGATGAACACGCAGGCCGAGATTGCGCAAACCCTGGACGACTACCGGCGCACGCAGTTCGGCGGCTGGTCGTTTGCCGAGGACGCACCGGTGCATGGCCGCGACCCGGCGCGCTTTGCGAACCACCCGGGCGGACGCGAAGAGCGGCCAACGAGCGGTGACGATCACGCTGCAGCCCATGCCGCAGATGACGACGTCGACGTCGAGTAAACCTGGAAACGGCAGTTGGATGCGTCCGAGTGCGTCGTGATCGGCGTGGCAGGCAAGGCGTGACAACGCAGTGGGCTTGTGCCCACAAGGCGGAGCAACGCAGCATGGCGCTCGAGCACGGTGCAATCGGATGCATAGCGCTGTTGCCCAGAAGGTGAACGCAATCGAAGAGGGGAAAGTCAATGGGCATGCGGCTCTCCTGAAGTTTTCGAGCGGTCAACTGCTGTTTCCAGGGTAAAACACCCACGGAACCCCGGCAAACAAGAGGCCAGGAGCGGGCAATCGCCAGTAAGCGATTGAGCACGGCGCACCAAAGGATTGCCGGTCTGGTCCGTTATAAAACCATGCCGGTCCTGATCCACTCCAGCACCGACCCATGCCCGGGCTTCCAGCCCAGTTCATTTCGCGCACGCCTGGACGACACGCGGCTATTGGACCCAAGCGAATAGCTCGCCCGGCCGGCGCCCCATTCCCTGATGGCCTCTTCAATCGGCCACCCCTGGGGTGCGCCGAGTCCCAGGCGTTCCGCAATGGCCGCCGTGATCTGCGCGTACGAGGCCTCGCCGTTCTCCACATAGTAGAACGAACCCGCCGGGGCGTGATTCAAGGCGAGGAGGTACAGCTCGCTCACATCCTCGATGTGCACGTTCGACCAGATGTTCAGGCCGTGCCCCACATGGCGCGCGATACCGCTTTGGCGCGCCTGCGCCAGCAGGAGGGGGATTTGAGCACTGTGCGGCTTGAGTCCGAGCCCATTGCCATAGATCATGCTGTTGCACAGCACGATGGAGCGCAAACCGCGTTCGGTCGCGGCCCTGATGACCTGTTGGTCCAGCGCTGCGCGCTGCGCCTTCCCGGGGACTGGCCTAACAGGGGTGTCTTCGTCGTAGACCGTCCCGCCCGCCCATTCGCCGTTCGCGTGGTCGGCAACCACGCTGCTGCCGCTGGTGTGGATGAAGGTTTTCCCGGTTCCGGCAAGCGCGTCCATCAAGGTTTCAACAGCAGCCAGGTCATCCGAACTGGCGGCATTGACCACGGCATCCGCCGAACGTGCCTCACGTCTTAATACCGCGCCGTCAGCGAGGTCTCCGAGAACAGGCTTGATGCCCAGTTCAGAAAGTTGTGCGGCTTGGGCTTCGGTCCGTGCCAGTCCATGCACCGTATGGCCAGCGGCCACCAGGCGCACGGCGACGGAGCCACCAATGAATCCGGTGGACCCGGTGATAAATACATTCATGGGAGGCTTGGGAGTAACGGCATTTGACATGAGAGCTTACCGGAACCAGGTGGCCGGCACCATCACCAGCTGAGGGAACAGGACGAACAAAAACATCAGCACGGTCAGCGACAGCAAAAAAGGCCAGACCCCCTTGATCACGCTGTCCAGACTGCAGCGGGACACCCCCGCCACCACATTCAGGACCGTGCCGACAGGCGGTGTCAGCAGGCCAATCGCGTTGTTCATGATGAACATCACGCCGAAGTACACCGGGTCGATACCGGCCTTGGTGATCACCGGCATCAGGATGGGGGTCAGGATGAGCACCGTGGGCATCAGGTCGAGCGCGGTTCCCACAATGATGACCAGGATCATGATCATGAACATCAACAGGATCTTGTTGTCCATGAAGGGTGTCAGCAAATCCGTGACCTGCATGGGAATGTTGGCGATGGTGATGAGCCAGGCCGAGACCAGGGCGCATGCGACCAGAAACATGACCGTGCTGGAAGTTTTCATCGCAACGAGCATCAGGTGAGGCAACTGGGGCAGCTTGAGCTCCCGGTAGACCAGCGTACCCACCAGGAAGGCGTAGACGACGGCAACAACGGCAGCTTCCGTCGGCGTAAAGACACCGATCTTCATGCCACCAATGATGACCACCGGCAATATCAGCGCCCAGACGCCATCGGCCAGCGCCCGGCCCAGTGCCGGCAGGCTGAAAACACGGGTCGGCGCTACAGACTCTTTTTTGGCGCACACCCACCATGTGGCCGCCAGCGTGAGCGCCATCATGAGGCCGGGGAAGATGCCGGCCAGGAACAGCTTGGTGATCGAGATCTGCGCCATCACGCCGAAGATGACGAAGGCGATGGAGGGCGGAATCACCGGTGCAATGATGCCGCCCGCGGCAATCAGCCCGGCCGAGCGCGGCACGTTGTACCCCGCGTTGCGCATCATGGGGATGAGCAGTGCAGCCACCGCGGCGGAGTCTGCGACCGCAGAGCCGGAAATGCTCGCGACCACCGTCGCCGCGATCAGGGCCACGTAGCCCAGGCCGCCGCGCACGTGCCCGATCAGGGAGTCGGCAACGTGCACGATGCGCTTGGACAGGCCGCCTGCATTCATGAGCTCGCCCGCCAGCATGAAAAAGGGCACGGCCATGAGCGGATAGTTGTTGACGCCCTCGAGCAGGTTGAGCACCAGGATTTGCGAATCGAAGTTGTCCAGATGGAACATCAATGCGACACCACATGCCAGCAGCGCGAAAGCAATGGGCATGCCCAGCGCCATGGCGCCAAGCAAGGAAAATATGAAGACTGCAATGGTCATAAATGTTTTTCTATTTCATTCGCCCGAAGAGCCGCTATGCGGCACCAGTTCGTCCTTGGGCATGCGCCCGGAAACCTGCCGCCAGAGCGAGTGAGCGAACACGATCGCCATCCCGACGCTGCTGATCAGCACAGACGAGTACACCAGTCCCATGGGGATGCCCGTGACGGCGGCGTGATCGTCCATGGTGATCACCACCTGCTTCCAGCCGCCATACACCAGCAGGCAGCAGCAGGCCAGCGACAGCACATCCGCAGAAAAGCGGCAGATACGCTGGCCTCTTTCATTCAGGCGGTCGATCAGGGTGGAAACACCGAGGTGCGCATGATCCTTCATCACCATCAGTGCGCCGATCAGCGTGAGCCAGATGAAGAGAAAGCGCGAAACCTCCTCGGAAAAAGCAATCCCCGAGCTGAACGCGTAACGCAATACGACATTGCCGAATACGAGCACGATCATCGCGGTGAACATGGCGACCATCAACCAATTGGCACTGGTTCTCAAGATATTGTTGAACATGCCTGTCTCCTTTAGTTTTTGTCGAGCCCTGTGACATCCGGTATGCGGTAGAAGCGCCTGGCGTTGTCGTGCCAGATGGCGCTTTGTGCGGCCTCACTCAAATCTTTTAAGGCACCGGCCATGGTGTCCACCAGTTCCGGCACGCCGATGCGCAGCCCGGCGACCGGCATGTTGCTGGCAAACATGCAGCGCTGCCAACCAAAAATGGCAATGGTGTCACGTATCACGGCGGTGTTTTCATCGGCGTTCCACGGCGCATGTCGCAAACCGAATTCAGAGAGCTTGACATGCACCTGGTCGTGGCGTGCCAGCGCCTCCATGCCTTTGCGCCAATGGGCCAGGCCCGCCGCGGAACGGTCCCAGGGCAAGCCTGCGTGCTCCAGCACCACGGAAATGCCAGGCAGTTGCTGGACGACTGCCGCGGCCTCTTCAAGATGCCAGAACGGCACCCGCAGGTCCCACGACAGGCCGTGGTTTTCCAGCAGGGCCAGACCTGCAAGCCATTGCTCATCCTGCAGCGATCCGGGCTGGCCGCGTACGGACCCGTTGGCATTCGCACTGGTGAGCGGCTTGCAGCGTATGCCGCGTACCAGCGCAAAGGCCGCATGCTGTGCGAGCTGCTCGTCGGCGTCGGGCGATGCGAAGTCGACATGGGCCACCACGGCGTTCGGGAACCCGTGGACTGCATGAATCTCATGCAACCATGCCGTCTCGGCCAGCGACTCCTTGCGGTCGCGCTCGGCTTCCACATGCACCGTTGCGGCGAGCGGCAGGCCTTGCCAGATGCTTCGGTACTCTGCCGGGCCGAAGTTCCGGCGAAGCGGCTCGTAGTCACCCAGGTGGAAGACGGCAGGGTTGTAGTCCTGCTGCAGCCAGGGGTACCCGCCGCGGCCGAGGTCCCACAGGTGGTGGTGCGCATCCACGATGGCGGCTGGACGGGTTCCCATGGGTAATGACACCTTGGGCTCAGCGCTGAAGATCAATCGCCTTAAGAACGGCGTCGCCGTTCTTTTCGACGTACATCTTGCGGACTTCGTCCTTGACCACGGCACGGATGCCGGCGATGTCGGGGGTTTCGTTCACCTGCATGCCCTTGGCGCGCAACTGAGCAATAGCCGCTGTTTCATTCTCCGCGTTCATCTTGCGCTGCAGCACCGCAGCGCTGGCAGATTCCTCAAGCAGCACTTTCTGGAACTCAGGCTTGAGCGCATCAAATTTCGCCTTGTTCATGACAACGACGAGAGCGGTGTAGGCATGGCGGGTCAGCGACAGGTACTTTTGCACCTCGTACATCTTGGAGGAAACCATCAACACCGGTGGATTCTCGTTGCCATCCACGGCGCCGGATTCAAGCGCTGAAAACACCTCGGCAAAAGGCATCGGTTGCGGGCTGGCGCCGAGCAACTGGAAGGCCTTCAGATGAGAAGGATTTGGCGTGGTGCGGATCTTCAGCCCCTTGATGTCCTCGGCCTTCGAGACCTGGCGCTTGTTGTTGGCCAGGCTGCGAAAGCCTATCTCCCAGAACGCCAGGCCTTTCAGCTGGTGCGCGCCCAGGTCATCGAGCAGGGATCGGCCTGTGGGGCCGTCCAGCACGCGGTAGAGCTGCTGCGCATCGGTGAATTGATAGGGCAAATCCAGCACATTGAGCCGGGGCGCCAGGCCCGTGAAAAAGGGGTTTCCGGTGGCGCCGATGTCGATCGTGCCGCTGCGGACGCTGTTGATCAAGGTGGAGTCGTTGCCGAGCTGGCTGTTGGCGAAAACCTGGATCTCGACACCCCCCTGGGTGCGTTCCTTGACGCGCTTGCTGAACTCCAGCGCGGCCAAATGCTGTGAATCGTTCGCCGGCAGCGTATGGCCGAACCGCAGCTTGACGGGCGCAGTCTGCGCGGAGGCAAGGCCGGCGGTCGCGGCGAGAAGCAGGGCGATGGACGCCAAAAATAAGCGCGTTTTCATGAGAAGTCTCCTTTATGTTTACGAAGGCAGCAGTGGTCGGTGGTCCCGCATGCTCCGGTTCGACGGCAATCAGTGGGTGGTCAATACGCCATCAGTGTATGAAGCGCCCGAATGCGTCACAAGCGACATTTAGTCGTCCTGCGCCCTAGAAAAGCTCATCCCCTTCGGCCGCCTACAGGGAGGCCCGAAGCATGGCGTCGTAGTCAGCCGGGGTCGCCAGACGGGGGTTGGTCTTGTGGCAGTGGTCCTTTAGCGCGCCTTCAATGACTTTCGGGAAGATATCCGGCGAAACGTCCAGTTGGCGCAGGCCCGTCGGCAGTCCCAGCCGTGCATTCATCGACAAGATCGCCGGGCCCAGCGCCGCGGGACCGGCAACATCCATTGCCTGCGCCATGCGCTCCAGGCGCTGCTCTTTCTGCACCGACTCTGCCACGGCGTTGAACGCTATGACTGCCGGCAGGAAAATGGCGTTCAGGGTCCCGTGGTGAAGCCGCGGGCTCAGGCCTCCGAGCGAGTGGCTGAGGCTGTGCACGCAACCCAGGCCCTTCTGAAATGCCAGGGCGCCCTGCATCGAGGCGCTCATCATGTTCAGCCGGGCTTCGCGATCCTGGGGAGACGCGGTGGCGCGTTCGATGTGTTTCCACGCACGGCGCAAGCCGTCCAGTGCAATCCCGTCGGCCGGCGGGTTGAAGGCGGGCGCCATGAAGGTCTCCATGCAATGGGCAATCGCGTCCATGCCGGTGGCCGCGGTCAGCAAGGGCGGCAACCCAAAAGTCAGCTCGGGGTCGCAGATCGCCACCCGGGGTATCAGGTAGGGCGAGAGCACGCCGACCTTGCGGCCGTCGTCCAGAATCAGCACCGCACCGCGCCCCACCTCACTGCCTGTGCCAGCGGTCGTCGGAATGGCGATGACGGGCGCCGTCTTCGCCGTGATCCTGGCAACGCCTCCTTCGATCGCCGCGAACATTCGCAGCTCCCCCTCGTGCGTCGCGCACACGGCCACCCCTTTGGCCAGGTCAATGGGCGAACCCCCGCCAATGGCAATGATGCCGTCGCAGACATGCGCGACATACAGCTCGACTGCCTGCCGCATGGCGGCCTCGGTCGGGTTGGAAGGCGTCCTGTCGAAGACGACCGCCTCCTTGCCATTCGCCAGGTGGGACAGGACACGGTCGACGATGCCGGCGGCGCGCACACCGGCATCCGTGACGATGAGGGGTCGCTTGATACCGATCCGGTCGCACTCGCGCTGCAAGAGCTGGACCGCGCCAAAGTCGATTTCGATTTGGGTAACGTAGTTGATGGTGGCCATGGAATCCCCGATGTTGAGCTGGAACTTGTGAAGCAAACGCTGCATGCAATGCAGCCGTTTCGCGGCAACTGAAGCTGTTGGCCAGCTAGCAGTGCGCGTATTCTGGGAGTACTTCCCTCCACCTGCAAGGCACATTTTCTTGACGAGTGATCAAGAAATTTTCATGCGTTGGGGCCGCGAGTTTTTCTTGAAGCCATGCAGAAAATTTCTCGCTTGGTGCCATCACCGTTGAAACCTAGACTCTGCTCCTCATGCAAGGCAGCCAGCGCAAACGCCGTTGGCACCTTGCGCAAATTTGAAGTTTCTACAGAGCGGGACCTATGCCAACACCAGTACTGATTGATCGAAAGGAGAGCGTCGCGACGGTCACGCTCAACAACGCGGCCAAGCTCAACGCCATGAACCGTGACATGTGGCTGGGTCTGGAGGCGGCTGTCAAAACGCTGTCGGCTGACGACGATGTGCGCTGCATCATCCTTCGCGGCGCCGGTGACCAGGCTTTCTCGGCGGGCGCCGACATCGAGGAGTTTCCCCGGGCGCGGCTCAACGGAACGCAGGCACGCGCCTACGCCCATGTCACGGAAGCCGCGATGCAGGCGATCGCCACCTGCCGCCACCCGACGCTGGCCATGATCCAGGGCGCCTGCGTGGGGGGCGGCCTCGAGATCGCCTCGGTCTGCGACATGCGCATCTGTGGCGTGTCCAGCCGCTTTGGCGTGCCGGTCAGCCGGCTCGGACTGGTGATGTCTTACGGCGAACTGGGCGGCCTGGTATCACTGGTCGGTGCCAGCACCGCGCTGGAGATCCTGCTGGAAGGCCGGGTGTTCGGTGCGAAGGAGGCGCTCGACAAGCGCCTCGTGAACAAGGTGGTGGAAGACGCCGAGGTGCCGGCTGAAGTGGAGGCCATCGCCCGGCGCATCAGCCACGGCGCGCCGCTGGTCGCGCAATGGCACAAGAAATTCATTCGCCGGCTGGCGGATCCGGCGCCACTCACCGAAGCGGACCGGGACGAGGCCTATGCGTGCTTCGACACGGAAGACTTTCGCGCCGGCTATCAGGCATTCATCAACAAGACCCGACCGGTCTTCAAGGGGAAGTGACATGGGACCGCTGCAAGGAATGAAGGTCATCGAGCTGGCCCACATCATGTCAGGCCCGATTTGCGGGCTGATGCTCGCCGACATGGGCGCCCAGGTCATCAAGGTCGAAAAGGTCCCCGGAGGCGACGACGCCAGGCGCTTCGCGCCTGTCCTGCCGTGCGGTGAGTCGGCGGCCTTCATGATCGTCAATCGCAACAAGCGGGGCATCGGCCTGAACCTGAAGACCGCAGGCGGCAAGGCGGTTCTGCTCAAGCTCCTGAAAGATGCGGACGTCGTGACCGAGAACTACCGCACCGGCACCATGGAGAAACTCGGGCTGGGGTATGAAACGCTGCGCGAGATCAACCCGGCGCTGATTTACTGCTCGATCTCCGGCTTTGGCCGCACGGGCCCCATGGCCGAGAGCGCCGGCTTCGACCTGGTGGCACAGGGCATGAGCGGCTTGATGAGCATGACGGGCGAGGAAGGCCAGGCGCCCATCAAGGCCGGCTCACCCGTGGCCGACATCAATGCCGGGATTCTGGCGGCGCTGGGCATCGCCGCCGCCTATGCCCAAAGGCTGCGCACCGGCCTGGGTCAGAGCGTGGACACCTCGCTGTTCGAGGCCAGCCTGCACCAGATGTACTGGCCGGTGGCGAGCTACTTCACCGACGGGACCGTGCTGCCCAAGATGGGCTCGGCCAACGCAACCAGCTCACCCTACCAGGCTTTCCGCTCCAAGGATGGCTGGATCAACATCGGTGCGGCCAACCAGAGCAACTACGAACGCCTGCTTGAGGTGCTGGACGCACCGGCCCTGGCATCCGATCCGCGCTTCGCCACCAACGCGGGCCGCATGGAGCACCGGCCGGAACTGGTCCGCCTGCTGACCGAGCAATTGACCCGGCGAACCACCGCGGAATGGATGGCGCTGTTCGACCGTGTCGGGCTGCCGGCCGGCCCCATTCTCGGCATCGCCGAAGCAGTCGCCCATCCCCAGACGATAGAGCGCGGAATGATCGTGGAGACCCTGCATCCCACCGCCGGCAGTGTGAAAGGGCTGGGCCTGCCCATCACGTTTTCAGAAGGGCGGGACAACAGCGGCCGGCCCGCCCCTCGCCTGGGCGAGCACACCGTCGAAGTGCTGCGCGAGTTCGCGTTTTCCGATGAGGACATTCGCACGCTGCGCCAGGAGGGCGCGATCTTCGCCATGGAGTGAGCGCCCGGCCTCCCACATGAAAGAGTTTTTGTTCATGGCTTCCGGCGCAAGTTGCGCCAACCATTCAACCCGAGGAGATACCGTGTCTGCATTCAATTTACGCAAATGGTTTATGGCCCTGTGTGCCGTCGGTTTCACGGTCGGCGCCGCAGCGCAGCCGGTCGGCTACCCCAGCCGCAGTATCGAGCTGGTCGTGCCCTGGCAGGCAGGGGGTGGCGCCGACGTGGTTGCCCGCGCCTTTGCGGTCGCAGCGCAAAAGCACTTGCCCCAGAGCATCGTGGTGATCAACAAGCCCGGCGCCAGCGGCGTGCTGGGCATGACCGATGTCTGGAAAGCCAAGCCCGATGGGTATCGGCTTCTTCTGGCCTCCAGCGAGATGACCTTCCTGAACCATCTTGGCCTGGCCAAGTTCTCGTATGAGGATTTCGCGCCGATTGCCCGACTGAACGCCGATCCGGCAACCGTCGCGGTTCGCGCCGACGCGCCGTATGCAACGCTCGAAGAGTTTCTGGAGGCCGCACGCAAGCCGGACTCGAACATCCGGGTCGGCAATGCGGGCCATGGCTCGACGTGGCATATGGCGGCGGTGGCTCTTGCGGACAAAACCCGCGCGGCCTTTAACCACATTCCTTACGCGGGAGGGGCGCCGGCGATTCTCGCGCTGCTGGGCGGCCACATCGACGCGGTCACCGTCAGCACGGCCGAGGTTTCCAGCCACGTTGCCACGGGCAAGCTCAAGGTCCTGGCGGTCATGGCCGACCGCCGCGTCAAGGGATTTGAATCGGTGCCGACGCTCAAGGAGCGCGGTATCGACGTGTCGCTTGGCATCTGGCGCGGCCTGGCCGCCCCCCGGGATACGCCACCCGAGGTGCTGAAGGTCCTGCGCGCGGTCGTCGCGAAAACGGTCCAGGAGCCAACCCTGCGGGAAGCGCTTGAGAAGCTGAACTACAGCACCGATACCTACGCCGATGACGTGACCCTGCAGGCGGTCATGGCCCGTGAAAGCCTTTATTTCAAACAGCTGGCCGGCAAGATTGAACCCAAGCCTTGAGGCTGCCGGCCAGCGTCACCCCTTGTATGGAGACGAAACGCAACCCTGCCGCCCGTCCCTGTGCATTTTTCGCCCTTAACTTTGAACTGACGAGGAGACATTCATGAAAACTACTGCATCGTACCTACGCGCTTTCTGCGGCGCTTCCCTGTTGGCCCTGGCCTGCATCCCGGCCGCGTGGTCCGCCGACGAGGTCGCGCCTCCTGACATATCGTTCAAGCCGGGCGACGTCCGCTACACCATGAACCCCGCCTCGCCCTCCCAGAGCGCGGTCCTGTTCGGCGACCCGAAACAGCCGGGCCTGTTCATCCTGCGCGTGCGCATCCCGGCTAACACGAAGTTGCCTGTGCACACCCATCCCGACAAAGTCAGGATCGTCTCCATCATCTCGGGGACTCTCTACTTCGGCTACGGCGACAAGTTTGACGAGTCGAAGCTGATCGCCTACCCTGCAGGATCGCTCTTCAAGGAACCCATCGAAGCACCCCACTATTCGTGGACCAAGGACGGGGACGTCGTCTGTGACGTGATCGGCATCGGCCCGTCGTTCACCACGCTGGTACCGCAAAAAAACTGACGGCCCCCGGGGCGTGCGACTGCTTCAACGCATGGTCCATCGCCCCGCCGCCCGCTGCAAGGAATCGCCGGCATGAACTTTGATGAACCCTTTATCGATGCCCACCAGCATTTTTGGGACCTGCGGAACAATCCCTACCCCTGGCTGCAGGGGGAAGATGTCAGCGGGTTCCGGTATGGCGACTATGCCGCACTCAAGCGCGACTACCTGCCCTGCGACCTGGCCCGAGACACCGAGGGCTTTCGGCCCGTCAAGACAGTTCACATAGAAGCCGAATGGGAGCGTGCGACGCCGCTGGGCGAAACGCGCTGGCTGACGCAGGTGGCCCGTCAGACGGGATGGCCTTCTGCCATCGTCGGGCACGCCAAGCTTGATGCACCGGATGTGGATGAAGTGCTCCAGGGGCAAGCCGGCTATGCGATGGTCCGCGGCATACGCCACAAACCCGTGACCGCCCCACTGCATGCCGAGGCCCGGCGCGGCTTGCCGGGGTCCATGGATGACGAGCGCTGGCGCAAGGGCTATGCATTGCTGGAGCACCATTCTTTTTCTTTTGATCTGCAGGCGCCCTGGTGGAACCTCGACCAGGCTGCCGACCTCGCCCGTGCTTTCCCCGCTACCCGGCTCATCATCAACCACACGGGATTGCCGGCAGACCGAAGTACTGAGGGTTTGAGCGGCTGGCGCCAGGCGATGGAGCAGGTCGCGCGCCAGCCGAATGCAGCCGTGAAGATCTCTGGTCTGGGCCAGATGGGTCAGCCCTGGACCCAGACGGCGAATGTGCCCATCATTCGCGACACGATTGCCATCTTCGGTGCGGATCGTTGCCTGTTCGCCAGCAATTTTCCGGTGGACAGCCTGGTGGCAAGCTATGAAGACATTCTGGCGGGCTTTCTTGCCGCCATCGCGGACCGGCCGCCTGAAGAGCGCCGCATGCTGCTGCATGACAACGCACAGCGTATCTACCGCTTGTAGGCCGCCTCGGCGTCTTTTGATTCAGCGGCATTGGCCAGGGCAACCTCGCTGCGCACCCACTCCGCGAAAAGCATGATGCGCGGATCATTGATCCGTTCTTTCGGATACACCATGTAGTAGGAAAACTCGACCGGCAGGCTGATGTCGAACGGGCGCACCAGGCGACCTTGGGCCAGGTCGTGGAGCACCCAGTTCTTCTTTGCAAGGGCAACGCCCAAACCGTCGATGGCTGCATTGATCACGAGATGGCTGGGCCAGAACGACGGGCCACGCGTCGCGTCGACACCGGTCACCCCTGCATGTGCCAGCCACATCGACCAATCTGGATTGGAGACATCGGTGTACTTGCTGTCATCGTGCAGCAAAGTGTGATGTTTCAAATCTTCCGGCTTCAGCAGCGGGTGCTCGCCGCGCATGAGCGCGGGGCTGCACACCGGAAAGACTTCGACCGACAGACACACCTCGGAATGCAGGCCGGGATAGTTGCCGCGGCCATAGCGGATCGCCAGGTCGTAGTCCTCGCGCTCGAAATCGACCATGCGCGCGGACGTTGAAATCTTGAGGTCGATGTCCGTGTGCGCCTTCATGAATCGGTCCATGCGCGGAATGAGCCACTTGACGGCAAAAGTCGGAGGAACGCTGACCCTGAGTGCCGGCAGATTCTGGGCATGCAGCTGTTGGGTCGCGGCGGCCAATTGCTGGAACGCTTGCTGCACGCCGGGCAGGTAGGCACGCCCCGCTGCCGTCAGCGCGAGCGCCTTGGACTCGCGCACGAAAAGAACGACACCCAGGCTTTCCTCCAGCGCCTTGACCTGGTGACTCACGGCTGAGGGTGTGACAAACAGCTCATCGGCCGCGCGGGTAAAGCTCAGATGACGCGCTGCCACCTCGAACGCCCTCAAGGGATTGAGGGGGGGAATCTGACGCGCCATCTCTTGTCTCTGTTGGTAATTCAGGCTCGAAGCGAGCCTTTTAATTCTTGGAACCCTGACGGTGAGTTTACTTGAAACACACCCCGGTGTCACATCCATGAAGCCGCTCCTCCGACCACTGCGCTTGAGGTCTCGCTTCAGGTTTTGCTTCAAGTTTTTCTTGAGTCGGGTTCAATTAAATGTCGCTTGTCCGGAGCCCCCTGCGACCATAAACTTTGCCGCCATGACCGCCATGACCGCCATGAACGTTTTGCCGGTCACAAACCTGGAACAAAAGAATGACGAGTAAAAAATGACGAATGAACTGAGCATCGGCGCGGAGGTCTCCAGAACCATCACGGTGGACCTGCCCCGAACCGTGGACTTTCTCGGTGAGGAGCTTCGCGTGTACGCCACACCGGAGCTGGTACGGGACATCGAGCAAACCTGTCTCGACTTTCTCCTCGAGCATGTCAAGCCCGGGGAGAACTCAGTGGGCATTTCGATTGATCTCCACCACAGCGCTGCTACGCTGGTCGGCATGGCGGTGCAGATCACCGCCACGGTCATTGCCATGGACGGACGCAAGGTCAGCTTCAAGGTCACGGCGGTGGACGGCGTTGAAGAGATCTGCAGCGGAACACACAGCCGGTTCATCGTGGACGTTGCCAAACTCCGCGGGCGTGTTCACGACAAGGCCCAACGCGCCCTGGCCATGCGCTGACCTTATCCCTTATCCCTTATCCCTTGTCCCTTATCTATTCCCGCCACATTCGTTCTTCTTCTTTTTCTTCTGGATCACCATGCAACGCTACAACAATCTGATTGCCAGCTGCTGGGTTGCCGGCGCAAGCTATGCACCCAACATCAATCCCTCCAACCTGGCAGATGTCCTGGGTGAGTACGCCCAGGCAGATGCATCCCATGTCGACGCGGCGGTGGACGCGGCACGAGCGGCGTTCCCGGCCTGGTCGACCTCGGGTATTCAGTTGCGCAGCGATGCGCTCGACCGGATCGGCACCGAAATCCTTGCGCGAAAGGAAGAACTTGGGACATTGCTCGCCCGGGAAGAGGGAAAGACCAAGGTCGAAGGCATCGGTGAGGTCACCCGTGCAGGGCAGATTTTCAAATTTTTCGCAGGGGAATGCCTGCGCATGGCCGGCGAGAGCATGGCTTCCGTGAGGCCGGGCATCGGCGTCGAAATCACGCGCGAGCCCGTTGGCGTGGTGGGGCTGATCACCCCGTGGAACTTTCCCATCGCGATCCCGGCCTGGAAAATCGCACCGGCCCTGGCCTGGGGCAACTGTGTCGTCTTCAAGCCTGCCGACATCGTGCCCGGCTCCGCGTGGGCGCTGGCCGAGATCATCTCGCGCAGCGGCATCCCGGCCGGGGTGTTCAACCTGGTGATGGGCCGGGGCAGCGTGATCGGCGAGGCGCTGGTCCATCACGCCGCTATCGATGCCGTGAGTTTTACGGGCTCGGAGGGCGTGGGCCGGCGCATTGCGCAAGCCTGCGTTGCCAGCTTCAAGAAAATCCAGCTGGAGATGGGGGGCAAGAATCCGCAGGTCGTGCTTGACGACGCCGACCTGACCCAGGCAGTGGAACTCTGTGCTCAAAGTGCGTTTTATTCAACCGGTCAGCGTTGCACGGCCTCCAGCCGTTTGATCGTGACCCAGGGCATCTACGGCCGGTTCGTGGAAGCCCTGCAGGCGCGCATCGCCCGGATCAGGGTCGGGGACGCGCTTGCCGCGGGGACCGACATGGGGCCGGTCTCCTCGCAGGCCCAGCTTGAACAAAACCTCAGCTACGTGCACATCGGGCAATCGGAAGGCGCAACGCTGGCGTTCGGTGGCGACCGGATCAAGGCGGACAAGAACGGTTTCTTCATGACACCGGCGCTCTTCACCGACAGCACACCCTCCATGCGGATCAACCGCGAAGAAGTCTTTGGCCCGGTGGCCAGCGTGATCCGCGTGGCGGACTACGAGGAAGCGCTGGAGGTCGCCAACGACACGCCGTTCGGGCTCTCCGCCGGCATCGCGACCACCTCGCTGAAGTACGCCACCCATTTCAAGCGCCACAGCCAGGCGGGCATGGTGATGGTGAACCTGCCGACGGCCGGGGTGGACTATCACGTGCCCTTCGGCGGCCGCAAGGGGTCAAGCTATGGGCCCCGCGAGCAGGGCCAGTACGCCCAGGAGTTTTTCACGACGGTGAAGACTTCCTACACGCTGCCCTGAGCAGGCTCGACGGGCGCCCCGGCCGCCATCGGCACCGGGGCATTGCCAGCGCGGGCGGTTGAACCTTACACTGGTCATGCAACCGTCATGGCGGCGGTTCAGTTCAACAAGGTCGGTCATTCAGCGACGCACATTCACACGCGCCGGTACACGGCTAGCGCACGTTTGGGCCGTCTCATGAAAAAAGCCCTGCTTCTCATCGCATCCTATGTCGTGGCGTTTGCCGCGGGCTTCGCCGCGGGCATCTATGCCTTGCCAGTCCTTACGGCGCCACCGGCCCCCTCCGCCGCCGAGATCGCCTCCCAGATAGGCCAGGCCACGTATACGGGCCAGTTCCGCCGGGACCTCAAAGACAGTGACCTGTTTCACTGGGGTGAAGGCACGGTCTCGGTCAGCCCGCAAAGCATTGCCCTGTCGGGAAGGCTTGCGCCGGGGCCGGACTACAAGCTGTATCTGTCGCCCGAGTTCGTCGAAACAGAGGCGGACTTTGCGCGCCTGAAGGCACGCATGCTGCGCGTCGGGGACATCAAAACCTTCGAGAACTTCGTTGTTCCAGTCCCGGGGTCGGTCGACATTTCACGCTACAACACGGTGATCGTCTGGTGTGAGTCTTTCAGCCAGTTCATCACGGCCGCGAGGTATCGCTAGACGCGGAAAACCGTGCACCGGTTCGCTGGCGCCGAGCGGTCGTGCGGTCACACAGACGATGATCTTCACGCAGAGGCCGGCAAGGCCACAGCCCACATCTGCCCGGCCCTCAATCCCACTTTGGCGCGAGGCCTTCCGGATTGGCCAGGCGCTCGCCGCGGTCGAGTGTCGCGATCTGTGCCATGTTTTCGTCAGTCAACCGCAGCTGCTGCGCCAGCAAATTGCCTTGCAGGTTGGCGCGCTGGGTGGACGACGGAATCACGGCGTAGCCCAGTTGCAAAGCCCAGGCCAACGCCACCTGTGCAGCTGTGGCGCCGTGCTGCTGCGCGATCTGCCGGATCACCGGGTCCTGCAGCACCTTGCCGTAGGCCAGCGTCATGTACGAGGTGATGTGAAGGCCCTGGCTGCGTACGAAGTCGACGACCCGGCGATTTTGCAGGTAGGGGCTGAGTTCGATCTGCAGGGTGGCGATGTTGGCGGCGCCCACCGCCTCGATCGCCTCCTGCAGCAAGGCGATGTTGAAATTGGAGACGCCGATGTGCTTTGTCAGGCCTTGCGCCTGGGCCTGCATCAAGGCGCCCAGCGTGTCGGCCAGCGGCACGGCCTGGCCGGGCGACGGCCAGTGGATCAGCGTGAGGTCCACCTGCTCGGTGCGCAGTTTGACCAGGCTGTCCTTGAGGCTGGGAATCACGCGGTCTCTGGCGAGGTGTTCGGTCCAGATCTTGGTGCTCAGGAAAAGCTCACTGCGCGGCACGCCGCTGGCGACGATGGCCCGGCCGACCTCGGCTTCGTTGCCATAGATCTGCGCGGTGTCAATGAGCCGGTAGCCGAGGTCAAGCGCGTTGCTGACGGAGTCGATAACGACCTGGTCTTTCAGGCGGAAGGTGCCGAGGCCGAATGCGGGAATGGTCATGAGGGGTGTCCTGGGTGGGTCGGTGAATGAAGACGTTGAAGGGCTGAACATCAGTGGGCGGGCACAGGGCCCTTGCTTGCCAGGCGGGCCGGCACACCGTCGCGCAGGTCGAGGCGGCCGCTCCAGAAGGTCAGCGCCAGCGCCACCAGCACCACCGCCGCGCCTATCCATGGCGTGTGCATCAGGCCCAGGTGCGTGACCACCAGGCCACCAGCCCAGGCCGCAAAGGCGATGCCCAGGTTGAAGGCGGCGATGTTCAGGCCCGAGGCCACGTCGATCGCCTGCGGTGTGTGGCGCTCCGCCTGGCTCACCACGTAGACCTGCAGGCCCGGCACATTGCCGAACGCCACGGCGCCCCAGAGCAGCACGGTGGCCACCGCCAGCCACGGATGCGGCGCGGTGAATTGAAACAGCAGCAGCACGGCGGCCAGCAGCGCGAAGATGATCTTCAGCGCGGCAATCGGCCCACGGCGGTCGGCCAGGCGCCCGCCCCAGAGGTTGCCCACCGCCACCGACACGCCGTACACCAGCATCACCCAGCCGACGGCGCCGGCGCTGAAGCCCGACTGCTGCAGGATGGGCGCGAGAAAGGTGAAGGGAATGAAGGAGCCGCCATAGCCGATGGCCGTCTTGGCATAGACCAGCAGCAGCCGCGGCTGGGCCAGCACCTGGAACTGCTGCGCCAGTGACGCCGGTGGCGTGTGCTTGATGTTGCGCGGCACGAACAGCAGGCTCACCACGAAGGCGATGGCGCCGAGAGCCGACACGGCCAGGAAAGTCTCGCGCCAGCCGAAGTGCTGGCCGATGAAGGTGCCCAGCGGCACGCCGGTGACCAGCGCCACCGTCAGGCCGGTGAACATGATGGCAATGGCACTGGCGGCCTTGTCTTTGGGCACCAGGCCGGTGGCAATCGTCGAGCCGATGGAGAAAAACACGCCGTGCGCCAGACCCGTGAGGATGCGCGCGGCGATCAGCGAGTTATAGCCCGGCGCCTGCCAGGCCAGCAGGTTGCCGAGCGTGAACAGGGCCATCAGCCCGAGCAGCAGGGTCTTGCGCGGCAGCCGGCCGGTCAGGGCGGTGAGCACCGGCGCGCCGATGGCGACGCCCAGCGCATACAGGCTGACCAGCCGGCCGGCCGAAGGCAGGCTGATCTGCAGGTCGGCGGCCACCGTGGGCAGCAGGCCGACGATGACGAACTCGGTCGTTCCGATGGCGAAGGCGCTGATCGTCAGCGCGAGAAGGGCAATGGGCATGAGAGGCTCCGGAGGTTTCACGAAGCCTGCAGTGTGGGCTTTTTATCTTTGCAGAATAAGCCCCGTACGCGCACAATATAGTTGACTTGAAATCAACAATGCCGCGCCCGTTGCACCCTGAAGCTACGCCCTGAAAAACCCATGAAGACCACGATTGAAGAACTGCTGGCCTTTCGCGCGGTGGTGGACACCGGCTCCATCACCGCGGCGGCCGACCAGCTGGGGCAAACCGTGTCAGGCATCAGCCGCGCGCTCGGCCGGCTGGAGAAAAAGCTGGCCACCACCCTGCTGCGCCGCACGACGCGGCGGCTGGAGCTGACCGAAGAGGGCCAGACCTTCCTGGCGCGCACGCGCGCCATCCTGAACGCCATGGACGAGGCTGAGGACGAACTGGTGACGCGGCGCCAGCAACCGGCCGGCTTGCTGCGGGTCAATGCCGCCTCGCCCTTCATGCTGCACGCCGTCGTGCCGCTGGTGCCGGAATTCAGTGCCCTGTTCCCCAGGATCAGCCTGGAGCTCAACACCGACGACCTCAACGTGGACCTCCTGGCCCAGCGCACCGACATCGCCATCCGCATCGGGCCGCTGCGCGACTCCACGCTGCACGCGCGACCGCTGTGCACCAGCCGCCTGCGCGTGCTGGCCAGCCCGGTCTATCTTGAAAAGCACGGCAGACCCAAACGCGTGACAGACCTCGCCAGCCATGCGCTCATAGGCAACAGCCAGCTGCCAACACTGAACCAGTGGCCGCTGCGCGGGCCGCAAGGCGACAGCTACGCCGCAGCACTTGCCTTCAGCGCTTCCAGCGGTGAGACCATGCGGCACCTGGCGCTGGCTGGCATGGGCATCGTCTGTCTGGCCGACTTCATGACCGAAGCGGACCGCGCGGGCGGCAAGCTGGTGCAGCTGCTGGCGCGCGACACCGTCGAAGTGCGGCAGGCCGTCAACGCGGTGTATTACCGCAACACGGCGCTGTCGTCGCGCATCACGGCGTTTCTGGATTTCATCGCAGCGCGGCTGCGCTGACCCGACAACAGAACCCTGGCTGGGGCTGAAATCACGCGGGCCCAGAGCCAGAGCGGCACGGCGCGTAACTTATCGTCCGCTGCCGAGGAACTTCCCAATCAACGCAACGGTCGTATCAGGGCTCTCCTCCATGAGCCAGTGCCCCGCCTTTGGCACCACCTCTTCCTGGACATTCGTCGCCGCGTTGCGCATCACCACGGCCATGGTTGCGCCGAATGATTTTTCGCCTCCGATGGCCAGCACGGGCATGGCCAGTTTGGTTTTGGACCAGGTGATGTTGTCCGCCACGTCTTTCGCCGCAATGGCCGTGAACTGGGAGAAAGCCGCCCGCATGGCGCCACGCTGCGCATACTGCCTGGTGTAATGAACGCGCGTCGCTTCGTCGATCTTGGAGGGGTCGCCAGCGAACTCATTCCAGAAGCGATCCAGGTAGATGCGTTCGCGCCCGGCCACCAGACGCTCGGCATCGCGGCCAGCAAAATTAAAATGCCACAGTTGGGGGCTGAGAATGATCTGGTCCCATGGCGCAACGCCCGGAACGGGTGCATCCATCACGACCAATTTATCCACTTTGTCGGGATAGCTCGCCGCGTAAGCATAGGCCACCATGGTGCCGATGTCGTGACCGACCACTGCGGCATGGTCTTGTCCCAGCTGCGTGACGACCGTCCTGATGTCGGTGGCCTGTGACTTCTTGTCGTATCCGCCGGTCGCTTTCGAAGAGCGTCCCATGCCGCGCAGATCAGGCACGATGACCATATGCGTCTTGGCCAGGTCCTGCGCCAGCGGCCCCCACATGTCCCCTGTGTCGCCGAAGCCGTGGATCAACACGACGGCCGGGCCGGCCCCGCCCGAGCGAACGAAAATATTCGTTCCGTCCTGCATGGTGACCGTGCGAGTTTTGAAGCCTGCGGGTAGGGACGGCGGCGCTGCAGTGGCGATGGTGGTGACGGCGTAG
Organism: Polaromonas sp. P4_F4; assembly: GCF_056401355.1. NCBI lineage: Bacteria > Pseudomonadati > Pseudomonadota > Betaproteobacteria > Burkholderiales > Comamonadaceae > Polaromonas > Polaromonas sp. P4_F4. The sequence goes on along the minus strand of NZ_JBFUJO010000002.1, from coordinate 120,418 downwards.
AGCACCGCGCTTAGCATCGCTGAAAAAATAATATGGCGTGTTTTCATGGTGACTTCCTCACGTTGAGATGGATACGATGAAAGACAGGGATCACGTACGCGTGATGGAGGCGCCGCCGTCAACCAACGAGGCCGTGCCGGTGACAAACGACGAGTCATCCGAAGCCAGGTACAGCACCGAACGGGCCAGCTCTTCAGGCCGTGCCGGCCGCTTCAACGCGTGCAGATTGGTCACGAACGATTGGGATTCGGGGGTGTTGTTCATGGCCCGGTACATCTCGGTGTCTACAGCGCCCGGCAAGATGGCATTGACCCGAATGCCTTGCGGACCATACTCCGCCGCCAGGGCCTGCGTCAATCCGATCAACCCGGACTTGCTGGCGGCATAAGCGGCCACACCCGGAAAAGCGAAAGTGTGCCCGACAAAGGTCGAGGTAAAAATAATCGAACCGGCGCCCGTTTTTTGCATGGCTGCCACTTGGTGTTTTGCGCCAAAGAAGGCGCTGGTCAAATTGGTGCTCAGGGCCTCATTCCAGCCTTGCGCCGAAATTCCGGTGCTCGGGCCCATTTCGCCCAGGGTGCCGGCGTTGTTGAAGGCAATGTCCAGCCGGCCAAATTTCGCCACAGCCAACTCAACCAGCGCCTGGGCAAAGGCTTCCGATTGCACATCGCCGGCCAATGCGATGGCAATGCCACCATCGGCCGCAATTTCGGCCACCAGGCTGTCCAGTTCCGGCTGGCGGCGAGCAGCGACCACCACGCGCGCGCCTTCGGCGGCAAAAAGCCTGGCCGTCGCACGGCCTATGCCTGAACTGGCACCTGTGACGATGGCCACTTTGTCCTTGAGTCTTTGGGTTGTGAGCGTATTCATGGTGATGTCCTGAAAGTTGAGTGAATGGCAAAAGCTTGGGTCGGTTAGCCCGATGTGCCAGCCGATGAAGCCAATGTACGATTCATCTTCTGTTAGAAGAATGGCCAAAAAGTGTTTTGATCACTCAGCTTTTATGAATTCATGGCGACGATGACCAGGTTGTTCCCTTCGATGCCACCGGCAAACTCGCGGCCAGCATGATGAAGGGCTCTGTGCTCAAGGTCTATCCCAGCGCGCCGCGCGACCTGCGTCACGAACCAGGACGACATCAATAGGGAGCTGCTGGCCGTCATCCAGGGCTGAGCGTTTCAAGCTCGGTGGCCGCAGCCCGGCCCTGCGCCGTTTTAGAAACCCACACATGCCCCACGCAAACGCCGGGTGCACCTTCCAGGTCAGTGATTTTTACGGGGCCGGGCTTGTTTGCGTCAGCGCGTTCAGCACCAGTGCGAGCGCCGCCACCGGCGCCAGGATGGCCCAAAATCCCATGGGCTTGAAAGCCAGCGCACCGCCGAGCGAGCCTATGGCGAAGGCCGTGATGGCCGGCCACATCCCGCGCATACGCGTCGCCGCAGCTGCGGATCCCGGCGCCTTGGTCAACAAGTCGATCAGGTCCATGGATATCTGGGTCACATTACCGGTCATCACGGTGGACGGACTCATCTTCGAGAAGGTGCTTCGCGACGCCGCGTTCTGCACCGACATGCCGAGCACGCCCAGCAAGCCCACCACGATCACCTGCCAGCCGTCCTGGTGCAGAAACGGCGTGGCGAGCACACCGCTGGCCATGAATGCCAGCAGCAGCAGCAGTTGCACAACCACCACCGCCACGCCAGACGCACGGCCCTCCCGCTCACAACGCAGTTGCCAGGCACGGGTCGCCACCACGCCGGCCACAAAGGCCGGCAGCGCCAGCAACTTGCCCAGCACGGCGGCGCTGCCGGCGCCCGCGATCGCCGCGCCTATAAGCACGAAGTTGCCGGTGACGTGAGCCGTGAACAGCCCAAACAGCGCGACAAACCCGAAGGTGTCTACGAAGCCCGCCGTGAACGAGAGCAGGATGCTCACACGCCGGCTGGCCATGGGCCCGGAGGCGTCTGGCGTCGCCGGCGCGGGCGCAGGCGCGGAGGAAAACGCCTGCGGCGCGGTGGCGGTGGGATTGGTGGTACTCATTGATATGTCCTCGGGATGTGGAACGCCAGCGCCGGCGGCTTCAGGCCAAGCCTGCTCTTGCAGCAGACGGTGCCCTGCCCGTCGGCAACCCCGGCGCCAGGAGTGAAGAGTCAAGAGATTGTTTCTTGACTGATAGAGAATGGGCTTTCCAAGCCTCCCGGTTTGCGGCTTTTCTGCCCTCACACCGTCATTCTTCATAGATGCCGCGCGCAAAACCGGTACGCGGCAGCCAAAAATCGCACTTTTCAACAAGCCATTCCATGCAGGCTGTCCTATGATGCTAGCACTGTCACCTTTGCGCCGCCCTGCGCGCTGACGGACGTCGCCACGTGGTCATGCCCAAAACCGAATCGGCCACAGTGACGTCCACATCCGCCGGGGTCCTGCCCATATCCTGAGGAAGGAACCGACCATGCCAACAACCGGCGAACACATCGTAGTCAAAGCCCACGAATTCCAGTTGCTGGATGCGAACGGTCAGCAGCAAGCGCGCCTAGGCGCGACCGCTAACGGCGTGGCGCTGACCATGGGCAGCAGTGGCAGCGGACCACAGCTGTGGCTTGGCGCGGACGCGGGCGGAGACGCCGCCCTGCAACTCTTCGACCGGGACACCGGTGCGAAGCGCGTCGAGATCAGCCTGGACGCCAAAGGCACGCACGTGTTTTTGGCTGGCGAAGGCGGACAGCAAAGCTACTTGTTCCTGAAAAACGGCGGGCCGACCGGCGTAGTGCTGACCGACCAGGCGGGCAAGCGCCGCGCCCAGGTGATGGTCGATGCTGCCGGAAAACCCGACATCAGCACCGATCCATCCTGACCCATTTGCACAACAAGGACCATTGCCATGACATCCACGCACCTCAATCCCGACAGCCCCGAAAGCTTCTCGCACGGGAAAGTAACGTTCAAGGCTGTAGCCATGAGCCCGTCAGCAACGGACACCGCCTTGCAGGTCGTCTGCTTTCCCGACCAGACGCTGAACCAGACCTACGGCGGCGGCACCGAGCTGATAGATGCAGGCTTCAAGGGCGCCATTCGAGACCTGCGCAGCGAGGATATTTTTCGCGGTGAACGGCTCGAAACGCTGCTGCTACAGCCCGCGCGCCAGCAGATCCCCGCGCGTAACCTGCTACTGATTGGCTTGGGCGACCCAACCATGCTGACACTGGACACACTCACAGCCGTGGGTCGTGTCGCCGCGCGCGAAGCCATCAAGCTCAACGTCTGGAGTTTTTGCTTCGCGCCCAGCCTGAAGGACGCGGGGCTCTCGCTGTTCGACGCGTCCGAGGTGTCTGTCGCGCTCGCACGCGGCATGACACAGGCCATTTCCTGGGCACAGACGCTGCATGCGCGAGGTCTGCAGCAAGACTTCCTTCTGGAGGAGGTCATATTCCTGGCAGGCACGCAACATCTCGAAAGCTCACTCAAGGGATTGAGGACCGCTTTCGGCAAATGACCGCATTCATGCTCTCGCCTCTATTCGAGCTGACGGTTTCCCCACTGGACCTGATCGTCCGTACGCTGGTCGTGTACGCGATCGTGTTGGTTCTATTGCGGATAGCCGGTCGCCGTCAGATCGCTCAGATGGGTCCCACCGAGTTGGTGGCGATGCTGCTGATCAGCAACGCCGTGCAGAACTCCATGGTTGGCGGGGACAGCTCGCTCGCTGGGGGCCTGATCTCCGCCGCCACGCTCGTCGTGTGCAGTCGCGCCATCCGCTACCTTACGTTTCACAGCCACGCCATGAGTGCCCTCATCGAAGGCAAGCCCATTACCGTGGTCATCGACGGAAAGATACTGGGCGCTGAACTCCGTAAGGTGCTGATGACAGCGCCGCAGCTCCGCGCATTGCTCATGCTGCAGGGTGTCGAAGACATGGCCGAAGTCCGGCGGGTGGTGCTCGACTCCGAGGGCCGGCTGATCGTCACCCACAAAGGCTCCCCCATCGAGTCGGAAATCGACAAACAAGAGTCGACATGAGCGCATCCAGCACAGCTACTCCCGGCAGCTGGGCGCCCTTGGCGGAACCACTGTTCCGCACCCTGTGGATCGCCACCCTGATCGCCAATACCGGTACCTGGACGCAGGACATGGCGGCCAGCTGGATGATGATATCGGCGACCGACTCGCCGCTGCTCGTATCACTAATGCAAGGCGCGGCTAGCCTGCCTTACTTGCTGTTCGCCTTCCCGGCAGGCGTACTTGCCGACAGCCTTAACCAGCGCACCATGCTTGTCACGGCGGCCTTCTTCGTGGCCTGCGTGTCGGCGCTCATGGCCGGTTTGTCGCTGGTAATGCCCATCGCACCCTGGATGCTGCTTCTCTACGTTTTCGCCATGGGTGCGGGCGGTGCGTTCTACAATCCGGTCTGGAAAGGCGTGGTGCCACAACTCGTCAAGCCGGAACTGCAGACCTCGGCATTTGGCCTTGACGGCGTTTCCGTGAACCTTGCGCGTGCGTTGGGACCCGCCATAGCCGGTATCCTCATCGGCCTTCAAAGCCCATCGCTCGCGCTGGCCTTCAATGCGCTATCCTTCATCGCCTTGGCCTTGCTTCTGCTCCGCTGGACGCCCGAGGTGCGGACGGTCAAGCCCATCTCTGCCACAGCATTCGTCTCGTCATTGCGCACCGGCATCCAGTTCGCACGCTTTTCGCCTGCGGTGCTGCGCATCCTGAGCAGAAGCCTAATGTTCCTGTTACCGGCCAGCGTGATGTGGGCGCTGCTGCCGCTGATCGGACGTAAGGCCATGGGACTTTCATCGGGCGGATACGGCATGCTGGTGGGCAGCGTCGGTCTCGGCGCCATCGCCGTCATCGGACTGATGCCGCGGCTCAAGAGCCGACTGGGCACGGAAGGCATGATGTTCGCGGGCAACCTGTGCTTCATCGCCAACTTGGCGGCTCTCGCCTACGTCCCGCATTTTGGGACCCTGTGCGCGACCATGGCGCTCGCCGGCGCCGGCTGGATACTGGTTCTCTCCAACTTGCAGGCAAGCCTCCTGCCGGCCACACCCACCTGGGTGCGCGGCCGCGTCATCGCCATTTACTCCTTGACGTTTTTTGGCGGTGTCAGCGCGGGCAGCATTGTCTGGGGCTTCATCGCCCAGCTCTCCAGCCCCCAGATTGCACTGACGATCGCGCTGCTTACGCTTGCAGTCACCGCTACCTGTGGTCTCTTTCTGACCCTGCCATCGACCGGCAGTGCCAGCGCCACACCATCGCCGCCGCTCCCCCTGGCCACGATGACGCCGGTCTTCAGCGAGACCCTCGATATACAGGGGGAAGGACCCATCGCCGTCTACAACGACTACCAGGTTCCGCCTCAGAACCGCGCGGAATTTCTCGAAAAAGTCATCATGCTCGGAAGGATCAGACGAAAAAACGGCGCCTACCAATGGGGCATTTTCGAAGACCTTGAGAACCCAGCGCTGCAAAAGGAACGATTCATGGTGTCGTCCCGGACTGAGTATGGGGACCAGAACGACCGGATCTCCGACGAAGACCAGGCCGTGTTGTCCGACATCATCGGGTTGACCGTGACCAGGCAGCCCCCAGCGCAGCGATACTTCAGACTGGAGGCCATCAATTGAGCATGGAGGCTGCCGGCCCCTTCGAGCCGGCGCTTGCACTTTTTACGACCGGGATGTCAACGCAAACCTGTATCAGACATTACCTTGACTCTTTTTTGGAGAACTCGACCATGTTCGCCACACCCAAAACGAATGAGCCAGTCACTCAGTCACTAGATTCTTTTGGGTGCATGTCAGGGCTATTGGGGAAAAATCAGGAACCTGGCTCTGGAATCAGATTTTTCCGTTGACAGGACCGCTCCAGGGCAAGTGCAAACGCCGGCGAGCGACCGAGGCTTCCTAACGGGAGTGTCGCCAGGCGCCACACCGCCGCCGGATTTTTCACGCACACCATGCCTTCGAGCATGACTTCGAGACGAGTTCTGTGTACCCGCGAACCATGACCCCGCAGCAGAACCGGCGCATTTTGCGGATCGACGACATGCCCTCGATCCATGAGGACTTTCTTGTCTTGGGTGTCCCAGCACGCCTTTGAGCGCGCCTTCGCTTTGCGCTTTCATCCAGGCGCAGATTTCTTTGTAGCTGGCTTCACCTTAACGCGCAGTGCGACGGTCCCAGCACAGCGCGGCCACGAGCAGGAGGCCGCCGACCAACCCCAGGTGTTCAAGAAAAGCATTGCGGTTGTGGAACTGCTCCATGCCGCTCATGGTCCAGAACGGGTGGCCGATGACCGTGGCGATCACGGTGAACCCGGCCAGCGCGAGCGCGCCCAGGGCCGACCACAGGCCGCGGCCCAGCAGCATCAGCGCCGCGCCGACCAGCTGCGTGGCGAGCGTCGCGGCGGCAAAGACCGGCGCCGGGCTCAGGCCGAAATGCTGGGCCTCGCCGATCGCTGCGTCGAAATTCAACAGCTTGGATACGCCGCTGTAGACGAAGGCGATCGCCAGCAGGACTTTGGCGGCCCAGAGCGCCTGTGTTGAAAATTGTGGGTTGTGGGTGTCCATGGCGTTGTCCGTGGTGACCATTCTTGTCATTCTTTATCTACAGCCAGCAGGCGCAGCCCAGCGCGCCCCAGAAGCTCTTCTCGTCCGACACCGGCGTGTTGGCCAGCCAGCTTTTCGTGTGCGCATGGCCATGAACGGCGCAAGGCTTGACGCAGCAATCGGCAAACGGCAGCAGGGCCTTGCGTTGCGTGGTTGGGGCGGCGCGGCCCGGCTGGTTGCCACCCAGTGCAGGTTCGCGCCAGTAGCCACCGTAGGCGTTGGTCGGCGCCCAGTCGTTGGCGGCTTTGGGCATCGGTGGCGCGAGCCTGGCGAAGTCGCCGTCGCCATGCACGATGCGGCCGCCAACCACTGTCAGGTGCGAGACCAGGTCCTTGATGTCGGCCTCTGGCACACCGAAGAAGTCGCGCGAGGGCACGATGAAATCGGCCAGCTGGCCGGCCTTGATCTGGCCCTTTTGCCCGTCGGCATTGGCGAACCAGGCGCTGCCGGTGGTCCACAGCCGCAGCGCGGTGTCGCGGTCGAGCAGGTTGTCGGGCCGGTACATCGTGGTGCCGCCGACGGTCTGGCCGGTGATCATCCAGTACAGGCAGATCCAGGGGTTATAGCTGGCGACGCGGGTCGCATCGGTGCCGCCACCGACGGGCAGACCCGCATCAAGCATCTTGCGGATCGGCGGCGCTTGCTCGGCGGCCCGGGCCCCATAACGCTCGATGAAATATTCGCCCTGGTAAGCCATGCGGTGCTGCACGGCGATGCCGCCGCCCAGCGCCTTGACGCGCTCGATGTTGCGCAGGCTGATGGTTTCGGCATGGTCGAAGAACCAGTGCAGGCCGTTGAAGGGAATGTCGCTGTTGACTTTCTCAAACGTATCGAGTGCGCGGCCTATCGATTCGTCGTAGGTCGCGTGCAGCCGGAAGGGCCAGCGCTTTTCGACCAGCAGGCGCACGACGCCTTCGAGCTCGTCCTCCATGCTCGCAGGCAGGTCGGGGCGCGGTTCGCGGAAGTCCTCGAAATCGGCAGCGGAGAACACCAGCATTTCGCCGGCGCCGTTGTGGCGGAACATGTCGCTGCCGGACAGCGGCGGCAACATGTCGGTCCACTGCCTGAAGTCGTCTATCTCCTGCTTGGGCCGCTGCGTGAACAGGTTGTAGCCGATGCGCACGGTGAGCTCATCCGCGTCACGCAGTTTCTCGATCACGCGGTAATCGTCGGGGTAGTTCTGAAAGCCGCCGCCGGCGTCGATCACCGAGGTGATGCCGAGTCGGTTGAGTTCGCGCATGAAGAGCCGGCTTGAGGCCTCCTGCGCGTCGGGGTCGAGCTTGGGGCCTTTGGCCAGCGTGGCGTAAAGAATCATCGCGTTCGGCTTGGCAAGCAGAAGGCCTGTCGGGTTGCCACTGGCGTCGCGCACGATCTCGCCGCCGGGCGGGTTCGGCGTGTCCTTGCCGTAACCGACGGCGCGCAGCGCCGCGCCGTTCAGCAACGCGCGGTCGTACAGGTGCAGGATGAAGACGGGGGTGTCGGGCGCGACGGCGTTGATTTCTTCCAGCGTCGGCAAGCGCTTTTCGGCGAACTGGTGCTCGGTGAAACCGCCGACCACGCGCACCCATTGCGGCGCCGGCGTGCGCGCCACCTGGGCCTTGAGCATCGCCATCGCATCGGCCAGCGAGGGCACACCGTCCCAGCGCAACTCCATGGTGTAGTTCAGGCCGCCGCGGATCAGGTGCGTGTGGCTGTCGTGCAGACCTGGCAGGGCAGCGCTGCCGCCCAGGTCAATCACCTGCGTCTTGCTGCCGGCGTGACGCATGACTTCTTCGCGGTCACCGACAGCGATGAACTTGCCGCCGGCGATGGCCACGGCCTGGGCCACCGGGTTCTGCCGGTCCAGGGTGGTGAAGCGGCCGTTGATGAAGATGATTTCAGCGGGGGTGATGGAAGCGGTCATGCGCGTCTCCAGGAGTTGGTCAAAGGAGGACCAGCAACAGAGTGCGTTCGCGCTGGCCAATTTTTGCGGGGGACTACTTGCGGGGGACTACTCTTTGCGGAATAACCAGTCGTGCACCAGCTCGGTGTAGCGCGGCATGATCAGCCAGACGACGATGGCGACGATGACGGCGGCAAGGATGCCGTGCGCGACTCCGTATGCACCCAGCACAGGAAAAGCTTTAAACACGGGTCCAAACGCCCACGGCACCACCATGGTCAGCGGCCAGATCACCGAGGTGGTGATCAGCCACTGCTTCCACGCTGGTGGCTTCACCGCCGGCTCGCCGGCTGCAGGGGACTCGGGCTGGAACCAGTAATCGATGCCGGCGCCGACGCTGACCCGTTCGGCGGCCGCCAGATGAGGCTGCACGGCCTCGATCAGGCGTGCTCGCTCGGCCGACTGGTACCAGCGTGTCGCGTCGTCATGCGTGGCAAAGCTCACGATGATGGTGTAGTCGACGCCGCCCTCGGTCGGACGCACGACCTGCACCCCCTGGTGGCCCGGAAAGGCCGCGGCAGCCCCCATGGTCTCGACAAGCCAGGCCTCATACGCGGCGTGTGCGCCGGCGCGCACACGGTGACGCACGACGAAACTGACGCTGTCGGCGGACGCGCTGACCCGCTGGTCAGCGGCAGCAAGGGGGGTGCTCGCGACGCTGTTCATGGTGTGCTCTCAGCCAACCTTGCGCGCCGGCATCTTGTGCACATGCGTGATCGCGTAGTCGATACCCGAGCCGTAGGCGCCGGAGTGCTCCACGACGATGCCGGTGGTGGCGGCGTAGGTTTCCTTGCGTGCCCAGTCACGCTGCATTTCCAGCAGGAACTGCTGCCAGGTGATTGGCACGGCGCCCGCCTGAATCATGCGCTGCACCGACATGTTGTGTGCCGCGACCGAGGTGCCGCCGGAGGCATCCTCTACAAAGTAGACCTCATAACCATCCGCCATCGCCTCGAGCGCCGGGAAGTTCAGGCAGACCTCCGTCCAGAGCGCAGCGAGCACCAGCTTTTTGCGGCCGAACTTCTTCAATTCAGCCTTCACGGCCTCGTCATCCCAGGTGTTCATGCTGGTGCGCTCGAAAATCTTGTTATTGGGCAGTACGGCGAGCAGTTCAGGCCAGATGTTGCCCGAGAAAGACTCGGTCTCCACCGAAGTCAGCACCGTCGGTACCTTGAAAGCCTGGGCCGCCTTGGCCAGGCCGATGACATTGTTCTTCAGCAATTGCCGGTCGATGTTGGCTACGCCGAATGTCATTTGCGGCTGGTGGTCGATCAAGACCAGCGCGCAGTTTTGCGGGGTCAGCAGTTCGAGTTTGCCTTGCGTCATGATGCTTCCTTCAGGGGGTGGTTTAAAACGAAATGAGCCTGAATCCTAGACTGCTTCCTATAAGATGACTAGTTAGCAATTTGGAACCAAACTGCATCCAAAGAGGAAACAATGGACCGACTCGACGCCCTGCAGGCACTGGTACTTTCAAAACAGGTCGGCAGCTTTTCGGGGGCCGCGCGCGCATTGGGTGTGACGCGCTCGCACATCAGCAAGCTCATCGCTTCGCTGGAGGCGGAATACGGCGGCGCTCTCTTCGCCCGGTCGACCCGAGCCCTTGCCCTGACCAGCGCCGGTGCCACCCTGCACGACTACGCAGTGGACCTGCTGGCGATTGCCGCCGAGGCCCGCGAAGCCATGTCGGCCTTGCAGGGTACGGCGTCCGGGCCATTGCGGGTCAACGCGCCGATGTCGTTTGGCCAGCTGGTGCTGGCGCCGCTGCTACCGGGTTTTCTGGCGCAGCATCCCCAGATCGAGCTGCGCGTGGAACTGAACGACCGCGTGCTCGATCCGTTCGAGCATGGCTTTGATCTCACGCTGCGCATTGCAGAGCTGACGGACTCTTCACTGGCCGCGCGGCGCATGTGCAGCGTGCCCCGGGCCATCTATGCGGCCCCGAGTTACCTGCAGGCACATGGGGTGCCGGACTCGCCGCAGGCACTGAAGACGCACCGTTGCCTGAACTACGCACACGTCAACACGGGCCATGTATGGCGCCTTGGCAAGGGCCGGGAAACCGCGCATGTCGCGGTTGGCGGACCGCTGTGCTCGAACAACGGCGAACTGCTGGTGGAGGCCGCCGTCGGGGGCGCCGGGCTGATATTGCAGCCCGGCTTCCTGGCGGCCGGGCACATCGCGGCGGGCCGGCTGGTGCCGGTGTTGCCGCAGTGGCAAGAGTCCCCGGAAATCGCGCTGTACGCGCTCTATCCGGCTGCCCGCCGGGTGCCTGTCGCCGTGCGCGCCCTGATCGACTACCTGCTCACGACGCTGCCCCGCGCTGTGGCCTCGGCATGAGGGAGCCCGCCTTATCAAGAGTCGAACAAGCTACCCTGTCCGATATTCGCGTGGAATTCGGTGCTTCAAGCAGGGACAGAGATTCGTAGTTGGGAGGCAGTTTTAGTTCGGGCGGGTATTTTCAATCCGCTGGTCGGGGATACACCACATGATCGCCACGGCAACGTAAGTCGCTGTAGCAATCCACGCATTCACAAACGAGAGTGGAGAGTGGGATTACCGCATCGTGCATTTAACTCATTCACTCATTGACTGCGTAGCGAATTTGCCAATCTGGCCTGAAGCTCCGGCGTGAACAGCGCTTTAGGCAGCATGCAATGCACCCCTTTGGGAGGTATCGAGCTGTAGACTGTTCCAGTCTGATGGGAATATTGTGTAATTCTAAAACTGGCTGCGACACTGCAGATCCCATAGCAATCTTCCAACGAAATTGCAGTTGCTCTTGACATCCACGCTATTAGCTGCCTTAGACAAGATACCAAAGCTGTTTCAAGACTCTCACCGAATCCCAGTCCTATCCAGTGGGTCGGAGTTTCAACCATAGGACTGTTCAGAACAGATTTTTTATGCAGGACGTACTGCACCTGCAAATCTTCCAGTGCGGTCTCAATTGCGGTCTGGTTTACAACACCATCGCCCTGCGCACCGTTGGAGTCACCCGTCCAGATTCTTGCTTTTGCAACTTGCACCGGAAGAAATAGCGAAGTTCCCGCTACTAATTCAGCAAGATCGAGGTTGCCACCATATGGGCCAGCCAATATCCCGCTCGTCGGTTTGTCCCCGACTGGTTGTGCAGCAAACACGCCCTGAAACGGGGCGAGTGGAATAGTGACTCCAGGTAAAAACTCCGCAGCTGTACGCTCTTTGTTGAATTTCAGATAACGCAAGTAAGGTTTCTGAAAATCCGCAGGCAATGCCCCGACTCCCTTTGGCGAGGAATTCCAGCCCCAATCGATGGGACGCAGCTTTAGCATCCGGCACTCGACAACATCGCCAGGCATTGCGCTTTCAACTTCGATGGGTCCGATCAGTGAGTACGGACCCGCAGGATATTTCTTTCGGATCGGCTCGCGCTCCTCAAACGACATGCCGTACTTGGCCTCATTTCCCCATTGTGTCCAGGTACCGTCATAGTGGACTACGTCACCGCTTCGAATGATGGCTGCGGCGGGCGCGCTGGGGTCCATCTGTCCCACGCGAACCGTGTCTTTGGACGGCACCACGCGATGAGTTCGCCCTGTCGGCAAGACCATTTTCCCCACTGTGTCTGACGCAGCTCCCGGGCTAGCAGATGCAGATGCGCATCCTGGAAGGAAACTGATGAAGGGTGCCAAACCGGCTACAGCAGAAATTTTGAAAAGCGCTCTGCGAACTTGCTGCTGATCGCTGCTGCCGCGTTCATCGGCATCGCCGGATGAACACCCACTGGAAGAATCGGGCATGCATGTCTCCTTTTTATTAACGTGATGAGCAAAATGATTGCTCTCGTTAAATATACGGGCCGACACACCATGTGATCTGACCAAGCTATTCGACGAGTTACCACATCGTCCGATTTTCTAGCTGGTGGCAGCAAGATTTCACGCTGTCTTGCATAGGGAACCTGCGCAGACCAACGTCCATACGCTGGACATACATGCCGATGGACAAAAGCGCCCGGCACCGTCGCGTCCGCTCAGTCGCGCCACACGCACCCGGTCGAAAGAATCGGACTCAGTGGTAACTGAGCGGAACTTCCGGTGCGCCCGGCTATGCAGGTCACACCTATCCTTCAGCCCGTGACAAGCGAATTCATCGCCTGCATTTACTTGCCCATTCACAAACATCAAAGGAGACAAGCAAGCATGTTTATCCGTTCAACCATCGTTTCAACCATCGCACTGGCGGCCTGTGCAAACGTGTTCGCACAAAGCAGTGTCGAGATGTACGGTGTGCTCGACGCATTCGTTGGTCAGATCAAAACCACCGCGGCCACAGGTTCCGCCACCAAAACCGCGGTGGTCAACTCCGGCGGCCTGACCACATCGTTCCTGGGCTTTCGCGGATCCGAAGACCTGGGTAGCGGCTACAAGGCAGTTTTTGCGCTAGAGAGCTATGTGCGCGTGGACACTGGAGCGACAGGGCGCAACGACACAGACCCGTTATTCGCGCGCGCATCGTTCGTCGGGATCCAAAGTCCGTACGGCCAGTTCAGCTTCGGGCGCATGCCGACGCCATATTCACTGGCCACCACTAATTTCACGCCGCTCGTGGGTACCACCGGTGTCAGTCCGATTTTCGCCAACGCCTTCAAGAACAACGTGCTCAGCGATACGCGGATGAACAATTCGATCAAATACCAGTCGCCACGCATGAGCGGCTTCGAAGTTGACCTGCAACACAGCCTGGGCCGGGAAGAGCCGCAGGGCGTCAACTACAAGCGTGAAGTGGCGACGGATGGCGCCGTGCGTTATTTCAACAAGCAGCTCGCCTTGGTTGTGGCGACACGCCAGATCAACCTCAACACCGCCAACGACGGGCACAAGCAGGATGTGCGGATGGTGGGCGGCACCTATGACTTCGGCGTGGCCAAGCTCAGCGCGCAATACCACAAGGTCCGGGAGACTTACCTGAATACCGCGCTCAATGCCACCCGCAAGGTAAGCGAACTCGGTGCGAGCGTGCCCGTCGGCCCGGGCGCAATCCTGGCGGAGTACGCCACCACGCGGGCAGACGACCGCGTTGCCGCAACGATCGATCGCCGCAAGTCTTTTGCCTTCGGCTACGACTACAACCTGTCGAAGCGCACCGACCTATATACGATGTACTACTCGGATCAGTTGTACAAGCCGAACTCGAAGCAGACGACCACTGCATTCGGCATTCGACATCGCTTCTGACCCTGATTGCGCGGGGCGAACGCCCCATCCCGCCCGCCCACGCGGCAAGTACGTATCGAGGAGACACGCATGACAAAAATCATTCCCACCATCTTGCTTCTGGGCCTGCAGCTAGCCGGCGCAATAGCGTACGCCCAACCCGAACGCGGTGTGATCGCCAACGCAAACCTGTCGCTGGAGCAGGCCACCGCATTGATGCAGTCAGCCTTCACCTTTGCAAGGCAGAAGAATACCGCCGTCACCGTGGTGGTAGTCGATTCCGGCGGCCATGTGATTACTGGAGCCAGGATGGACGGCATGCCTTTTGGCACCTTCGATGTAGCGCGCGGCAAAGCAATTGCCAGCGTTGCGACCGGAGGGGAGTCTGGAAAGGCGCTGATGGAGCGCTACAAGGCCAACCCGATCGTCTTCGGGCAGATCAGCTCGCTGAGCTACGGCGGCCCCATGTTTCCTTCGCAAGGCTCGTTGCCCATATTCATCAACGGCCTCCTCGTGGGCGCGGCGGCCGGCAGCGGCGCGTCGAGTCAGTTCGACGAAGACGCGGTGCGTGCTGGCATCGCTGCCATCGGCGCATCGTCAACCCGCCCCTGAACCTTACCAAGCCATACCAACCATGCAAAGCCAAACCTCTTGCAGCGTGTCTCAAGATACGCTTGAAAACGCAGCCCGCTCACTCGACATTCCGGATACAGGACGACGACACCTTCTGCGCGGCGCAGCGGCGGCACTTGTTTCCCCTCTCGCCGGCTGCACCGCAGCCGGCCGTGCATCCCTGGTTATCGACGAAGCGCCCACGCCAGGCAGGACACACGTTGTTGAATCGAATTCGAAAACCGTTACCGTCGGCCTGCTCGACCCCAAAGCCGCCCCTGCGGCCCTCATCGATTCTGGCGACATCGTGTCTTATCCAAACACGTGGCTAAATTGGGCCAACGAGCCGCGCTACGGCATGTCGTTCGCCGAGCGCGAGCCGATCCGCCGCCGCTATCCCAACGGCCCCTACTCGAACATCGGCCCCGTTGTGATCCGCGGTGCCGAGCCCGGCGATTTGGTCGAAATCCGCACGGTACGTGCACGCCCGATCGAATGGGCATGGAATTCCTCGCCGGCCAACGTCGGCGCCATTCCCGAGGACTTCAACAAGCCTTACCTGAGATATTTCAAGTTCGACGCGGATCGCAAGAGCGTGGAGTTCGCGCCCGGCATCCGGCTTGAGTTGCATCCCGGTCAAGGGCTCTTTGCTACCCAGCCGCCCGGCGACAGCCCGGTCAGCGGCATCCTGAACGGTGCCTATGGCGGCAAACTCGGCCTGCACGAACTGGTCGAAGGCACCGCGCTGTTCCTGCCCGTGTTTCATCCAGGCGGCCGCTTGTGGACCGGCAACTCCCATGCCGTGCAAGGCGATGGCATGGTCAACCAAACCGCGATGGAAACTGCGATGGAAGACCTGCGCATCCAGTATGTGCTTCACAAGAAGGTGACCATCGGCCTGCCGCTGGCCGAAACACGGACACACTGGATAGGGGTGGGATTTGGCAAGACGCTGGACGACGCGCTTGTCAACGCATTGCGCGGCATGCTCGATTGGGTCAGCACCGCACTGTCTATGGACCGCGCCGACGTCTATTCGCTGTTCAGCCTGGCAGGCAGCTTCCGGGCAACAAAGTTCGCGCGCCAGCGCGGCTCGGTTTATACCGAAATGCCGGCGCAGACCATGCACGCCATGCTGCCCAAAAGCATCCTGTCGGCGCCGCTGGCAGAGAAACTCTCCCGCTCATTGCGCAGGCACGCCTGATGTTCATCCCGGACGCCATGAACGCCGTGACACAAAACCCAGTGCCTCCACGCCAACTCCCGATGGCCGATCCGCGCGCGCCCGCGCGCACGCCGCAAATCATCGCCCGTCATCTCGGCAAGGAATTCATCTCCGGCGGCCGCAGCGTCGTTGCATTACAAGACGTCAACATCGTGATCGAGCAGGGCCAATTCTGCTGCATCGTCGGCCCCTCGGGCTGCGGCAAGACTACCCTGCTGCGTGTCGTCGCGGGCCTTGAGACGCATACGTCAGGCGAGCTCAGGCTCGCGCATTTCAACCAGACGAAGCCGCTTCTGTCGATGGTGTTCCAGGAACAGTCGATATTTCCGTGGATGACCGTCGAAGGCAATGTCGAGTATGGCTTGCGTATGCGCAAGGTGCCCAAGGCCGAGCGCCGGGACACAGTACGGCACTACCTCGACAAGGTAAGCCTCACACAGTTTGCCGGTTCATATCCCCACCAGTTGAGCGGGGGCATGAAGCAACGGGTCTCTATTGCCCGCGCGTTCGCCAATGACCCGGAAATCCTGTTGATGGACGAACCGTTCGCGGCACTGGACGAACAAAATAAGGCGATCCTCCAGGAAGAGCTGCTGCGCATCTGGGAAGAGTCGCGCAAAACGGTGCTTTTCATTACTCATTCGATCGACGAGGCGCTTGTACTCAGCGATCGTGCGCTGGTGATGACCGCACGGCCCGGAACGCTGAAGGCAGACATCGCCGTACCTCTGCAACGCCCGCGTGGCGCCTACGAGATTCGATCAAGCCCTGGCTACGCCGAACTGAATGAGCGGCTGTGGAAAGAACTGCGCGAGGAAGTGATGAACACCCGCCCACAAAAAGAAATCGCATGAGCACTTCAAAAATAATGGCCCTCCCGGCGTCAACCCCGCAGATCGAAGTGCGCGCATCGTCACGCCTGGTCGTTCGCAAGGTATCGCCGGCGGCCATCGAGCGCATGGTTGCCATTGTGGCTCCGCTGCTGCTGCTTGGATTGTGGGAAGCGCTGACCCGCTCCGATGTTCTGGACCAGCGTTTCTTTCCTGCGCCCTCTTCCATCATCGGCACGTTCTACCACATGACCTTCAACATGCCATGGGACAACTCGCTGACCTACCACGTACTGGTCAGCCTGTCGCGCGCGCTCATTGGCTTTCTTCTTGGGGCGATTCCGGCCATGGTGATCGGCGCGATCATGGGGCTGGTACCCATCGTACGGGCTGCCGTACAACCCATCGTCGGCGCGCTGTTTCCGATTCCAAAGGTAGCGATCCTGCCCTTGCTGATGCTGATCTTCGGTATCGGTGAAGAATCAAAGTGGGCCATCATCGCCATTGGTGTTTTTTTCCAGGTATTGATCGCGACCGCCGCTGGCGTCGCCAACATAGACCGCATCTATCTGGACGTCGGCGCCAATTTCAAGGCCGGGCGCATCGCCACCTACACCACGATCGCGTTTCCCGGTGCGCTGCCCCTGATCGTGGCAGGCCTGCGGCTGGGCTGGGGTTCTTCACTTTTGCTGCTGGTGACCGCCGAGATGGTGTCGAGCCAATCGGGTATCGGCTTTTTGATCTGGCGTGCCTGGCAACTGATGACGGTGGAAGACATGTACGTTGGCCTGGTCGTGATCGCATTCATCGGTATCACGTCGTTCTGGCTGATCGATGCACTCGAATCCCGCCTGCTTCCGTGGAAGCGCCGCTGAGGCGCCTGCAGTCAACAACGTCCTCAGGAGTCAAGACATGAACACCAACATGAACACGAAAGCGTTTTCACGCCGCACGCTGATGGCAGCATCGACGGCCGCGCTCGCGCTTTCACATCTTTCCCTTCGGGCTCAGGCTGTCACGCGCACCCCGCTTTCGCCACCGGTCAAGCTGCGCGTGGGCATCATTGCCGCGATGTTCGATGCCGTCTCGATCATCGCGGCCGAGAAGGGGTACTTTCGCGAGGAAGGCCTGGACGTCGAGATCAAGGCCTTTCCTGGCTCGGGTGAAGCCGCCCAGGCGCTGGCCATCGGTGCACTTGACGCGTTGGCGAGCGGCCCCAATCCCATGATCTTCAACTCGCGCAGCCGCAACATCGATCTCACCATTGTCGCGACGGCCGGCCAGCATTCGCCGAACCACGGCTCCATCAGCTTCGTCATGCGGCGCGACCATGTCGAGAGCGGTCGTTACAAGACACCTGCAGACTTGAAGGGTATGAAGCTGGCATCGGGCCTGGCCGCGCCCAGCAGCTGGTTCGTCTCGCAACTTGCACTGCAATCCGGCGTGACCGAGAAGGAATTCGACATTGTCCAGTTGGGCCTGCCCAATGTCATCGCCGCGCTGGGCAACAAGTCGATAGACGCCGCATGCATCAACGAGCCGCATGCCACTCTGGTGCTCAAGCGGATCAATGGCGTGCGCATCATGTCCATGGACAAGTTCCGCCCGAACTTCCCTAACGGCTATCTGATCTATGGACCTTCATTGATGAAGACCAACCGCGAGGCCGGGCGTCGCTACATGGTGGCGTACATGCGCGCGCTACGCGACTATCGCCAGGCCTTCATCGAACCGGGCGCGAAAGGCTCGCCCGAAATTACGGCACAACTGAAAAAATACAACATGGAGATGTTGCCCGAAACACCAATGCTCGACTTCCCCGCGAGCGGCGCCCCATCGTTCGTCGCGGTGGACGAACTGATCCAGTGGCACCTGAAGATGGGGAATATTCGCGCCGTCCCGGACCTGAAGGCACTCACGGACGAAAGCTTCCTGCAATACGCTCGCACACAGGCTTGAGATCGACATGCTGATCGAACAACGCACATACACCCTGGAGCCTGGCAAGATGCGCCAATACCTGGCGACCTACGAGAAGGAAGGGTTGGAAATACAAAAAACCATTCTGGGCCACTGGCTCGGTTGCATGGTGACCGAAATCGGCCCGCTGAACCAGGTGATCCATCTCTGGGGATTCGACAGTTTCGAGGACCGCCTGGCACGCCGTGCGCGGCTCATGGCCGATCCCACATGGCAGGGCTACCTCGCCAAGGTCGCGGGGCTTGCCGTGCACCAGGAAAACCGCATCCTGCTTCCTGCGGCGTTCTGGAACCCGCCGGCCGCGGCTCAGGCCTGATCGGGCGAAGCCTGGCTCAGCATCCCGCGCTTGAAGTCGCTCGGCGGAAAACCGATGTGCTGCGCGAAGAAGCGGGCGAAGTGGCTCGGCGCCGAAAACCCCAGCTCATCCGAGACTTGGGTGACCCGTGAATTCGGATCGGACAGCATGCGGGTGGCCAGCGTCATGCGTTCCCAGTCCAGGTATTGCTGCGGCGAAGCGCCCAGGCAATTCTTGAACTGCTCGAAAAAGCGCGAGCGCGACAGGCCTACATGCGCGGCCGCGTCTTCCAGGCTCGGGTTGCTGGCCGCATTCTCACGCATGAAGCGCGTGGCGCGCATGATGCGCGCGTCCATGGGCCGCTCGGCCAACAGGGCCTTCTTCGAAAACTCCTGGTCGCAATAGGCCACAGCCACTGCACGAACGAGATCCCGCAGAATAGGCGTGCGTTCCTCATCCGACATTTCGAGGCCCGACGTCATGCTGATCGCAATGCGCACGACGCATTCGCGCACCTCTGGCGACAGTTGCACCAAAGGGGACGGAAACATCTTTGCGCGCGGCGGTGATTGCACGCCCAGTACCTGCGACATCCACGGCCCGTTCAGCAGCGCCGTCAACACCAGCGTGGCGGCGCCGTGGCTGTTGAGCTTGGCATGCGGCTCCCAGGGATTCACAAAGATGGCGTTATCGTCGCTCAGTTCGAATGTCGCGCCATTGACCTTGAACCCCGTGTCGCCACCGCCAATTTTGAAGATGAAGTTGTATTCCGAATGCGCGTGTTCGACCAGGTCGCGCGCGGTAAGGTTCAACGTGATGCGGCCGAACTCGCCCTGCATAACCGACGACTGGCGTGCGTCTTTCATCTCGATCTCCTGCGCGGGAGAAAAGAATCGGACGATTTGGTAGAACGCCGGCATGGCGCGTTGTGCATTTTGGGCTTTCTCTGACTACAGTACGTAGCTCAACGAACTGAGGCCGACATTCTAGGCATGCGGCCACCCACAGGTCAATGCGGGAATACGTGAGACAACAAGCGAGGAAGATATGGCGAACAGCGTCGTAACGGTGGGCAACGGGCCAGTCAAGGTCCTGGCCCTTCATGGCTGGTTTGGTTGCGCGGAAGGATGGGGACCCTTCGTCGAGGTGATCGACAAACGGAAATTCACCTATGCATTCATGGATTGCCGCGGCTACGGCGGATCGATGCACCTGCAGGGCAACTACACGATCGCGGAGATTGCGTCGGACGCCATCGCGGTTGCGGACCAGCTGCAATGGGACCGCTTCTCGCTGCTCGGCCACTCCATGGGCGGCAGTGCAATACAGCACGTGCTCGCAGATGCAACGCCGCGAGTGCGCGCCCTGGTGGCCGTGACGCCGGTGCCGGCCAGTGGCGTGTCCTTCGACGAAGAAACCTGGAGTCTCTTTTGCAGCGCGGCAGCCAACCCGCAGGCGCGACGGGCCATCCTGGACGGCAGCACCGGCAGGCGCCTGTCGGGCCACTGGCTCGACAGCATGGTGCAGCGCTCATGGGAACGCTCGAACCAGGACGCATTCGCGGCCTACCTGAACTCGTGGGCCAGGACCGACTTCTCTGGCCGGATCGCGGGCGCGAAGCAGCCCATCAAGGTCATCGTCGGCGAAAACGATCCCGGCCTGACCGAGGAGGTCATGCAGCAAACCTATCTGCGCTGGTATCCCAACGCCGAGCTTCAGGTCATGGGCAACGCCGGGCATTACCCGATGGATGAGACGCCTGTCGCCCTGGTTACGAGCATCGAAGAATTTCTCTTGCGCACCAATACATAAGTATCCATGCAACAAAACATCCGCTTCCCATCCGACGGCTTGATGCTGTCGGGAATTCTCAGTATGCCGGGCGAGCAGGCCAACGACGTGCCATGTACCGCTCATCCCATCGTGGTGCTGCTACACGGATTTGGCGCCAACAAGGAGGATCAAGTCCTGGCGATCACACACGCCCTGCTCGACAAGCTCGGTTATGCAACCCTGCGCTTCGACATGCGTGGCTGCGGCGAAAGCGAAGGCGAGCGGGCCAGGGTGTTGTGCGAGGACCAGGTGCGTGACACGCACAACGCCGTCACATGGCTGCTCTCAAACACCAACGTCGATGCCAGCCGCATTGTTGTGCTCGGCCACAGTTTCGGCGCAGCCATCGCCGTGTACGCGGCGGCCACCGACAAACGGATTGCTGCCTGCGTCTCATCTGCGGGCTGGGGCGATGGTGCGAGCAAATTCCGCGAGCAACATCCCTCGCCCCAGGCATGGGCGAAGTTCACTTCGATGATGGAGGAGGGCCGCGCGCGAAGTCGGGCCGGCGAGTCCATGCGCGTCTCGCGTTTCGACATCGTACCCATCCCGCCGCACATGCGCGCAGGGCTGCCGCCGGGCGCGTTCCTGGATTTTCCGTACGAGGTCGTCGAAAGCATGTTCCGCTTCCGGCCCAACGATGTTGTGGCACAGATCGCTCCCAGACCCTTGCTGCTGTTGCATCCGTCGTTTGACTCGGTCACACCGACCACCCAGTCGATCGAGCTGTTCCGGCACGCCAAGATGCCCGTCGACCTTCACCTGTTTGCAGGCATCGACCATTTCATTTTTGACGATGAGAACGCCATGACATTTAATCTCCTGCGCGACTGGCTTGCGAAGAACGTGGCCGGGCAAAACGAGACCCACCAAGTGCTGACCAGCGAAGGCAGTGGGCAATGACCACCCCCGCTCAGGTGGATCACCGCAGGCTGCATCACTTCGCCGCCACACTTCTCGGGGCAGCCGGGCTGGATCCTGTGCAGGCCACACAGGTCGCGGACGTGCTCATCTGGGCGGACTTGCGCGGCACCGGCTCACACGGCGTGTCCAGGCTGCCCCTCTACTTACATTGGCTCGCGTCTGGCGAGATGCGACGCGACGCAAGTGTCGAAGTGGTGCTGCAGTTGCCCGCCCTTGCCGTGCTCGACGCGGGCCGGGGCCCCGGTGCCGCGGGCATGGCAAAGGCCGTCGAGCAATCCACCGAGCTGGCGCGCGACTGCGGAGCGGGCGTTGCAATCCTTCGCAACACAACGCACACCGGTGCGCTGGGCTACTACACCCACGCCATCGCAACGCAGGGTTTGGTGGGATTGGCCGTCGCGGCGTCCGGCCCGATGATGGGCTACCACGGCGCTGCAAGGCCAGCGGTTTCCACGAGCCCGATCTCCGTGGCTGCCCCGAGGGGAGACGGCCTTGCACCGCTCGTTTTCGACATGGCAACCAGTGTGGTCTCGCTTGGCAAGCTGATGCAGGCACGCAAGGTCGGCCAGCCTATACCGATGGGTTGGGCGCTCGACGCCTACGGCCAACTCACTACCGATGCCGATGCGGCCGTGACGCCGGCACCCCTTGGCGGCCCGAAGGGTTCCGGGCTCGCGCTGATGGTCGAAGTGCTGGCCAGCGTGCTTTCAGGAAACCCGATTCTCGCGCCCGCGCTCTCGGCGCCCCCGGGTTCGCAGCCTCATTTTCAGAATGCATTCGTGCTCGCACTCGATGTGGCGCGCATCGACGTCGGCGGCCACTTCTTCGGCAACATGGATGAGCTGGTTGCGCAGATCAAGAAGCTGCCAGTGGCCGATGGCGCGTCCGAGGTATTGCTGCCAGGCGAACGCGGCACCAGTGAATCCCGGAGCCGGCAGGCTGGCGGCATTGCGCTGCCATTGGCCGTGCGAGATGAACTGGCACTTGCCGCACGCGGCCTCGGCGTTGAGGTGCCTTGGTAGGCATTCGCGTCTTCTTCATTTTTTCAGGTCACCATCATGCATTCCATAGTCTTGCTCTCCCGTCCGCTAAAGGCCGCATGTGTTTCGCTGGCGATCGCCGTTTGTGCATGCGCCTCGGCCCAGACGTTTCCGATCAAGCCCCTGCGAATCATTGTGCCCTTCCCCGCTGGCGGGGCGCAGGACATTCTCGCTCGCACACTGGCGGATGGCCTGTCTACACGCTTGAAGCAACCGGTCATCGTGGAAAACCGTTCAGGCGCAGCGGGCAACATCGGTGCGGAGGCGCTGGCAAAGGCTTCGCCTGATGGATACACGCTGGGCATCCTCAGTGGCGTGCATAGCGCCAACGCCGCCTTCTACCGCAAGCTGCCGTACAGCTTCGAGCGCGATTTCGTCCCGGTCAGCGCCATTGGCGACTCGGCCGTGCTTCTTGTCGCGTCCAACCAGGCACCGTTCAAAACCGTGGGCGAAATGCTGGCGTACGGCAAAGCCAACCCCGGCAAGATAAATTTCGGCAGCACGACAAGCCTCACCATGGACTTGCTGAAAGTGCAGACCGGCGTGGACGTGACGATGATCACCTACAAGGGTCTGGGCGAGGTGTTGCAAGACCTGATGGGAGGGCGGATAGAACTCGGCGCGGGTCCATCACCGCAACTTATTCCCCTGATCAAGGAAGGAAAAATCAGGGCGCTCGGATTGGCGAGTAGAAAACGCATCACCGAACTGCCCGGCGTTGCCACCGTGGCTGAAACCATCGGGGGTTATGACGCGGGCATGTGGTATGGCCTGTTCGCTCCAGTTGGCACGCCCGCTGCGCTGGTGTCGCGCATTGCGCACGAAACCGGGCAGGTACTTTCCTCCAAATCCACCCGCGAAAAGCTGCTCACGCAAGGAATTGACCCCGACTTTTCGGTGGCATCGCCGCAGGTCATTGGTGACCGCATCCAGACCGAAATTGCACGTTGGCGCAGAGTTGCTGCGGCAACAGGCAACTATGCAAATTAATGCATTACCTCCATCCGATGCCAATTCACAAAAAAAAAAGCAGATGCAGGAAGCGAAGCCATGAGCATTTCAGAATTTAAAGTACCTCAAAGGCTGGACGGTAAGGTTGCCGTCGTCACAGGAGGAAGCAGCGGCATTGGCGCAGCCTGTGTTCAAGCGTTGGCCGCTGAGGGTGCCAGCGTCGTGATCGGCTACCACCTGGGTCGAGACCGGGCTGAGGCACTGCGTGCGCAATTGCCAACGCAAGGCCCTGAACAGGTGCACAGCTTGCTGCACATTCCCCTTGGTGACAGTACTGCGCACGCTGAAGTCGCGAGCGTCCTGCGATCCACAGTAGGCAAGGTAGATATCCTGGTCAACTCCGCAGGGTTCACCCGGCGGATTGCGCATGCGGACCTGGATACCCTCGATGACGTGCTGTTCAACGAGATTCTCATTGCCAATGCCGGAGGGCCGTTTTCCATTATCCGTGCACTGCTGCCACTGTTGCGTGGGTCAGGAAATGGGCTGGTGGTCAACGTGTCATCGATATCGGCCTTCACCGGATCGGGCAGCAACATTGCCTATTGCGCAGCCAAGGCGGCGCTGGACACCATGACAGTCTCACTGGCACGCGCGTTTGGACCTGCCGTGCGCTTTCTCTGCGTGTCCCCAGCGGCCGTGGATACAGGCTTTGTCGAAGGCAGAAGCCACGCGGAACTGGAGAAAAAAGCAGCCCAGACGCCACTCGGGCGCATTGTGACGCCCGAAGATGTGGCACTAGCCGTGCTCGCCTGCGCGACACACCTCAAGACAGCAACCGGTACGCGCATCATTGTGGACGGAGGGCATAGGCTGTGATGAGCCTGAACCGTACCCATGATCCCGCCTTGCGCAGTTGGGTGGCTTCAGCCAACATCGAAGGCGTTGACTTCCCCGTCCAGAACCTGCCATTTTGCGTATTCCGCAGAGAAGAAGACGAGCCCGCGCGTTGCGGTGTGGGCATTGGCGACAGCATCCTGGACATTGGCCGTTGTGCAGACTTGTTCGAGGGTGCTGCGTCGCAGGCTGCGGTAGCCTGCCAGGCATCCTCGCTCAACGCCTTGATGGCGCTTGGCCTTGATCCCGCCTCCGCGTTGCGCGCCAGGTTGTCGGAGCTCTTGAGTACAGGCCACACCATGCATCGCGACTTGCTGACCAGAGCGCTGCTGCCCATTGCAGCCGTAGACCTGGTTTTACCGGTGCGGATTGGCGGCTTCACGGACTTCTTCGCCTCTGTGCACCACGCAACCAATGCGGGCCGCTTGTTCCGGCCGGACATGCCACTCTTGCCAAACTACAAGTATGTGCCGATCGCCTACAACGGCCGCGCGAACAGCGTCCGAGCCAGCGGAATTCCTGTACACAGGCCGCGCGGCCAAATCAAAATTCCCGACCAAGCCGTGCCAGTCTTCGCACCGGCACAGCGGTTGGACTATGAGGTGGAGCTCGGGATGTACATCGGTGAAGCGTCGGATGTGGGAAAGCCGGTCAACGTTAAACGCGCACCGTGCCACATCTTTGGTTTTTCGCTGCTGAACGACTGGTCAGCCCGTGACATCCAGGCCTGGGAATACCAGCCGCTCGGCCCATTCCTGGCCAAGAGTTTCGCGACCACCGTGTCGCCCTGGGTGATCACGGCTGAGGCCTTGGCGCCGTTTCGAACGCCGGCGCTGGTGCGCGCCGCGGATGACCCGCAGCCACTGCCGTACCTGTACGACGCGCAGGACCAGCGCGAAGGCGCGTTGGATATCCAGATCGATGCACACCTGCGCACCGCGCAGATGGCGGCTCGGGGTTTGCCTGCCAGGCGGCTGTCCCGCTCCAACGCGTCGACGCTGTACTGGACATTCGCCCAAATGGTAGCGCACCACACCAGCAATGGCAGCGCACTGGATGCCGGCGACCTGCTTGGCTCCGGAACGATTTCAGGCGCAACGGCTGACGCGCTGGGCAGCCTGCTGGAAATCACGTCAGGCGGCGCAAAACCCTTTGCACTGGACACGGGCGAGCAGCGGACCTTCCTTGGCGATGGCGACGAGATCGTGCTCACCGGCTGCTGCGAGCGGCCAGGGTACGCACGTATCGGTTTCGGCGAGTGCCGGGCCACATTGCTGGCGTGCACACCCGAACAGCATTAAGCCTCCGAAGAGTCCAAGACCACGACCACGACCAATCGAAACAACGGATCCCGTCACACACTTCAAAGGAGATCACTATGCTATGCAAAAAACTTCACCACGCGGCTTTCCGCTGCAGGGATGCAGCCGAGACAACCGCTTTCTATACCGAGGTGCTCGGCCTCAAGTTTGCGCATGCCATGGGTGAGGACCATGTGCCCTCCACTGGCAAGTACAGTCCCCACGTGCACATTTTTTTTGAAATGGAAGACGGCAGCAATATTGCCTTTTTTGAATGCCCGCAAGATCCTGGGAACATGAAGGACCTTGCTTCGCCAGACTGGATTCAACACTTTGCCTTCGAGGTTGAAAACGTGCAGGCCCTCAATGACGCCAAGTCCAGGCTCGAAGCCCACGGACTGACCGTTGTCGGGCCCACCAACCATGACGACATCATGCTGTCGATCTATTTCTTTGATCCGTCCGGGCACAGGCTCGAATTGACTGTCCGCACCTGCGATCCGGCGCGGGCGGCCAACTTTGAAATCGAGGCACCAAAAGTACTGCAAATCTGGAACCAGACGCACGACTGGTCGCAACGAGATAAGGCGTTTGGTTCGATGGCAGGTTATGCGCGTCAGATGGGGCCGTGACGGTTCGGGGTCAACTTGTCAATCTGGTCACCGCACTGCCGCCCGCCATGGCGGCGGCCGTGCCCTGAAGGGTTCACCCCGCGCGCGCCGCCTTGCGCCAGGGCGGCACGGGTTGAAAGCGCGCCTGCAGGAAAGCCAGAAACAGCTTCACCCGCGCTGACACGCCGTGGCGCTGCGGAATCAGGGCGACGATGTCGGCGTCGGGCAGGCGCCAGCCGTCGAGCAGGCGCACTAGGCGGCCCGATGCGAGGTGCTCGGCCACGTCCCATTCCGAACGCATGATGATGCCCTTGCCTGTCAGCGCCCACTGCCGCGTCACATCGCCGTCGTTGCTGCTCATCGCCGGTGCGATGCGCACCGCCGCGTCGGTGCGGCCCTTGCGGAAGCGCCAGAGCGAAACGTCCTCTTCGTTTTCCCGCAGCACGAGGCACTGATGGCCGGTCAAGTCCTCCGGCCGCAGCAGCGGCGCATGGCGGGCCAGGTAGTCGGGCGAGGCGCAGAGGATGCGGGTGTTGGGCGCAATCGGGTAAGCGACCATGCTGGAGTTGGCCAGATCACCGATGTGCACGATCAGGTCGAACCGGTCGGCCTCGGCGGCGGGGGGCACATCGCTGAGCGTCAGCGCGACCACCAGCTTCGGGTGTTGCGCATGAAAGTCGGCCAGCGCCCCGGCCAGGTGCTGCCTGCCAAAGCCCAGGGGGCCGCGCACATGCAGGGTGCCGGCCACTTCGCCGGAACGCGCGCGCAGGCTGTCGATCAGCGCATCGAGTTCGGCCAGCAGGGTGAGGGCCTTGGTGTAGAACAGCTCGCCCTCGTCGGTCAGGCTGAAGCGCCGGGTGCTGCGCTGGACCAGCTGAACGCCGAGGCGGTTTTCGAGTTGCCGCAGGCGCTGCGAAACGGCCGACGCGGTGACGTCCATGCGCCGTGCGGCTTCGGCCAGCGCGCCGCTTTCGGTCAGCGTGACAAAAAAACGCAGGTCGGTGGTGTCGCTGGACATTCGTTAAGGCATTCGTTAAGCATCCGTCAATGCATCCGTTGAAGCGCCGCTGAACCATTCGTTAAAACATCTTAGGTCAAGTGTTAGCACTGTTCAGTAATTCTACGCAATAGTGCTACTAAACTGAAGTCTCCGCAACCCAGCGCCGAGGCAAAACATGAGCGAGCATTACGACATCCTGATCCGCAACGCCGCCATTGTTGACGGAACCGGCGCCGCCCGTTTCAGTGGCGATGTGGGCATTCGCGGCGACCGCATTGCGCACATTGGTGACCTGCGCGGTGCCAGCGCCACCACCGAGATCGACGCCGCCGGCATGGTGCTGGCCCCCGGCTTCATCGACGCCCACACCCACGACGACCGGCTCATGCTCTCCGGCGGCGACATGGCGCCCAAGGTCAGCCAGGGCATCACGACGGTGGTCGGCGGCAACTGCGGCGTGTCGCTGGCCCCCATGCCGCGGCCCATTCCCGACCCGGTGACACCGCCGCTGAACCTGCTGGACGGCACCGGCGCGTGGTTCCGCTTCCCCGATTTCGCCAGCTACCTGGACGCCTTGCGTGCCCAGCCGGCCGCCACCAACTGCGCCATGCTGGTGGGCCACACCACGCTGCGCGTGGCCACCATGGACGACCTGACACAAGCGGCGAGCGCCGGCGAGATCGATGCGATGCGCGCGCTGGTCGAGGAAGCCATGCAGGCCGGCGCCATCGGCGTGTCGACCGGCCTGTTTTACGAGCCATCGATTGCCGCCCCGACCGAAGAGGTGATTGCCATCTGCGAGCCGCTGCGCGCGCACGGCGGCGTGTACTGCACCCACATGCGCAACGAGGGCGACGATGTCATCAAGTCGCTGACCGAGACCTTCCGCATTGGCCGCGAGGTGGATGTGCCGGTGGTGATCTCGCACCACAAGGTGGTCGGCGTGAAGAACTATGGCCGGTCGACCGAGACGCTAAAGTTCATTGCCGACAACATGGCGCTTCAGCCAATCTGCCTGGACTGCTATCCCTACCCGGCCTCGTCCACCATTTTGTCGGCGCACCGCGCGGTCAATGCCACGCGCGTGACCGTGACCTGGTCGGAGCCCATGCCGGAATGCGCCGGCATGGACCTGGCCGACATCGTGGCGCAGCAGGGCGGCACGCTGGAGGAAGTGGTGGACCGCCTGACCCCGGCCGGCGCGATCTACTACATGATGGACGACCGCGATGTGCAGCGCATCCTGCAGTTCGACCAGACCATGATCGGCTCGGACGGACTGCCGCACGACGAGGCGCCCCATCCGCGCCTGTGGGGCAGCTTTCCACGCGTGCTGGGTCACTATGGCCGCACGCTGGGCCTGTTCACACTGGAAACGGCGATCCACAAAATGACGGGCCTGACCGCGAAGAACTTTGGCCTGGCGGGACGCGGCCTGGTGCAGGAGGGCGCTTTTGCCGACCTCACGCTGCTCAACCCGGACACGGTGAACGAAGGCGCGACCTTCAAGAAACCGATTGCCCCGGCCATCGGCATTGACACCGTGCTGGTGAACGGCCAGATCGTCTGGCGCAACGGCCAGCCCAGCGGCGCCCGGCCGGGCCGGGTGCTCAAGCGCGAAACCCCATGACGCACACAACACACAACACACAAGACACAAGACACAAGACATCTTCCGGACTGCAGCCCGCATGAATACCAGCCCCTTTGAGAACCTCGAAACCCCCGCATTGCTGCTCGACACAGCGCGCATGGACCGCAACATCGAGCGCATGCGGGGGCGCATGACGCGCCACGGCGTGCACTTCCGCCCGCACGTCAAGACCAACAAGTGCATGGACGTGACGCAGCGCCTGCTTGACGCCGGTGCGCGCGGCATCACCGTTTCCACCCTGCGCGAGGCCGAATATTTCAGCGAGCGCGGCATCACCGACATCCTGTACGCAGTGTGCCTGTCGCCCAACAAGCTGGCGCATGCGCTGCGCCTGCGCCGGCAGGGCGTCCGGCTGACGGTGATCGTGGACAGCGTGGAGATGGCGCTGCAACTCAATCCCGAAGGCCTTCAGGGAAGTGACCGGCTGGATGTGCTGATCGAGATCGACTGCGACGGACACCGCTCCGGGGTTCAGCCCGACTCACCCGCGCTGCTGGCCATTGCCGACGCGCTGCAGTCACAGGGACTGGCGGTGGGCGGCGTGATGACCCACGCCGGCGACTCCTACATCTGCCGCAGCACCGAGGCCATCGTGGCCATGGCCGAGCAGGAACGCGCCGGCGCCGTGCAGGCGGCGAGGCGCCTGCGCGCGGCCGGCCATGCCTGCCCGGTGGTCAGCGTGGGCTCCACGCCGACCGCGCTGTTTGCCGAAAACCTTGACGGCGTGACCGAGGTGCGCGCCGGCGTGTTTGTCTTTTTTGACCTCGTGATGGCCGGCCTCGGCGTCTGCCGTACCGACGAGATTGCCCTGTCCGTGCTGACCACAGTGATCGGCCACCAGAAGGACAAGGGCTGGACGGTGACCGATGCGGGCTGGATGGCCATGTCGCGTGACCGGGGCACGTCCCGGCAAAGCATCGACCAGGGCTACGGCGTGGTCTGCGGCGTCGATGGCGCTCCGCTGGAAGACCTGATCATGGTCGATGCCAACCAGGAGCACGGCATCATCGCCCGCCGGCCGGGTAGCACGGCGGGCCCGGCGCCCTTCCTGCCGATTGGCAGCCAGCTCCGCATCCTGCCCAACCATGCCTGCGCCACGGCGGCACAGTTCCCCTGTTACCAGGCACTGGACGGGGAGCAGCGGCTCGCCGGCACCTGGCAACGCTTTTACGGCTGGTAGGCGACGGCCCGACGGCCATTTGGAGACAGACTGCGATGAAACTCATTTCCTCTGCGCAGGTGCCGGCACCCGGCGGCCACTATTCACATGCGGTGGAAGCCGGCGGCCTGGTGTTTGTCTCGGGCATGCTGCCGTCCGGCAACAACCAGCCGCCCGCGCCCTTCGAAGCCCAGGTGCAGTCGGCGCTGGACCACTGCAGCGCCGTGCTGGCTGCGGCGGGTTGCGGTTTCGATGATGTGGTGCAGTCCACGGTGTACCTGGTGGGCGTGGAGCACTGGCCGGACTTCAACCGGCTGTACGCCGAGCGCTTCGGCAGCCACCGTCCGGCGCGGGCCGTGGTGCCGGTGCCGGCGCTGCACCACGGCTTCCTGGTCGAGATCCAGATGGTGGCCGAGCGGCCAGGCCGGACCTGAGCCCAGCCCGCCCCCCGACGGACTCATTTCAGAGCAGCGCACCGCGCGCGGCGACCGGCCACAGCGCCTCGACACGCTGGCCGCGCACACACACCAGTTCGTCGTAGAGATTGACAGTCGGGTCGCAATGGCCGGGCACCAGCCACAGCGTGTCGCCCAGGGACAGGGCGGCGGCATCCGGCGTCAGAATGACGCCGTGCTCGTCGGCGGCCTTGGCGTAATGCAGCTCGGGCCGTTTCCAGACGATGGGCAGGCCCGAATCGACGCTGGACGCCTTGAGGCCGCTGTCGACCACGGCGCGCTCGGCGCTGGGCCGGCTCATCACGGTGGTCTTGATGAACAGCGCATGTTCAAACGCGACATCGCCTTCGCCGCGCTGGTTGTCACCATAGTCGCGGTCCATGAACACATAGGAGCCGGCCTGCAGTTCGTTGTAGACGCCCGAGTCCCGCTCGTGCAGGAAGGTGCCCGTGCCCGCACCGGTGATGCGCTCCACCGCGATCCCGCAGGCTTCAATCGCCGCCAGCGTCTGGCGCACCCGCTGGACGGCGCCTTCAATGGCCTGGGCACGTTCCCGCGGCGTGCGCAGATGCTGCGCAGGGCCGTGGTAGCACTGCAGCCCGGCAAAGCGCAGGGGCGGCGACGCGGCCACCAGCCTGGCCAGCTGCGCGGCCTCGGCCCCCGGCGCCGCGCCGCAGCGGTGCGCGCCCACGTCCACTTCCACATACACATCCAGCATGACGTCGTGCGCTTGCGCGGCCACCGCCAGCGGCGCCACCTGCGCCGGGTGGTCGACCAGCACGCCCAGGTGCGCGGCGCGCGCCAGCTCCATCAGGCGGCCGATCTTGGCCGGGCCGACCACCTCGTTGGTGATCAGCACATTGCGCACACCGGCCGCGACAAACACCGCCGCCTCGCTGACCTTCTGGCAGCAGACGCCGACGGCACCCAGCGCGATCTGGCGCAACGCAATCTCGGGGCACTTGTGGCTCTTGGCGTGCGGACGCAGGCGCACCTTGCTGCCATTGAGGGCATCCGCCATGCGGTGCAGGTTGCGTTCGAACGCGTCCAGGTCCAGTACCAGCGCGGGCGTGTCCACCGCGTCCAGCGAATCGCCGGGCCGTGCAGCCTTCCATGGCGTCATGGGTTTCTTTCCGGGCGGTGAGCAGGCATCAATCCACCTTCGCGCCGGAGAACTTGATCACGCGGGCCCACTTCTCGGTTTCACGCCGGGACAGCTCGCGGAACTCCTCGGGCGTGCTGGGGTCGGTTTCCGAACCCAATACCCTGAAGCGCTCCTTGACGGCCGGGTTGGCCAGTGCCGTGCGGATCTCC
Organism: Polaromonas sp. P4_F4; assembly: GCF_056401355.1. Taxonomy (NCBI): domain Bacteria; kingdom Pseudomonadati; phylum Pseudomonadota; class Betaproteobacteria; order Burkholderiales; family Comamonadaceae; genus Polaromonas; species Polaromonas sp. P4_F4. Next base: position 88,587 of record NZ_JBFUJO010000002.1, on the reverse strand, counting down.
GTATTGAGGCGCGTGACGATGTCTTTGGGCATGTTGGCCGGCCCGATCAGGCCGCCCCAGGCCACCACCTCGAAGCCCGGCACGGCTTCCGCGATGGTCGGGATCTGCGGGTAGGTGCTGGAACGCCGGTTGTCCGAAATGCCCAGCGCCCGCACACGGCCGGCCTGGGCGTGCGGTCCGGCCACCGGCGAGTTGATCATCATCAGCTGCACGCCGCCGCCGATCAGGTCGGTGACGGCCGACGTCGCAGCCTTGTACGGCACATGCAGCATGTAGGTGTTGGTCATCGACTTGAACAGCTCCACGCCAAGGTGGGCCGTGGTGCCGTTGCCGTCCGAGGCAAAGGCCAGCTTGCCCGGGTTTTTCTTCGCATAGGCGATCAGTTCCGGCACGGTGCTGGCCGGCACGCTGTTGTTCACCACCATCAGGTTGACCACGCGCACCGCGTTGGAGATCAGGGTCAGGTCCTTGTCAATGTCATAGGGAATGTTCGGCAGCAGCGAGCGGTTGGTGGCCAGGGACACCACGTTGCCATACGCCAGTGTGTAACCATCCGCCGGCGAGCGCACCAGGTCCATCGTGCCGATCACATAGGAGGCGCCCGGCTTGTTGTCGATCACGAACGGCACGCCCATCTGGACCGACAGCTGCTGGGCCAGTGCCCGCATCAACACGTCGGGTGCGCCCCCCGCCGCCGACGGCACGATCAGGCGGATGGGCTTGTCCGGGTAGGCGGCCTGGCCGGGCAGGGCGAAGGCCGCGAGCGCGGTGAAAAAGATGCTGGCTAACAGGGATTGGCGACGCATTGTTCGGACTCCAGGAGGTGAAAGCAGAGCTGATGCAGCAGGCTGGAAAGCCGCATGGGCGCGGGCTTTTCAGGCGAATTCATTCTAGGACCGCGTCTGCTGAATGTCGCTTACCCAGGCTACAGCTAGAGTTAAGCAGGACTTAGCAATGCGCCCGCTTTGGGGGCATGCATGCATTCAGTTCGATTCAATTCGATTCAGTTCGGTGCGTGGGCACGGACCGCGAGCGGTCACGTCGGCCAGCCTTTCCCCACCCCCACATCGGCGGCACGCGGGTGCTGAAACAGGGTTGTTTGGGCCCGGATTTTGTCCAAATCGGTTTCAAATCGGCTTTTTACCCAAGGAAGACAGGCACAAGGAAACGTTTTCTTGCACAATGTTCGCAAATTGCTCACAAATACAGCCAGGCAGAAAACAGCTTATCAAGTACACGGCCGATAAGCCGCGAAGTGTGTTTGATCCGTATTGAAGACGACGCCAGCAACACTGGCAAGGCAATAGGGATGGGAAAAAAAAGAACGACGACCATGTCTGCGGTCCGTACAACCATGCAAACCACGACATCGAGCATGTTGAAGCTCGTGATCGTCATGGCCGTCTGGGCATCCCACCCCGCCGCTGCGGCCTTGCTCGATGAGCCGATCCAGCCGATTCCACCGACCCTGAAGCAGGATTCGGCTCGCACCGAAATCGGACGCCTGCTGTTTCGCGATACACGCCTGTCCGGCAATGGCCGCGTGTCTTGCGCCAGCTGCCACGATCTGGGCAAGGGCGGCGGCGACGGCCGCGCGCAGTCAATTGGGCTGCATGGCGGGCTGACCGGCGTCAACGCCCCGACGGTGCTCAATGCCGCGCTCAATTTCAAGCAGTTCTGGAATGGCCGTGCCGACTCGCTGGAAGCACAGATAGATCACGTCGTACAGAACCCGATTGAGATGGGTTCGAAATGGGAAGACGTCGTCCAGAAAGTGTCGCAGGACGCCAAATACAAGAGCGCATTTGCGGCGGCCTACAAAGACGGGGTCACCAAGGCGAATATCCAGAACGCCATCGCGACTTTCGAGCGAACCCTGATCACGCCAAATTCGCGCTTTGACAAATTTCTGCGTGGTGACGCCAATGCCATTTCCGCCGCCGAGAAAACCGGATACGCAAAATTCAAGCAGTATGGATGCGTCGCCTGCCACCAGGGCGTGAATGTGGGCGGCAACATGTTTCAGAAGTTTGGCGTCATGGGCAACTACTTCGAGAAGCGCGGCAATCCGACGCAGGCCGACCTTGGCCGTTATCTCGTCACCAAGGTGGAAAGCGACAGGTACGTCTTCAAGGTGCCCAGCCTGCGCAACGTCGCGCTGACCGCGCCCTATTTCCACGATGCCTCGGCGAAGACGCTGGAAGATGCCGTTGACATCATGTTCAGGTACCAGCTCGGCCGCGTCGCCTCCAGGGAGGACAAGGATTCCATCGTCAGGTTTCTGGGCACACTGACCGGCGAACTGGACGCAAAGCCGTGAGAGTGTCCAATCGATTGACCTGGTTACCGATGGCGGCTGTGACCGCCATCCTGATGTCTGTTCTGGTTTTCCTCTATGAGAAAACGCAAAGCTTTGGTGGACCCGATTACTTTGAGAATGTCGTCCTGCTAAGGCATCTCAAGCAACTGGATGCCGAATGGGAATTGGACGTTCTGAAGTCCAAGGTCGGCATCAACACGCACTACGACCCGCTGGCTGGCTCCCTGGTTGAATTGAACCGGCTGCTGGAAAAACTCAAGGCGGACATGGAGACCCAGCAACACGCCGAAGCTGCTGCGCTGGAGAAGAACCGTGCGGCGCTGTTCCGCGTCATCCAGGAAAAAGCCGTCCTGATCGAACAGTTCAAATCGAACAACTCGGTGCTGCGTAACTCGCTGGTCTTCTTGCCCACTGCGGCGGCGGACGTCGAACAGGCGGTCGGGCAAACCAGCACAGGTGCACAGTCAGCCGCCAGGCTCGCCTTGATCAGCGTGAACAAGCTGCTGCTCGCCAGCCTGCTGTACAGCCAAAACGCATCGGATGACAAGGGTTCCGAAATCCAGGCTGAGTTGAGCCAGCTTGAAGCCGGTTTGCATAGCCTTCCACCGGATATCCGGGAGAGGCTGGATATTTTCGGCGTGCATGTCCGCACCATCCTGCGCGAGCAAAAGACCGTCAATCAGCTTCTCGGCCGTATTATTGCCGTGCCGACGGCAGCAATGATCGATGAGATCAACAACGCAATGACCGTTGAACACCAACACGCTGAAGTACAGCGCGACCAGCATCGTGCGTACCTGCTGATTTTCTCGGCGGTGCTGGTGGCGCTTCTCGTGTATGCGGCGATCCGCCTGGTGCGCAGTCACGCCGTGATCAAGCGCGTCAACGAGGAACTCCAGGATGCCAATGAAAATCTGGAGCTACGGGTTCAGGAACTGCACCAGACGCAGAGCGAACTGGTCGCCACGGCGCGCCAGGCCGGCATGGCGGAGATGGCCACCAACGTGCTGCACAACGTGGGCAACATCCTGAACAGCGTCAACGTCTCTGCCGATCTGGTCGGCAGCACGCTGCGCACCTCCCGGGCCCCGGGTTTGATGCGGGCCGTGCAATTGATGGACGCGCACGCGGCGGACCTGGGCAATTTCCTGACCCGTGACGACAAGGGCAAGCTGCTGCCCGGCTACCTGAGCGGGATTGCGCACGCCCTGGCGCAGGAGCAGCAAGACATGCTCAAGGAACTGGGGCACCTCACCCGCAGCATCGATCACATCAAGGACGTGGTGGCCACCCAGCAATCCTACGCCGGGGTGTCCAGCGTCATCGTGCCGGTCCAGATATGCGATCTGGCGGAGGATGCCCTGCGCATGAACGGCGGAGCACTCGCGCGCCATCAGGTGACCGTGGTCAAGGAGTTTGCAGAGGTACCGGTGGTTCGGCTCGACCGGGCGCGCGTGCTGCAGATCCTGGTGAACCTGATCAGCAACGCCAAGAACGCCATGGCGGGCATGACGGGTGGATCGCACCGGATCACGCTGCGTGTGGACGTCGCCGCCGGCTCCAGTTTGCGGGTATCCGTCAAGGATGAGGGCGAGGGCATCACGGAGGAGAACCTGACGCGGATCTTCGCGCACGGATTCACCACCCGCAAGGCAGGCCACGGCTTCGGGCTGCACAGCTGCGCGCTGGCGGCCCGGCAGATGGGCGGCGCCCTCACGGCCCACAGCGATGGCCCCGGCAAGGGCGCGACCTTCACGCTGGAACTCCCGATCAACGCCGCGCAGGCCGAGTCATGAAAGCGCAGCACCCGCCGGAGTCCCTCATCAGCCCCGCCCCTGCAGCCCGGAAAACGGGGCTCGCAGAGAAAGGCCGATTCTCGTGGCTTGACGCGTCCATGAGCGGATTTGGCATCAGAGCCAAAGTCGCCGCACTGACTGGTTTTTGCCTTGTGTTTGCCCTGATTGCCACGCTGGTTCTTCTGTCGTGGATGCAGGTGAATGTCAATCGCGACCGTGAGGTTCTTGCCTCGTACATGCGCTGGACGGACTTGGCGAGAGTCCAGCAGGTGAATTTCAAAAAACAGGTGCAGGAATGGAAAAACATCCTGTTAAGAGGCCATCGCCCGGAGGATTTCGAGAGCTACCGTCAATTGTTTTTGGAGCAGGAACGCCTGGTTCGGGAAAACGGGAAAGCCTTGACAGGCACGCTCATCCAACCCGCCCTCCGGGCCAGGGAGGACGAATTCCTGAAAGCGCATGAAGAACTTGGCCGTCGCTATCGAAACGCCCTGAGGGTCTTCGAGCAAAGCGGAAGAGTGGATTTTCAATCGGCGGATCGCCTGGTTCGCGGGATGGATCGCGCGCCGACCGACTTGATCGACGGGCTCGTGGCATCGATCGCCAACGACTTTGAGCAATACAAAACCTCCCATGCTGCCATCCTTCTCGATGAGCAGCGTTACGCGATATCGGTGGTCCTCAGCGTGTTCCTGGGACTCATGCTGGCGAGCCTTTGGGTTGCCAGGCGCATCACCAGGTCCGTTCATGACCTGACGCAGACGGTAGCCAGAGTTTCGGCCGAGAAAGACTATTCGCTCCGCGCGCAACGAAGCAGCCGCGATGAGCTCGGCCTGCTCACGGACGGGTTCAACGAAATGCTCGCCCAAATTCAACAAAAGAATGCCACTTTGCAGCAGTCCCACGACGATCTCGCGGAACGGGTCGCCGAGCGCGACCACGCCGAAGAAGCGTTGCTGGTGTCGCAGGCGCTCTATCACTCGCTGGTCGTACAGCTGCCAGTCGGGATTTTCCGCAAGGACGCCGCCGGCCGTTTCGTTTTCGTCAACCCCCGGTTTTGCGAGCTCAAACACATGCCGGCGGATCAGATTCTGGGCTGGACCGCGCTGGAGATTTCCACGCGCGAATCACAGAACGCGACCTGCATGTGGCTCCCTGAACTGGCTGTCCAGGGGACGATCCACCACGAGCAGATCATGCGAAGCGGGCAGCCGGTCGCACTGGAGGAAACCTACACTGACCCGAACGGCCAGCCGCAGCACTTGCAGATAGTGAAATCGGCGGTGTTTGGGCCTGACCAGGCCATCATTGGCAGTCAGGGCGTCCTGCTTGACATCACCGAGCGCATACGCACGGAGCGCGCCCTGCGTGAAAGCGAAGAACACTTTCGCTTTCTGAACGATCTGGCCGGAGCGACGCGCGCGCTGGCCGATCCGGAGCGGATCATGGCGGTGACGGCGCGCATGCTGGGCGAGCACCTGGGCGTCTCCCGCTGCGCCTACGCAGACGTGGAAAAGGACGGCGAACAGTTCGCCATCCTGCACGACTACACCGACGGCTGCACGAGCACCGTGGGCAATTACCAGCTTTCGCTCTTTGGTGCGCGGCCCGTGGCCAAGCTCCAAAGCGGGCAGACACTGGTCATTCGCAATGTGGAGGCGGAGCTTTTGCCGGGCGATGGGGCAGAGATGTTCAATGCCATCGGCATCCAGGCGATCATCACCTGCCCGCTGGTCAAGGATGGCATTCTTCGCGCCATGATGGCCGTGCACCAGACGACACCGCGCGACTGGACCCCGGGCGAAGTCGCCATCGTTCAGGAAGTCGTCGAACGTTGCTGGGCGACGATAGAGCGCAGGGCCGCGGAGGAAAGCCTTCGCCAGAGCGAAGCCCTGCTCCGTATTGCCGGCCACACCGCCCGGCTGGGCGGCTGGACCGTTGACCTGCCGGAAGCCCGCATCACCTGGTCGGATGAGATATGCGCCATCCACGACGTGGCACCCGGCACCGCGCCTGGACTTGAGCTGGCCTTGAGTTTCTACGCCCCGCAGTCGCGTGAACCCATCCAGAAAGCTTATGAGGCCTGCGTCCGGGAGGGCACGCCCTTCGATCTCGAAGCGGAACTCATCACCGCCAAAGGACGGCATGTCTGGGTTCGCGCCATCGGCGAGGCCGAACGCCATGCCGCCGGCACGATCACGCGGGTGCAAGGGGCGCTTCAGGACATCACCGCGCGCAGGCAGGCGGCGCTAGAGCTGGAGCAGGCCCACACTCAACTATTGGCTACATCCCTCAAGGCCGACATGGCGGAATTCGCCACCGGAATCCTGCACGACATCGGCAATGTGCTCAACAGCGCCAATATCGCGTCTTTTTGCGTGGCTGACAGCCTCAGAAAATCGAAGGCCGCCAATTTGTCCAAAGTGGTCGCGCTGCTGCGGGAGCACGAGAAGGATCTGGGCGACTTCTTTACCAACAGCCCCAAAGGCAGACAGCTGCCGGTTTACCTGGCGCAACTGGCCGGGCAACTGGCCGAAGAGCAAGCCGGCGCGCTCAAGGAACTGGCGCAACTGCAAAAGAACCTCGAACACATCAAGGAGGTTGTGGCGAGGCAACAGGACCTGGCCAGAACGCCCGGTGCGACGGAAGCCGTCAATGTGCCCGAGTTGGTGGAAGACGCCCTGCGGATGAACCTGAGCGGGGCGGCGCAGCACGACATTGAGGTCATCAGGGATTTCAAGGCCGTGCCACCTGTCAGGGTGGAAAAACACAAGGTACTGCAAATCCTGGTCAACCTGGTTCGCAACGCCAAACAATCCTGTGAAGTTTCAGGCCGCCAGGAGAAAAAGTTGGGCATCCATACGACCCGTGACAATGATCACGTTCGAATCGCGGTCAGTGACAACGGCGTGGGCATACCGCCCGAAAACCTGGCGCGAATCTTTTCCCACGGCTTCACCACCAAAAAGGACGGTCACGGCTTCGGGTTGCACAGCTGCGCACTGGCGGCCGCGGAGATGGGTGGCACCCTCACGACCCACAGCGACGGGATCGGCCGGGGCGCGACCTTCACACTGGAACTTCCGATCAACGCCGCGCAGGACCAGCCATGAACCCGCAACCGAATCGGCGCATTTTGCTGGTCGACGACATGCCCTCCATCCATGAGGACTTCCGCAAGATCCTCGTGGCCAGGCCGGCGGCGCACGATCTGGACGATGTCGAAACGGCCCTGTTTGGCCAGGCCACATCCCTGTCCGGTGAGGGCTTCGAACTGGACTCAGCCTACCAGGGGCAGGAAGGCGTGGCCAGGGTCCAAGCCTCCGTTCAGGCCGGCCGTCCCTATGCCATGGCCTTTGTGGACATGCGCATGCCCCCGGGCTGGGACGGCGTGGAGACGATCGAACGGCTCTGGCGCATCGACCCGCAGGTGCAGGTCGTGATCTGCACAGCCTACTCCGACTACCCCTGGGAGGAAGTGCTGACGCGGCTGGATGTGCAGGATCGCCTGCTCATCATCAAGAAGCCGTTCGACATGATCGAGGTCAGCCAGCTGGCCAGGATGCTGACCGCCAAATGGGAACTGGCACGCCAGGCGGCGTTGCAGATGAACAGCCTGGAAGAGGCCGTGCGGGAGCTCAGGGCAACCGAAGCAGCCCTGCGCCAATCCAACAGGGAGCTCGAGGCGTTTGCGTACGCCGTATCGCATGATCTGCGCACGCCGCTGAGCATCATGAATGCGTTCAGCAATCTGCTGGCCAAGGAACTGGACGGCCATGCCAGCGAGGCGGTGCTGCACTACCTGTCCAGAATTCAGGCCAATGCCGTGGTGGGGTCGCAACTGATCGAAGCCCTGTTGTCCCTGGCCCAGGCATCGCGTGCCGAGCTGCACATGGAGCCAGTCGATCTGAGCGCCATCTCGCGCGAGCTCCTCGGCGATTACCGCAGCGTTGTTCCGTCGCGCGAGGCGTCCATCACCGTCCAGGACGGTTTGTGGGTCCACGGCGACCGGCGCCTGATCCGGACCGCGATGCAGCACCTGCTGGACAATGCCTGGAAGTTCTCGTCCCTGCGGACCCATACCGAGATCGAGGTCGGCAGACTGGACGGCACCGACGGCGAGGCGGTGTTCTTTGTGCGAGACAACGGTTGCGGTTTCGACATGGCTTACGCCAGCAAGCTGTTCGGCACCTTCCAGCGGCTCCACGCGGTCCATGAGTTTCCCGGAACCGGCGCGGGACTGGTCACCGTGAGCCGGATTGTCGGCCGGCACGGCGGCCGGGTCTGGGCCGATTCCAAACCTGACGAAGGCGCCACGTTTTACTTCACGCTCCCTTCGGCCGCCCGGCAAGGCCCGCCCCGTGAAAGCCACATCGCACCACAAGAAAACAGGAACGCGCCATGACCACGCAGCAGAACCGGCACATTTTGCTGGTCGACGACATGCCCTCCATCCATGAGGACTTCCGCAAGATCCTCGCGGCCAAGTCGGGGGGGCGCGATCTGGACGAAGTCGAAGCAGCCCTGTTTGGCCCGCCCGCATCGCCGTCCGGTGAGGGCTTCGAACTGGACTCGGCCTACCAGGGGCTCGAAGGGGTGGCCAGGGTCGAAGCCTCCGTTCAGGCCGGCCATCCTTATGCCATGGCCTTTGTGGACATGCGCATGCCCCCGGGCCTGGATGGCGTGGAGACGATCGAGCGGCTCTGGCGCATCGACCCGCAGGTGCAGATCGTGATCTGCACCGCCTACTCCGACTACCCGTGGGAGGAAGTGCTGACGCGGCTGGACGCGCAGGACCGGCTGCTCATCATCAAGAAGCCGTTCGACATGATCGAGGTCAGCCAGCTGGCCAGGACGCTGACCACCAAATGGGAACTGGCGCGGCAGACGACGCTGCAGATGAGCGGCCTGGAGGAAGCCGCAGAGGAACGCGCCAAGGCGATGCGCGCCAGCGAATCGCAGTTGCGCCAGATCACGGACACCGTGCCGGCCTTGATTGCCTACGTCGACGCTGAACAGCGCTTTCAGTTTCACAACCTGGCCTATGAAGAAGGCTTTGGCCTGAAGCGCGATCAGATCCACGGCAAGACCATGCGCGAGATGATGGGTGATGCGCTGTACGAAAAAGAACGCAGCAAGATTGAAGAAGTCTTGTCGGGTTACGCGGTGCAGTATGACCGCGTGCAGAAAACTGCGGACGGCCAGCTGCGCGACTACGTCATGCAGTACTTTCCGCGCTATGGCGAAGACAAGGATGAAGGCAAGGTGGTGGGCTTTTTCTCGCTGGGCACCGATGTGACCGAACTCAGACGCATCGACCGCATGAAAAGTGAATTTGTCTCCACCGTCAGCCATGAGCTGCGCACGCCGCTGACCTCCATCCGCGGCTCACTGGGCCTGATGGCCGGTGGTGTTGCCGGAGAGCTGCCGGTCATGGCCAGGAACCTGGTCGGCATTGCCGCCAATAACTGCGAGCGCCTGATCAGGCTCATCAACGACATTCTTGACAGCGAAAAAATCGAGTCGGGCAAGATGCGCTTTGAGCTGCAGCAGGTGGAACTGCAGCCTCTGCTGGTGCAGGCCCTGGCGGCCAATGAAGGCTTTGCAGGCCAGCACAACGTCAAACTGGCCCTCGATGCCCCGACAGCCGCGGTGAGGGTCAACGTCGACAGCGACCGGCTCACCCAGGTCGTCACCAACCTGCTGTCCAATGCCGTGAAATTTTCACCGCCGGCGTCCTGCGTACATATCAGGCTGCTGTGCAGCGGCGGGCGGGTCCGGGTTGAAGTGGCCGACAGCGGCCCCGGCATCCCCGAAGAGTTTCGCAAACGCATCTTCCAGAAATTCTCGCAAGCCGACACCTCGGACACCCGGCAAAAGGGTGGCACGGGCCTGGGCCTGAGTATCTCGCGCGCCATCGTGGAGCAGATGGGCGGCAGCATGGGATTTACCACCAAGACCGGGATAGGGACCGTTTTTCACTTTGAGCTGCCCGAAGCGGTGCCGCTGCCGGTTGAAGACCGGGACAGTGCCGCGCCGCGGCCCCGTGTCCTGATTTGCGAAGACGACCCCGACATTGCCCGGCTGATCAACCTGATGCTTGAAAAGGGCGGCTTTGATTCGGACATCGTGCACAACGCCGCGCAAGCGCTGGAACAGGTGACGCGCTGGCCTTACGCCGCCATGACGGTCGATCTGAACCTGCCCGACCTGGACGGGATCTGCGTGATCCGTGCGCTGCGCCGCGAAAGCCGCACGCGGAACCTGCCCATTGTGGTGGTGTCGGCCAACGCCGAAGAAGGCGAACTCGAATTCAACACCCAGCCGCTGGCAGTGTCGACCTGGCTAGAAAAGCCTATCGACGAAAACCTGCTGATCCTGAGTTTGCGCCGCGCCATTGACAACATGGCTGAAGGCAAGCCGCGCATTCTGCACGTCGAGGACGACCTGGACATTCAGCGCATTGCCGCGGCCATTGCCCAGGACTTCGCAACCTTTGAATTCGCCTGTACCCTGCAGGAAGCGAGGGACCAGCTGGCCAGCCATCATTACGATCTGGTACTGCTTGACCTGACGCTCCAGGACGGTTCGGGCTGGGAGCTGTTAGACACCATCGAAGCGCTGGACCCCGCACCACCGGTCGTCGTGTTCTCTGCCAGCGATCTGAACATGACGGAAAGCCAGCGCGCAGAAGCGGTGCTGGTGAAAGCGAACACCTCCAACGCGGAGCTGATCCAGACCTTGCAGCGGGTGCTCGACGACAGCCTGTGGGGCACGTCCCATCCACCCCTGAGTACTTAGGGCCCGTGAATAATCTCGGATCGCCCAAACGCCCCCCATACAAAAAAAGCGCCCGAAGGCGCGTTTTTTGTGGAAAGTGAAAGCGAATTACTTCGCCACCACCCGCACCATCTCCAGGCACTTGTTCGAGTAGCCCCATTCGTTGTCATACCAGGCCACGACCTTGATGAAGGTGCCGTCGAGCGCAATGCTGGCGTCGGCGTCGAAGATCGACGTGCGGGCATCACCGCGGAAGTCGGTGGCCACCACCTTGTCTTCGGTGTAGCCGAGCACGCCCTTGAGCGCGCCTTCGCTTTGCGCTTTCATCTCGGCGCAGATTTCCTTCAGCGTAGCTTCCTTGCTCAGCTCGCAGGTCAGGTCGACCACCGAGACGTCGGAGGTGGGTACACGGAAGGACATGCCGGTGAGCTTTTTGTTGAGCTCGGGAATCACCACGCCCACGGCCTTGGCGGCACCGGTGGACGACGGGATGATGTTTTCCAGGATGCCGCGGCCGCCGCGCCAGTCCTTGTTGCTCGGGCCGTCCACGGTCTTCTGCGTGGCGGTGGCCGCGTGCACGGTGGTCATCAGGCCGCGCTTGATGCCCCATTTGTCGTTGAGCACCTTGGCGACGGGCGCCAGGCAGTTGGTGGTGCAGCTGGCATTGGAGATGACGGCTTCGCCCTTGTAGGTCTTGTCATTCACGCCGAAGACGAACATGGGGGTGTCGTCTTTCGAGGGGGCGGAAATGATGACCTTTTTGGCGCCGGCCGCCAGGTGCTTTTCAGCCGAGGCCTTGTCGAGAAAGAGGCCGGTGGATTCGATCACGACCTGCGCGCCGACGTCATTCCATTTCAGGTTTGCCGGATCGCGCTCCTGCGTGAGGCGGATTTTCTTGCCGTTGACGATCAGCGTGTTGCCGTCGACCGACACCTCGCCCTTGAAGCGGCCATGCACCGAGTCGTACTGCAGCATGTAAGCCAGGTACTCGGGCTCGAGCAAATCGTTGATGCCCACGATTTCAATGTCGCCGAAGCTCTGCACCGCCGAACGGAACACATTGCGGCCGATGCGGCCGAAACCATTGATGCCTACCTTGATCGTCATGCTCGTTTCTCCAGAAAAGTTAATATCAAAAACCAGTTCTTGCCGAATACCGATTTATTTCTTCAACACCTTGCGCACGGTGTCGGCCACGTTCTCGGGCGTGAAGCCAAAGTGCTTGAACAACGCCGCCGCGGGTGCCGACTCGCCGTAGGTGTCGATGCCGACCACGGCGGCGCAGCCGTATTTCCACCAGCCGTCGGTCACACCCATCTCGACCGCGATGCGCGGAATTCCGGCCGGCAGCACGGACGTCTTGTAAGCGGTGCTTTGCTTGTCAAAGGTGGTGGTGCTGGGCATGGAGACCACGCGAACCGCGATCTTTTTGGCGGCAAGCAGTTCCTGCGCCTTGAGCGCCAGCTGCACTTCGGAGCCGGTGGCGATGATGACGGCCTGGGCCTTCTTGTTCAGGCCCACTTCGGCGGGCTCGGCCAACACGTAAGCACCCTTGCTGATCTCGCCGAGGTCGTTCTTCGGCGCGTACGGCAGGTTCTGGCGGCTCAGCAACAAGGCGGTGGGCTTGTTGCTGTTTTGCAGCGCCACGGCCCAGGCCACGGCGGTTTCGGCCGTGTCGCCCGGACGCCAGACGTCGAGGTTGGGAATCAAACGCAGGCTGGCGGCATGCTCGATCGACTGGTGCGTCGGGCCGTCTTCGCCCAGGCCGATGGAGTCGTGCGTGAACACATGCACCACGCGCAGCTTCATCAGCGCGGCCATGCGGATGGCGTTGCGGCTGTAGTCGCTGAAGGTCAGGAAGGTGCCGCCGTAAGGGATGTAGCCACCATGCAGCGCAACGCCGTTCATGATGGCGGCCATGCCGAATTCGCGCACGCCGTAGTTGATGTGACGGCCGCCGACCTGGCTGCCATTGGCCGCTTCGGTCTGCACCACGTCGCCATTCAGGTCAAAGCGCAGGCTGGGCGTTGACTTGGTGTTGGTGAGGTTGGAGCCGGTCAGGTCGGCCGAGCCGCCCAGCATCTCGGGCAGGCCGGCGGTGAAGGACTCCAGCGCAATCTGCGAGGCCTTGCGCGACGCCACGGTTTCGGCCCGGGTGTGCGCACCAATCACCGTATCGACGGCCAGCTGCGAAAACCGTTTGGGCAGTTCGCCCTTCATGCGGCGTGTGAATTCCGCGGCCAGTTCCGGATAGGCGGCCTTGTAAGCGGCAAATTTCACATCCCAGGCAGTCTCTGCAGCCAGGCCGGCGGCCTTGGCGTCCCAGGCGTCATAGCTTTCCTTGGGAACTTCGAACGGGGTGTGCGGCCAGTTCAGTTCGTCGCGCGTGAGCTTGATTTCTTCGGCGCCCAGCGGCTCGCCATGGGCCTTGGCGGTGTTGGCGCGGTTGGGGCTGCCTTTGCCGATGTGGGTTTTGCAGACGATCAGCGTGGGCTTGTCGGTGCTCTTTTTCGCCTCGGCAATCGCGGTTGACACGGCTTCCGCGTCGTGCCCGTCGAGGGGGCCGATCACGTTCCAGCCGTAGGCGGCGAAGCGCAGCGGCGTGTTGTCGATAAACCAGGGGGTGACCGGGCCGTCAATCGAAATGCCGTTGTCGTCGTACAGGGCAATCAGCTTGCCCAGCTTCCAGGCGCCGGCGAGGGCGGCGGCTTCGTGGCTGATGCCTTCCATCAGGCAGCCATCGCCCATGAAAACATAGGTGTTGTGGTCGACCACGCTGTGGCCGTCACGGTTGAACTCCTTGGCGAGCAGCTTTTCGGCCAGCGCCATGCCCACGGCATTGGTCAGGCCCTGGCCCAGCGGGCCGGTGGTGGTTTCCACACCGGGGGTGTAGCCGTGCTCGGGGTGGCCGGGGGTTTTGCTGTGCAGCTGGCGGAAGTTCTTCAGCTCACTCATCGGCAGCTTGTAGCCGGTCAGGTGCAGCAGCGCATAGAGCAGCATGGAGCCGTGGCCGTTGGACAGCACGAAGCGGTCGCGGTCAAACCACTGCGGATTGTGCGGGCTGTGCTTGAGGTGGCGGCCCCACAAGGCAACGGCGATATCGGCCATGCCCATGGGCGCGCCAGGGTGGCCGGAGTTGGCCTGCTGCACGGCATCCATGGCCAGCGCACGAATGGAATTGGCCATGAGGGATGGGGAGGTGTCAGCCAGTGCAGTCATTGACGTAAGGTCCAGGGTAGGTGAAGGTCGCGCCCGGCAACTGGCTGGATATCAGGGGAAAACCAACCAGCGCGGGAAAACCCGTGATTTTACGGGATGTGCCCGGTCGGCAGGCCGGGCGACCGGGCGCGCCCCCGGGCCCCGGCCGTGTTTCAGCGTCGGGCGGGAGCCATGGCAATGCCAGCAGCTATCAAATCCATAGCTCGTCGTGCCCGCATAAAGCTGGCTGCAGCCCGGTTTTCTGCTTAAAAAGGCCATAATCGCAGCCTGTATGACCACCCAAGCCCTGATTCTGGCCGCCGGTCGCGGTGAACGCATGCGCCCGCTGACCGACACCTGCCCCAAGCCCTTGCTCACTGTGCAGGGCAAACCACTGATCGTCTGGCATCTTGAGGACCTGGCACGCGCAGGGGTGACCGACGTGGTGATCAACACCGCCTGGCTGGAGGAGCAGCTTCCCGCCGCGCTCGGCGATGGCCGCGCATGGGGCCTGCGCATCCGCTACTCGCACGAAGGCGCGCGCTTTGGCGGCGCGCTGGAAACCGCCGGCGGCATTGCCACCGCCCTGCCGCTGCTGGCCGATGCGCCGTTCTGGCTGATGGCGGGCGATGTCTACACGCCCGGGTTTGAATTTTCGCCCGCCGCTGCCACACGGTTCGCCGCGTCTGATTCACTGGCCCATATTTACCTGGTGCCGAATCCGCCGCACCACCCCCAGGGCGACTTCGGCCTCTCGGCCGACGGCCTGGCGCTGGACGAGGCCGCGGAAAAGTTCACCTACAGCACCTTGGGCCTGTACCGCCCGGCGCTTTTCAACCACACGCCGGCCGGGCAGAAGGCCGCACTGGCGCCGCTGCTGCGCCAGGCCATGCGGCGCGGCCTCGTCTCGGCGGCGCTATATTCAGGCCCATGGACCGACGTGGGAACGCCCGAGCGCCTCACCGAACTCAACGCGTAACTCCACGAGCCCAACCAACCCCGCCGACCGGCAACACCACCATGACCACAAGCATTTACCAGAAGCGCCGCGCCACCATTGCCCGCGCCCTCAAAGCGGCCGGCGGCGGCATCGCCCTGCTGCCCACCGCGCCCGAAGTGCCGCGCAACCGCGACAGCGACTTCCCGTATCGCCACGACAGCTACTTTTATTACCTGACCGGCTTCAGCGAGCCCGACAGCTGGCTGGTGATTGAAGCCAGCGGCCAGACGACGAAGACCACGCTGTTTTGCCGGCCCAAGGACCTGGAACGCGAGATCTGGGACGGCATTCGCCTGGGCCCCAAGGCCGCGCCGGCCGGCCTGGGGGTGGATGCCGCCTTCAGCGTCGAGACACTGGACGAGAAAATGCCGGCGCTGCTGGCCAACCAGAAGGCCGTGTGGTTTCCGTTTGCCACGCACAAGGGCCTGGAAAGCCAGGTCGATGGCTGGCTGAACAGCGTGCGCGCGCGCGTGCGCTTTGGCGCCGAATGCCCGCAAAGCCAGCACGACCTGTGCAAGCTGCTCGATGAAATGCGGCTGATGAAAGACAGCCACGAGATTGCCATTTTGCGACGCGCCGGCAAGATCTCCGCCGCTGCCCATGTGCGCGCCATGCAAACCTCGGCGGCCATGCTGCGCAATGGTGCAAACGGTGGAATCAAGGGCGGCCTGCCCAATGGGTTAAGGGAGTACCACCTGGAAGCCGAACTGCTGCACGAGTTCCGCCGCCAGGGCTCGCAGTTCCCGGCCTACGGCAGCATCGTCGCAGCCGGCGCCAACGCCTGCATACTGCACTACCGCGCGGGCGACACCGAGCTCAAGCCCGGCCAGTTGTGCCTGATCGATGCCGGCTGCGAACTCGACGGTTACGCCAGCGACATCACGCGCACCTTCCCGGCCGATGGCAAGTTCACCCCGGCCCAGCGCACGCTCTATGACATCGTGCAGGCCGCCCAGGAGGCGGCGGTGCAGGTCACCAGACCGGGCAAGCGCTTTCTGGACCCGCACGAAGCGGCCACACGGGTGCTGGTCGAAGGCATGCTGGACACCGGCCTGCTGCCCAAAGCCAAGCACGGCAAGGTCGACGACGTGCTGGAGTCGGGCGCCTACCGCCAGTTCTACATGCACCGCACCGGCCACTGGATGGGCATGGACGTGCACGACTGCGGCGACTACACCGAACCTTCGGCCAAGCCACGCGAAGAAAAAGACGCGCTGGGCCAGACCGTGATGCGCAAGCCCTCGCGCATCCTGAAGCCCGGCATGGTGCTGACGATCGAGCCGGGCATTTACGTGCGCCCCGCCAAGGGCGTGCCCAAGGAGTTCTGGAACATCGGCATCCGCATTGAAGACGACGCGCTGGTCACCGCCAAAGGCTGCGAGCTGATGACGCGCGGCGTGCCGGTCAAGGCCGATGAGATTGAGGCCTTGATGCGTGGGTGAAGGCCGGCTACGGCCAACAACGAACCTTGCACATGAACCCCTGGGTTGTCTACTGTGACGGCAGCGCCGTGCCCAACCCCGGTCGTATCGGCCTTGGCGCAGTGTTTACCGAGCCTGATGGCACGCGCCACACGCTTTCGCAAGCGGCGCATGAGAACGGCTGCAACAATGAAGCGGAGCTAAGGGCTCTGCTGGCAACGCTTCGGGAACTGAAATTGCGTGGTGCGGACATACTTCTCATACACTGCGACAACAGCGTCGTTGTCGAACAGGTCGGCGGCGGCACAGCAAAGCCGATAGCCCGGCTGGCCTCCTTGTTTGATGAAGCGCGAGCATTGCTCCATTCGTTCGCCCAGGCAGACCTGGTGTGGATACCGCGCCATCGCAACAGCGAAGCTGATGCGCTCGCTCGTGCTGCATTAGGGATTGCTGAAAAGCGCGTTGTCAAAATAGCCAGGAAGCGGCGTTAGTTGCAGACGAGCTGAGGCTGCAGCCGGCCAGCACCGGTAGTAGCCCGCTGTCTGCTTTCGAGCTTCGAATCAAACTTGAATTTAAATGACGGCAAGCAACCGTTCATTAGCGATTAGGGCTTAGGCTGGGTTAGTTGCAACCCGTCGTTCCAGCTTATCCAGTCGGATAAACTGGATTCCCAGAATATCCGACGATCTACATCACCTTAGACGCCTCTCAACCCGTCGCCGCGCGTCTCGTCCGTACATTCACAGAGAGAACGGAAAATGAACAAGCCTTTCACCCTTGTCGCAGTCGTCGTCTTTTCGCTGGTCTCCGTGCTGCAGTTGCTTCGGCTTCTACTGGGCTGGGACATAACGATCAACGGAATAGCGATTCCGCTCTGGGCGAGCGGGGTCGCCGTTGTAGTGGCCGCGGGTCTCGCAGTGATGGTATGGCGGGAGCGGCGCTCGTGATCCGAAGGCAAGGCTGCAAGCGTGGGCAAGAACTTTTCGTTGTGAAGCGCTTCCGCCCACTACCGCCCTCAGCGCGGAGTTGCATCGCCAGTAAGTTTGCAGGTGGCGCCGCTTGTCCGTCCGGGGCAGCAGCCGAGGCAGCCGTCAAGGCCTCTGTAGCGCACAACTCGCAGGCGTCTAACCATTCGTATATGGACTCACAACGGTGAGGCACGAATGTTCGTTTCGTCAAGGTCAGCGGCGCTATTGTGTGCCGCTCACGTCAAACTTCAGGCGTCGCGAATACACTCCGCGATCACCGAACGCCGTCCCGCTCCGCATCGTCACCAGAGGCCCTCCTTCGTGGCTACTTCCGAAGGACGCTAGGCTACAGTCCAAAGTCCTCCGTACTCACGCTACTTCGCAGAGTTAGACGCAGGCTCAAAGAGCTCCACCAGATTGCCAGACGGATCCTCAATCAGAATCTGCCGACCGCCTGGGCCAGCGACGATGTCGTTGCGGAACTCAACTCCGGCTTTTCTCAGGACTTCCACATCGCCCTCAAGGTTGCTGCTTTGTACGATTATCCGATTCCACCCACCCGGCTCAGGGCGGCGGCCGTCGGGCATCGGTTGCGATCCCCCGCCTGGTCCTCGAGGTGGACTCAACACGAGCTGCAAATTCTCCCGCGCGAGAATCGCGAAATATGGACCCGATTGGGCAGAGACGCGAAACCCCAAATGATTGGTGTAGAAGGCAATTGCTTCGTCGACATCGTTCACGATGTAGCGAACCATTAGCGCGTTCAGTTTCATGCTGAAATTCCTTTCTCTGGCAAGGTGTCAGTAACAAGCCAACAAGGTGACAATATTTATGCCTTCGAGTTGTCGGTCAAGGCCAAGGCATGTTGTGAAACTCAAACCGCCTAACCCCTCGTCATGGGACGTCCGCAAGCGAGCCGCCCCTTACCTGGAACGTTAGGTCCCGAGTCTGACTCTGGATACTTCTAGTGTCGGCCGAACGGGTCTCCGGCGAGAGACTCCGTATGAACGACGCATTCCCATTCGCCGTTGCGCTTCACCCACACGCTCGAGTCGAATGCCTCCAGTTCAACCGGTTTGCCCTCAACCGTCAGCTGCTCTTTGACTTTATAGGCAACGGCGACGACGTCCTTCCTGACATGGCGAACGTGCACATCTTCGAACGAAAATGCATTGAGTTCATATCCTGCGGTCTGCAGCATCTTCGCAAGCGCTCTTTTGTCGAGCTCGCCTATGCCTTGCGCGCCCACGACCACGCAAGGGTCGCTGCTCAGGGAAGTTGCTGTTTTTGCGTCCTTATTCTTGATCGCATTCCAGTATTGCCGCTCCAAGCCCATCAGTTCCTTTGCTACAAGTTCATTGCTTTCCATAGCTCGCTCCTTAACACCACCCTGCGATGGATCAATATGTGCATCACCCTCCACTTTCCACGGGTGTTTCGGTATGCATGACGCACCTCCAGCTACCGTCTTTTCGAGTCCATACGGAAGAATCCGCCATCTCTTGCTTCACTTCCTGCGTTTGACCTCGTTGCGCAAGCGCTTGCTTTACGTGATATGTCAAAACAGCCGTTTCCTCAGTGGGAAACACTACATTCATGTCGCTGAGCTCGAATGACTTGATCACCATGCTGCCCTGCTCGGCCATTCGTCTGTAACCCGCATGGTCAAACTGCATGGTGCCATGTGAGCTAACCATGAGTGCGGGCTCGTCAAGCATAGAGAGGGCAGTATCGGTGTCTTCGTCAACCATCGATTGCCAGAACCTGTTCTCCAAATCCATCAGTTCTCTGCTAGCAGTCTGCATGTCGTACTCCTTCACCGTATCGAAAAATTTCAATATGCGCCTCAGTAGCATCGCTGTGCATGGGACAAGGCGGCAGACAGGTGTAAGGCTGCTCCTACGGCGAGGTGCGAGGGCCTAACCCATCCATTAAGTGGACGCGCTAAAGTGCGCCCCTTATGTCAAACGTTGGGCGTCATTGGCGACACGCTGCAGAGCGATTCAGGCTGCCAACGAGGCGGCGCTGCACGCAGCCGACGCCAGCGACGCCACGGTTCGGACGTGATTCCAGCTTGACCATTCGCGCACATAGGCTGGCCAGTACTCCGTGGCCTGCGATGAGTCGCTGTTGAGACGGGCGAGCCGTTCGTTCATGGGGACGTTGAACCTCATGGTGACGAAGAAGGAGCCCACAACGTAGAGGATGCCCGCAGCAAGCAGCAGTGGCGACCGTGGTGCAGCCCAAGGGAAGAACGTTGCGACGGACAAACCGCCCGCCAGGAGCGCTGAACCCACAAACACGCCCAGGAAGACCGGATTGAGCACGACTTTGTTGATTCGCTGCATGGCAGCGACACCTTGGCTCGCTGGTAGCTGAGCAAGCGCCTTCATGATGAACGAGGAGAAGGCAAAGAACACGCCCCCAACAGTTCCGGCGCCGATGCATGAAACAAGGACAAGCGTTGCGAACATGAACAGAATGTACCGGAGGCGGCGGGCTCTATGGCGTCCAATGCGGGAGATGACCGGACCACAACATACGCCGCGAAGCGGCCTCCTGCCGTTGTGGGTCCGTGTCCATATATGACATGCTAGACGTCGGTGTTTTCATAGAACGTGACCAGGTTTCCGTCAGGGTCGAGGATAGCGAACTCTTTGCTTCCCCATGGCTTGGTCTCGAGCGGAGCCTTTGGGTGAACAATGTCATGTTCTTCGCACTGGTGGTAAAGGCGTTCGATCGATCGCACTTGTACCCTGCAACTCGTGGCTTGCGCTATGTGCGGTTCTGTGCAGGCCCAGAAGTGAATCTGGACCGGGCCGTTGGCAACGATGCCATAGACGCCCTGAGCCACATGAACCTTCGTGAAGCCCAGCTTGCCAGCGAAGAACTCCGCACTTCGCCCGATATCAAGTGATGCGAGGACGGGAACTGCGGCAAGGTACTCAGCGGGTGCGCTCATGAGGGGCCTGACGAATGAACGGGGCCTTTCCCGTCCCGAGCTAGCCACGCAGTTGCGGCAAACGGCAACTCAGTGCCACGATGGGAAGTACAAAGTCTCATCCTCTCATCCTCTCATCCTCTCATCCTCTCATCCACTCATCCACTCACTCGAAAGGGAAAGTCCATGGCTACCTATTGTCACCGTTGGAATCGATCTCGCCAAGAACGTCTTTGCCGTGCATGGCGTGGCTGCTACAGGCAGCGTCCTGTCGCCGCTCAGGCCAGCGTATAAGCCGTCTTCACCGTGGTGAAGAACTCCTGCGCATAACGGCCCTGCTCGCGCGGCCCGTAGCTGGAACCCTTGCGGCCGCCGAAGGGCACGTGGTAGTCGACCCCGGCGGTGGGCAGGTTGACCATCACCATGCCGGCCTGGCTGTGGCGCTTGAAGTGCGTCGCGTATTTCAGGCTGGTGGTGGCAATGCCGGCGGACAGGCCAAACGGCGTGTCGTTGGCTGTTGCCAGCGCCTCTTCATAGTCCCTGACCTGGATGACGCTGGCCACCGGCCCGAAGATCTCTTCGCGGTTGATGCGCATGGAGGCCACGCTTTCGCTGAACAGCGCCGGTGCCATGTAAAAGCCGTCCAGGGCCAGCTTCAGGCGTTGGCCGCCGGCCGCCAGCAGCGCGCCCTCGGCTTTGCCGATGTCCACATAACTCAGGTCCTGCTCGAGCTGGCTCTGGCTGGACACGGGGCCGATGTCGATGCCGGCCTCCAGCGCATCACCCACCTTGAGCGTGGCCATGCGCTTTTTCATGGCGTCAATGAACTTCGGGTAAATGCCTTCGGTGACGATCAGCCGGCTGGACGCGGTGCAGCGCTGGCCGGTGGAGAAGAAGGCGCTTTGCACGCTCAGCTCGACCGCGGTCTGGAGGTCGGCGTCGTCGAGCACGACTTGCGGGTTCTTGCCGCCCATTTCGAGCTGCACCTTCTTGAGGCTTTGGGCGCAGGCTTGCGCGATGCGGGCACCGACACCCTGGCTGCCCGTGAAACTGATGGCGTCGATGCCGGGGTGATTCACCAGCGCGTCGCCGATGACGCTGCCGCGGCCCATGACGAGGTTGAACACACCGGCCGGAACGCCCGAGCGGCTGATGATGTCGGCCAGTGCCCAGGCGCAGCCGGGCACAAGGTCGGCGGGTTTGAAGACCACGCAATTGCCGTGAGCCAGGGCCGGGGCGATTTTCCAGGCGGGGATGGCCAGCGGAAAGTTCCACGGCGTGATCAGGCCGACCACGCCGACGGGCTCGCGGGTGATGTCCACGCCGATGCCGGGGCGCACCGACGGCAGGGTTTCGCCGCCCAGGCGCAGGCATTCGCCGGCGAAAAATTTGAAGATGTTGCCGGCGCGTGCGGCTTCGCCCATGCCCTCGGCGCGGGTCTTGCCTTCTTCACGCGCCAACAAGGTGCCAAGCTCCTCCTTGCGCGCCAGTATCTCGTTGCCGATCTTGTCCAGGGCATCGGCCCTGGCCTGGATGCCTGACACCGACCAGGCGACAAAGGCGCTGCGAGCCGCCTGCACGGCTTCGTCCACCTGCGCGGCGTCGCCCTGGGTGTAGTGACCGATCACGTCGGCCAGGTTCGAGGGGTTGAGGTTGGGCGAGTAGCTGTTGCCGGCTACCCATTGGCCATTGATGAGGTTGTTGTGTTGCGTCATGTTTTTTTCAGAAAGTGTTATTCCATTTCTAATTCGATGCGAGATTAGGCGCACCACCGCAGACAGTGCTGTAACGGCCAAGGTGTGGCAACGACATATCGTATTGAAGTAGAAATGGGATTAGCCGCGGCCGATAAAGGGCATGGTGGTCGCCATCACGGTCAGAAAGGGCACGTTGGCATCGAGCGGTAGGCTGGCCATGTAAGCGACGGCGCTGCCGACATGCCGGGCGTCCATGGTCGGTTCCACGGCCAGCGATCCGTCGGCCTGCAGCACGCCGGTTTTCATGCGTTCGGTCCGGTCGGTGGCCGCATTGCCCACGTCGATCTGCCCGCAGGCGATGTTGAAGCGGCACCCTTCGAGCGAGGCGACCTTGGTCAGCCCGCTGACCGCGTGTTTGGCGGCGGCATAAGCAGCGGCATGCGGGCGCGGGCTGGTCGCGGCGATCGAGCCATTGTTGATGATGCGGCCACCAGCGGGGGTCTGCGCCTTCATGATGCGAAAGGCTTCCTGCGTGCAGAGAAACACGCCGCTCAGGTTGATGCCGATGGCCTTGTTCCAGTCCTCGTAGCTCAGCTCTTCGAGCGGCACCGCCGGCGACGAAATGCCGGCGTTGTTGACCAGCAGGTCCAGCCGGCCAAAGGCCTCGAGCGCACAGGCGAACAGCGCCTTGACCGAGACCGGATCGCTGACGTCTGCCGTCACCACCAGCGACTTTGCGCCGCTCGCTGCGCCTTCTTGCGCCACCCTGTCCAGCGGCTCCCGGCGCCGACCGGCCAGTACCACCGAAAAGCCGCTTTGCATGAGTGCCAGCGCCACCTGCTTGCCGATGCCGGTGCCGGCGCCCGTCACCAGCGCAATTTTTTCAGGCGAGGGCATGGCGGGCTTCCTGTTCACGACGGGCGAGGGCCATGCGGCAGGCCAGCTGAAAAGCCTGCAGCATCGCGCCTGGATTGGCGACACCCCGGCCCGCAATGTCAAACGCCGTGCCATGCGCCGGTGTCAGGATGGGAAACGGCAGGCCGCCCTGCACGGTGATGCCGCGCCAGAAGCCCATGAGTTTCATGGCGATCTGGCCCTGGTCGTGGTACATGGTGACCACGGCGTCGTACTGGCGCTGCTCGCCCTGCACTTTCAGGAAAATCGTGTCTGCCGCGAACGGGCCTTCAACCGGGATGCCGCGCGCCCGCGCCGCTTCCACCGCCGGACCGATGATGTCGATCTCTTCCCGGCCGAACGAGCCGTTGTCGCCGTTGTGCGGGTTCAGGCCGCAGACCGCGATGCGCGGGTGGGCCATGCCGCTGCGCAGCAGTTCACGGTGGATCAATTCAATGCCCCGTGTCACGCCGTCGTGCGTGATCTGGTCCGCCACCTCGCGGTGCGCAATGTGAGAGGTGACGCGCGAAGTCCACAGGCCATCGAGCACATTGAACTCGCACACCGGCCCGTCGAAACCGAGCTGCTCAACGAACCAGTGCAACTCGTCGCTGGTGTGCATGCCGGCCTGGTGCAGCGAGTGTTTGTTCAGTGGCGCGAACAGGATGGCATCAGCCTGCCCATGCCAGGTGGCGTGCAGCGCCATGGACAGCGTGTCCAGGCAGTAGCGACCGCCCTTGGCGCTGGATACACCGCGTTCAAATTCGCCTTCAGTCTCTCCGCGGTAATCCACCAGCACCGGTTTGCCGTGCGAGAAGTCGGCCTCGTTCATCGAAGCCGCCTGCACATAGGGCGTGCGGCAACCCGCCACCGCCATGCCGCGCTCCAGTTCGGCCCGGTCGGCGATCAGCAGCAGCTCCGCCGACTGCGCGGTGGCCGGGTCGACCAGCAGCCGGGCGACCAGCTCGGGCCCGATGCCGGCCGGGTCGCCCAGCACCATAGCGATACGAGGTTTGCGTGGGTTCATGAATTCCTTTGCTTAGCGGCTGGGCAGCAGGCCGCGCGCCACCAGGTTGGTGAAAAAAGCCTGCAACCCGAAGGTCCACGGTGCGATGCGATCACTCAGGTTGACGGTGTTGACCAAGCGGCCGAGCTTGGGGCTGGAGATGCTGACCACGTCGCCCACCTGGTGGGTGAAACCACTGCCCGCCGCGCCGCGGTCCTGCGTGGGCGCGAACATGGTGCCCAGAAAGAGCATGAAGCCGTCGGGGTACTGGTGGTGGGCGCCCACGGTCTGGCGCACCAGGTCCAGCGGGTCGCGGCTGATCTGCGACATCGAGCTCTCGCCGCGCAGCACAAAGCCGTCGGGGCCCTGCACGTCGAGGCTCACGGTGCAGCGCCGCACGTCGTCGAGCGAAAAACTGGCGTCGAACAGGCGGATGAACGGGCCGATAGCGCAGGAGGCATTGTTGTCCTTGGCCTTGCCGAGCAGCAGGGCGCTGCGGCCCTCGAAGTCGCGCAGGTTGACGTCATTGCCCAGCGTCGCGCCCTGGACTTCGCCGCGGCTGTTGACGGCCAGCACCACTTCCGGCTCGGGATTGTTCCAGGCCGAACCGGGATGGAGGCCGATCTCGGCCCCGGTGCCCACGGCAGACAACACCGGCCCCTTGGTAAACACTTCGGCGTCGGGGCCGATGCCGACCTCGAGGTATTGCGACCACAGCCCTTGCCGCACCAGCAGTTCCTTGAGCTGCTCCGCCTTGGCCGAACCGGGCACTATGCTGGCCAGCGAGCCGCCCAGCAGCTCCAGCACCCGGCCACGAATCACCTCGGCCTGGCTGGCATCGCCCTTGGCCTGCTCTTCGATCACGCGTTCCACCAGGCTGGAGGCAAAGGTGACCCCTGCCGCCTTGATGACCTGCAGGTCGCAGGGCGCCAAAAAGTAAGGCGCCTCGACGTTTGTCCGCTGGCTGTTCTGGAACAGGCTGTCGGCGCTGCCGATGTAGCGGCCCGGCGTGGCGCGCACCCGCGCGGCCGGGTCGGCCGACTCGAGCAGGCCGCTCATGGTGGGCACGGCCTGCGACAGGTCAAAGACGCCACCCTCGCGCAGGGCCACGACGCTCGGGCCGGCGGGCTGGCCCGCGCCCTGGCCCGGAATCCAGGCGCGGCCGACCAGCGTCCCGGTCATCTTGTCTTCAGGCAACCACTCCATTAAGCACCTCCGGATTCACAGGGTTTGTCGGTCCGTCACCGCAGAAAAAACCGATCAGGTTGTCTGCGGCCAGGTTGGCCATGGCCAGGCGCGTCGGTCCGGTCGCGCTGCCGATGTGCGGCGTCAGCACGACGTTGGGCACCTCGAGCAGGCCCGGGTGAACCGCCGGCTCGCCCTCATACACGTCCAGGCCGGCAGCGGCGATGCGCTTGTCGCGCAGCGCCTGGGCCAGTGCCGCGTCATCCACGATGCCGCCGCGTGCAATGTTGACCAGCGTCGCGGTCGGTTTCATCAGCGCCAGCTCGGCCGCGCCGATGGCGTGGTGCAAAGCCTTGGAGTACGGCAGCACCAGCACCAGGTGGTCGGCAGTGCGCAGCAACTCGTCCTTGCTGACATAGCGGGCGCCGGTTTCGCGCTCGACGCTGTCCCCGAGCCGGGAGCGGTTGTGGTAAATCACCTGCATGCCGAAGCCGAAGTGGCCGCGGCGGGCCAGGGCCTGGCCGATGCGGCCCATGCCCAGGATGCCCAGTGTCGAGCCGTGAACGTCGGAGCCGACCAGCGTGTTGTATTGCCAACGGCTCCACTGCCCGGCGCGCAGGTAGCGCTCGCCTTCCGGCACCCGCCGCGCCGCGGCCAGCAGCAGGGCGAAGCCGAAATCAGCCGTGGTGTCAGTCAGCACACCGGGCGCGTTGGTGCCGACCACGCCGTGCGCGGTCATGGCCTCGACATCAAAGTTGTTGAAACCCACCGACATGTTGGCGCAGATGCGCAGGTCCGGGCAGGCCTGCAGCAGCTCGGCATCGATGCGCTCGCTGCCGGTGGCAAAGAGCGCCTGCCGGCCTTGCAGCGCTTCAATCAACTGCGCGGGAGACCAGGGCTCATCCGCCTGGTTGGCCCGCACCTCGAAGTGCGGCTCAAGGCGGGCAATCACCTCGGGCGCGATCGCCCGGCAGACCAGAAGGGAGGGCTTGCTCATGCCTTTGACCTTTGATCTTTGACCTACTGCTTCAGGCCGAGCTTGTTGATCAGGCCTTTGTAGAAGGCGTGATCACGAGCCATCACCGCGCCAAAGGCTTCGCCGTCCGCGTAGGCATAACCCATGTTCTGGCGGTCCAGCGCGTCACGCAGGCTTTGTTCGGTCACGATCTTCGCGGTCGCTGCGCGCAGCACATTGACAACTTCGGGCGGCGTGCCTTTGGTCACGGCCAGGCCGCGCCAGGTGCCGATGGAAATGTCGATGTTGCGTTCCTTGAGCGTCGGCACTTTTTCGAAGCCCTTGATGCGCTGCTCGGACATCACGGCCAGCGTTTTCAGCTTGCCCGTCGAGGTGTAGGCATAGACTTCCGCCGCGCTCACCGTGATGGCCTCGATGTGACCGCCCAGCAGGGACAGCGCGGCCGGTGCCGCGCCGGCAAACGGAATGTGGTTGAACTTCACCCCGGTCTTGTCTTCCACGGCCGCGGCGGCAAGATGCCAGGTCGAGCCGTTGCCACCGTTGCCCACGCGGAAGTCGCCCTGTTTCGCAGCCGCCAGGAATTCCTCGACGGTGTTCCACGGTGCATCAGCGCGCACCGTGATCGCTGCCGGGTCGTAGTTCAGGCGGGCGATGGGGATGAAATCCTCATAGGTGATTTTGGTCAGGCCCATGTTGGGCTGGGTCATCAGGTCGGTCGCCAGCAGGGCGACCTTGTAGCCCTCCGGCTTGCCATTGATGACGTCGGCCCAGCCAATCGCGCCGCTGGCGCCGGGCTTGTTGACCACGATCAGGTTCTGCGGCAGGTGCTTGACCGACGCCAGCGCGAAGGCCCGGCCCAGCACGTCGGTGCCGCCGCCGGCCGGGTAGGGCACGATCAGCTCAATCGGCCGGTTCGGGTAGGCGGCCTGGGCCAGCACGGCGGCAGGCAGGGCCAGGGTGCACAGCAGGCCGGCCAGGATGCGGGAAGCAAATGTTTTCATGGTCTTCATGGTTGTCTCTCTTTGTGGGCAGGAATAGGGATGTCGTGATGATTTGAAGGAACGTGAAGCTCAGGACCTTCAGGACCAGGCAGGGCCGTTCGGAAACTCGAATTCCTTGAGCGTCGCGGCATGCATCTCGATGCTGTAGCCCGGGCGCTGCGGCGGCATGTAGCGGCCCTTGCGGATGACCACCGGGTCGAGGAAATGCTCGTGCAGGTGATCCACGTATTCCAGCACACGGTTTTCCAGCGAGGCGGACACCGCGATGTAGTCAAACAGCGAGATGTTCTGCACGTACTCGCACAGGCCCACACCACCGGCGTGCGGGCACACCGGCACACCGAACTTGGCGGCCATCAGCAGCACCACCAGCACCTCGTTCAAGCCACCGAGGCGGGCCGCGTCAACCTGGCAGAAGTCAATGGCCTTGGCCTGCAGCAGCTGCTTGAACATCACCCGGTTGTGGCAATGCTCGCCGGTCGCCATGCCGATGGGCGCAATGCGCTCGCGGATGGTGGCATGCCCCAGGATGTCGTCCGGGTTGGTCGGCTCTTCGATCCACCAGGGTTCGAAGGCGGCCAGGCGGCGCATGTTGACGACGGCCTCGTCCACTTCCCACACCTGGTTGGCGTCCATCATGAGCTTGCGGTCCCAGCCGATCTCTTCGCGCAGGATGGCGGCGCGGCGCATGTCTTCCTCGATACTGCCGCCGACCTTCTGCTTGAAGTGTGTCCAGCCCTCGGCCACGCCTTCGCGGGCCAGACGGCGCATTTTTTCCTCGGAATAACCCAGCCAGCCGGCCGAGGTGGTGTAGCCGGGGTAGCCCTGCGCCAGCATTTCCTGCTCTCGTGCGGCCTTGCCGCCGGCGTTGCGGCGCAGGATGGCCAGCGCCTCCTCGGGCGTGAGCGCGTCGGTGACAAAGCGGAAGTCCAGGCAGCGCACCAGCTCCTCGGGGCTCATGTCGGCCAGCAGCTTCCAGACCGGCTTGCCTTCGGACTTGGCCCACAGGTCCCAGACGGCATTGACGATGGCGGCCGTGGCCAGGTGGATCACGCCTTTGTCCGGGCCCAGCCAGCGCAGCTGGCTGTCGCCGCTGGTGATGTTGCGCCAGAACGCGCCCATGTTGCCCGTGATCTCTTCGAGCGTGTGGCCCACCACGAACGAAGCCAGCGAGTTGACGGCGGCCACGCAGATTTCATTGCCGCGGCCAATCGTGAAGGTCAGCCCATGGCCTTCCAGCGCCGAGGGGGCATCGGTGTGCAGGACGACGTAGGTGGCGGAATAGTCGGGCGCTGCGTTCATGGCGTCCGAGCCATCGAGCGAGCGCGAGGTGGGGAAACGGATGTCGCGAACCGAGAGGTGGGTGATGGTGGTCGGCACTTCTGTCTTTCAAAGGGAGTGAAAAGATAGCGAAGCTTATGCGGATTGGCGATCCCCATCCAATCGTTATTTGGTATATTTCGATTCACATTTTTGGATCACTCATGGACGATGCCAACGGCACTCCCGCCACCGCTGCCACCCCCGCCACTCCCTCGCCTCCCGCCCCTCCGGCCAACCTGTTTCGCCGGCTGCGCATCAAGAGCCGGCAGGTGATGCTGCTGGACGCCCTCGACGAGCACCGCAACCTGCGGCGCGCGGCGGCGGCCATCCACACCACCCAGCCCGCCGCCACGGCGCTGCTGCAGCAGCTTGAAGAAGGGCTGGGCGTGGTGCTGTTCGAGCGCCATGCGCGCGGCATGGAGCCCACGGTGTATGGCGAGGTGATGATTCGCTACGCCCGCGGCGTGCTGCACGACTTCGCCCACGCCGGCGACGAGATGGCCGCCCTGGCCGCGGGCGCGTCCGGGCTGGTGCGCATTGGCAGCGTCATGGGCGCCACGCCGGTCCTGCTCACCCAGGGCCTGGCGCGCTTCAAGGCCGGCAATCCGCGGGTGCGCGTTTCCCTGCAGGTGGACACCAGCGACCTGCTGATGCCGGCCCTGCTGCGCGGTGACCTCGACGTGGTGCTGGGACGCCTGCCGGACCAGTTCTATGACGAAGACCTGGAGATCGAGCAGCTTGAGGGCGAGCCGATGAGCGTGGTGGCGCGGCCGGGCCATCCGCTGTTTGGCCTCGCCAAGGTGACGCTGGCCGACCTGGTCGCGCAGACCTGGATCCTGCATCCGCTGGGCAGCCCGATGCGGCGCCGCGTCGAGCAGGCGCTGCAACACGCCAGCCTGTCGGCGCCGCCCGACATCGTCGAGACCTCGTCCATCCTCGCCACCACCTCGCTGCTGGAGGCCAGCGACATGATCTCGGTCGTGCCGCTGGACGTGGCGCAGCACTATGCGAACTATGGGATGGTCGCGATCCTGCCGGTGGACCTGCCGATGCCCATGGCCAACCTGGGCATCATCACGCGCAAGAAAAAAGACCTGTCGCCCGCGGTGAAGGGCTTTTTGCATGCCCTGCGCGACAGCATGCTGGAACGGCAGATCGCGCGTTAGCGCGCTAGCCGCGTTACTCGACGCGCCCGATGCGCTGCACCAGCGCCGTCATCTGGCGGGCGTCGGCTTGCACGAAGTGCTCGAACTCGGGCTTGTCCTGGTACTGGAAATAGCTGCCCGCCGAGGCCAGCGACTGGATCGCACGCGGGTCTTCGGCGGCGAACTTCGCCGCCTGGCGCAGGCGCGTCACCACGGGCTCGGGTGTGGCGGCGGGCACGAAAAGGCCCGACCACTGCGAGTAGGAGATCGGCACGCCCAGTTCCTTGAAGCTCGGCACGTCGGGCAGCGCCGCGAGCTTGGTCTCGCCCCAATGCGCCAGTGCACGCAGCGTGCCGGCACGAATGTGCTGCATCACGCTGGATGGGCCGGTCGCAATGGCATCGACCTGCCCCATCAGAACCGACAACACCGCCGGACCTGCGCCGGTGTACGGCACGTGCAGCATGAAGCTGTTGGTCGCGGCCTTGAGCTGCTCCATCGGCACGTGCATGGTGCCGTAGTTGCCGGACGAGCCGAAGGTGATCGCACCGGGCTTGGCCTTGACGGCGGCGATGAAGTCCTTGTAGGTCTTCCACGGGCTGTCGGCCTTCACGATCAGCACGGTGGGGTCGGCGGTGAAGCGCGCGATCGGCTTCAGCTGGTCCAGCGTGTACATCGGCGTGCGCTTGAGCACCTTGTCGGCTTCGGGCAGCACGACGACCGACGACAGCGACATGAGCATGG
This sequence comes from Polaromonas sp. P4_F4, assembly GCF_056401355.1. Lineage (NCBI taxonomy): Bacteria > Pseudomonadati > Pseudomonadota > Betaproteobacteria > Burkholderiales > Comamonadaceae > Polaromonas > Polaromonas sp. P4_F4. The sequence goes on along the minus strand of NZ_JBFUJO010000002.1, from coordinate 58,192 downwards.
TGTAGCCATCGGCCTTGGCCTTGGCGACCTGGCCCATGCCGATGCCGCCACCGGCGCCACCGCGGTTTTCCACGATCACGGATTGATTGAGCGCACGGCCCATCGCCTCAGCCACGGGGCGACCCACGGTGTCGGCCACGCCGCCAGGCGGGAACGGGACCGTCATGGTCAGGGGGTGGGCGGGGAATCCATGCTGCGCCCACGCGGGGGCAGACAGCAGGCCCGGCACAGCCGAAGAGGCCAGGAATTGAAGTACGTTACGACGGTCGATCATTTACAGGGTCTCCACACGGTTGTTGAGTTCACCCAGGCCGGTCACGGCGACGCGGACCTGGTCGCCATGGCGAAGGAATTTGGGGGGCGTGAAGCCGATGCCGACACCGACGGGCGTGCCGGTGGCGATGATGTCGCCGGGCTGCAGCGTCATGGCGCGCGACAGGGTCTCGACCAGGGTCGCCACGTCGAAGATCAGCTGCGAAATATGCGCGTCCTGGCGCAGTTCGCCGTTGACCCAGGTCTGCACGCGCAGCGAATCGATCGGCGCGTCGTCCTGCGTGGCGATCCACGGGCCGAGCGGGCAGAAGCCGTCGAGCGACTTGCCCAGGAACCACTGCGCATGGTTCTTCTGCAGGTCGCGGGCGGTGACGTCGTTCAGCGCGACGAAGCCGAACACCTTGCTCAAGGCGTCGGCCTTCGAGACGTTGCGGCAGGGCGCGCCGATGACCACGCCGATCTCGCCTTCGTAGTCGACCGACGAGGTGTGCTTGCTGTCAAAACGGATGGCGTCGTTGGGGCCGGCCAGCGTCGTGGTCGCCTTGGTGAAGATCTGCGGAAACGCCGGAATGGCCGAAGCGCCGCTGGTCGCGTTGAAACCGCTCTTGTCGAACTCCATCGCATGGTCGTGGTAGTTCTTGCCCACCGCGATGACGTTGCGCACGAAGGCCGACAGCGGCGGCAGGAACCTGACTTCGGCCAGCGGCGCACAGTCGGTGGCGGCGGACTTCAGGTCGTTCGCCGTCAGGCCCTGCTCGATCACGGCAAGCACGGGGTTGGGATGGGAAGCGAGGCCGCCCTCGATGAACAGGACCTCCTGCTTCTGCTCGTCGATCAAGGCAAGGCGGGTCTTGCCGGCCCAGGTGGCGCGTCCGATCTTCATGAAATCTCCAGTAAAAGTGAAAGCACCAATTGGTACTTATTGGGTTGATTTGGTTAACTTGGTTGGATTCTAGTTCAACTCGATATTCCACTCAATAACCGACCAAACCTGATGTGTATTCACGCAATTGGTTTGATTTGGTACGATGAGGCTGTGTCCTTCCAGAGTCCTTCCAACCACCCGGAGCCTTTCATGGACAGTGCAGCCCAGTTGCGGGAAACCATCGTCAAGAACCTGAAGTCCGGCACCTGGCGGGCCGGGCACCGCATTCCCACCGAGCGCGAGCTGTGCGACCAGTTCGGCATCGGCCGTTCCACGGTGCGACGCGTGCTGGCGCAACTGAAGGATGCGCAGCTCATCACGCAGACCGTCGGCAGCGGGACTTATGTCACCGATGGCGTCAACGGCGCGCTGGCCCGCATGGCGAAGGGCTGCCCCGCCCAGGCCACCAGCCCGGCGGAATTGATGGAAGCCCGGCTGGCGCTGGAGCCGGCTATCGTGGAGTTGGTGATCCGCAACGCGACGTCGGCCGATTTCGCGCGCATGCAAGCGTGCTGCGACAAGGCCGAAGCCGCCGCCTCGCTGGAGGAATTCGAGCACTGGGACGGCATGCTGCACGAGGTCATCGCGGAAGCCGCCCACAACACCTTCGTCACCAACGTGTCCCGCCTCATGAGCGAGGCGCGCGAGCAAGGCGAGTGGGGAATGCTCAAGCGCAAGAGCGTCACGCCGGAGCGCCGTGCCGAGTACCAGCGCGAGCACAGGGCACTGGTCGCGGCATTCCAGGACCGCGACCTGGCCACCGCCACCGCGCGAACCCGCGACCACCTGCTGCGCGTACGGCGCAACCTGCTGGGAATCTAGGAGTCTGCGCGGCCGGTTCAGCGGCGCATGTCGTAGAGGCGCAGCGCGTTGTCGTGGAACAGCTGGCGCTGCTCGTGCGGCGCGAGGTCGGCGACGATCGCCGCGAAGCCGCGGAAGATGTCCTCGAACGAGGCGCACAGGCTGTCCACCGGAAAGTTGCTGCCGAACATGCAGCGGTCAGCACCAAAGATCTCGATGGTGTCGCGGACCACCGGGCGGTTGGCCTCCACCGACCAGCGCCGCCCGGCCAGACCAATGCCGCTGAGTTTGACAAAAACGTTCGGGCACTGCGCCACGCACCGCATGGCCTCTCGCCAGGCTGCGAGCCCTTCGCTGCTTCGATCCGAAGGCATGCCCGTGTGGTTGATGATGAGGGGGGTGTCCGGAAAGTCCCGCGCCAGGGCTGCGGCCTCGTGCAAATGCCAAAAGGGTGTTTGCAGCTCGAAATGCAGGCCGTGGCGCGCCAGCAGGCCATAGTTGTGCCGCCACGCGGGGTCGGCCATGCCACCCGCTGCCGTGTCGGCTGGCGATTCGTTGGCGCGCGGCTTGTGGCGAATGCCGCGCACAAACCCGAAGGCGGCCAGTTGCTCCAGCGTCTGCTGCGCATCGGGCTGGTCCAGCCAGGCTTTGCCGACCGCCACCGTGGGCCAACCGCTTTGCTGGCGCAGGCCCGCGATGTAGCGCATCTCGCCGATGGGGTCGCGCGGATCCCAATCGGCCTCGATGTAGACACTGCCGGCCAGCCTGAACGCCGCCGTATCCCTGAGGTAGTCAGCCGTTAGGTAGGGGCGGGCGATCGACTGATGATCGCCATAGCGATGCGGCGGACGGTCGCTGTCGCACAACCACGGGTAGTAGTTCAGGACGGGGTCCCAGAAATGGTGGTGGGCATCGATGATGGGAAACCCCAGCGGTTCGGTCATGGCAGGTCCTGAAGGTCAGGCAGCTTTCATGCTGCCGTAGCGAAAAGCGTTCTCGACGCGCCGGATGCCGTTGACCAGCGCCCGGCCGAACGGTGGTGCGGAGATTTCGAAGCGGCAGGCACTGTCGACCTTGATGCCTTCGGCGAACGACAGCGTGGCGGTGCCGAAGTAGTGCACGTGTACGTCGCCCGGCACCAGGAACTGGTCGTACTTGAAATGGTGGAACTCGATGTTGCCGATGGAGTGCGACATGTTGTCCTCCCCGGTGAAAAAGGGTTTTTCCCAACGCGAGCGACCCTTGCGCACAATGCGCGACAGGCCGGTGATGCTCGGCGGCAGTTCGTTGAGCAACAGCTCCGGGCCGAAAGAGCTGCCGCCCAGCTTGGCGTGCGACACCAAGCCGCTGTTGCTGCGCTCGGTGACATGGTCGGACAGCTCGTTGGCGAGGGCAAAACCGACGCGGCGCGGCGTGCGGTCGGCACCGATCAGGTACAGGCCGGCCAGTTCGGGCTCTTCGCTCGCGTCTTCGGCGAAGGCCGCAACCGGAAAATCCTGGTAGGGATGGACCACCGAATGGCCACTGCCCTTGAAGTGCCATTCGGGGGCGACGCCCGGCGGGCCATTGCCATCGGGACGCCCGCCTTCCAGGCCCAGCTTGAACAGACGCAATGAATCGCTGAGCGAGGTCTGGCCGGCGTGCAGCGCGCGCCGCAGGTGGTCGCGTGTGCGTTCGCTGCCCAGGTGTGTCAGGCCCGAGCTGCTGACCAGCATGTGGGCCGGGTCCGGGTGGTCGAACGGCACCAGCACGGCCTGCCGCTCCACCAGCCCGTCGTAATCGACCCGCTCGCCCGAAACCCGCTTTTTGGCCAGCCGCGCCAGCAGCGTCTTTTCTGCCAGCGCCTGCTGGACCAGCGCATACGTGCTGTCGCAGCCGGCCAGCACCCGCACGGTATCGGGCGCTTCGACCAGGCCGACGGCGCGCTCGCCGTCGGCGCGCAGGAACTGCAACAGGCGCAACGCGGCCATCAGGCAAGCCTTACTTCAGCCACTTCTCGAGCGCCTCGGCCGGGATCTCCGCGCCGTGGTACTTCTTGAAGATCTCGCCCAGCTTGCCGTTCTTGTGGTTGGCCCGCACCCAGTCGTTCACCCAGGCCAGCATGCGTGTGTCGTCCTTGCGCACGCCGATTCCGAGGTCGTTGGTACGCAGGATGAACTTGGGCTCCAGCTGCCGGTTCGGCGCCTTCTGCATCATCGTCTGGAACAGCGCGTTCGAGGTGCCCACCAGGTCGGCCTGGCCGGTGACGACGGCAGTTATCACGCCGGCATCGTCGTCATACCGCACCACGGTGGCGCCCTTGGCGTTCTGCGTGATGTCGCTGTCCTGCGTGGTGCTGCGGTTCACCGCCACGCTCTTGCCGGCGAGGTCCGCCATGCTCTTGACCTGGATGCCCTTGATGCCGCCCACCAGCGAGATCTGCGGGGCATAGGGCACCGAGTAGTCGATCACCTTGGCGCGATCGGCCGTCCAGGCCAGGGTGGAGACGATGATGTCGGCCTTGCCGGTCTGCAGGTTGGGAATGCGCGTAGCGCCGACGGTGGGCACCACTTCCAGGGCGACGCCGAGGTCCTTGGCCAGCAGCACCGCCACGTCATAGTCGGAGCCGGTGGGTTTCATGTTGCCGTCGGTCATGCCCGAGGGCGGTACCGCGAGGTCGACCGAGATGCGGATCTTCTTGGCCGCGCGGATGCTGTCCAGCGTGTCGGCCTGGGCGGCCAGGCCGGCCAGCGCCAGGGCGGCCACGACAGTGCTGCGGGAGAGGATGGAGATCAGTTTCATGGTGAGGTTTCCTTTGGGGTTACAAGCCGTTGTCGACAAATTGCTGCAGTTCGGCGGTCTGCGGGTTGAGCAGCATGTCGCCGGTTCCGGTTTCCCAGATCCGGCCTTCATGCATGAAGATCACGACGTCGGCCACCTTGCGGGCGAACGCCATTTCATGGGTCACCAGCACCATGGTCATGCCGCCGGCGGCCAGCTCCTCGATGACCTTGAGCACTTCGCCGGTCAGCTGCGGGTCGAGCGCCGAGGTGACCTCGTCGAACAGCATGACCTGCGGCTCCATCGCCAGCGAGCGGGCGATCGCCACGCGCTGTTGCTGGCCGCCCGACAGCTGCTCGGGGTAGGCCTGCGCCTTGTCCGCCAGGCCGACCTGGCGCAGCACCGTCCGGGCGAGTTCCAGCGCCTCGGCCCGGCTCTTGCCCTTGGCGGCGCGCGGCGCCAGCGTGATGTTCTCCTCCACCGTGAGATGCGGAAACAGGTTGTAGCTCTGGAACACGATGCCGACGTCGCGGCGCAGGCCGCGCAGGTCGATGGCCGGGTCGCTCACCCGGTGGCCGCAAACTTCGATCAGGCCGCTGTCGATGGCTTCCAGCCGGTTGATGCAGCGCAGCGCCGTGCTCTTGCCCGAGCCGCTGCGGCCAATGATGGCCACCACCTGGCCTTTTTTCACCTGGAACGACACCCCCTTGAGCACGTTCAGGCTGCCGAAGCTCTTGTGCACGTTTTCAAGATTCACAATATTGGACATTGCCGATTCCTTTCTTCAGTTCCGGCTCGGGCTTGCGGCCAGCGAGCAATCTGTTTTCGAGTTTCCGGGCCCACCAGGACAGCGGGAAACACAGCAAAAAGTACAAGCCGGCGACCAGCATGTAGACCACGAAGGGCTCGAACAACGAGTTGTTGATGATCTGGCCGGCGCGCGCCAGCTCGACGAAGCCGACGACGGAGGCGAGCGAGGTGTTTTTGACGATCTGCACCATGAAGCCCACGGTGGGTGGCGTGGCGATGCGCAGCGCCTGCGGCAGGATCACCATGAACAGCCGCTGGGTGCGGGTCAACGCCAGGCATTCGGCGGCTTCCCACTGGGTTTTGGGAACCGCCTCGATGCAGCCGCGCCAGATCTCGCCGATATAGGCGCTGACGTAGATGGTCATCGACAGCCCGGCGGCCACGATCGCGGGCAGGCTCAGGCCCATGATGCTCAGGCCGAAATACGACAGGAACATCAGGATCAGCAGCGGCGTGCCCTGCACCAGCTGCACATACCCGAGCGCCAGCCAGCGCAGCGTGCGGCTGCGCGAAATGCGTGCCAGCGCGACGCCAAAGCCCAGCAGGCCACCGCCGGCGAAGGCCATCAGCGACAGGATGACGGTCCAGCCCGCGCCCTGCGCCAGGAAGTAGAGATGGTTGAGGTTGAATTCGTTGTTCATGGCCTGATCCCGCGTTTACAGGGGGGTGCCGAGCCGGCGGCGGCGCGTGAAAACGGCCTGGCCGATGGCCCAGAAACCGAGGCGCATCAGCAGCGACAGCATCAGGTAGAACACGGCCACCACGATGTAGGTCTCGAAGGAGCGGTAGGTGTCGGACTGGACGCGGTTGGCAATCGCCGTCAGTTCCTCCGCGGAGATTTGCGAAGTGATGGACGAGGCCAGCATCAGCAGCACGAACTGGCTGGTCAGCGCCGGGTAGACGCGCTCCATGGCGGGACGCAGGACCACATGCCAGTAGACCTGCAGCTTCGACAGCGCCAGGCACTCGGCGGCCTCGAGCTGCCCCTTGTGGATGGAGTCGATGCCGGCGCGCATGATCTCGGTGGTGTAGGCGCCGATGTTGATGACCAGCGCCGCAATCGCCGCCACGTAGGCCGGCACCTTGAAGCCCAGGCTGGACAGCCCGAAGTAGACGATGAAGATCTGCACCAGCAGGGGGGTGTTGCGGATGGTCTCCACGTAGAGGCTGCAGGCCTGCGCGATCCAGCCGTTGCGGCTGCCGCGGCCGAAGGCACACAGCGTGCCGATCAGGAAACCCAGCAGCGTGGCGATCACCGCGAGCTGGATCGTCAGCCAGGCGCCGTGCAGAAACAGCGGCCACTGGGCCAGCACGGCGGAGAAGTCGAATTTGTAAGTCATGTTGTCGCCGGCAGGTTCAGGCCGCGGGCCGGTACGAGTTGACGATGGAGGCCGTGTCCTTCATGCCGTTGCCCTGCTCGACATAGTCGGTGTAGCGCCGTGTAGCGGCCTCGAGCATGGGCAGGCTGAGCTGGAGCGCGTGCGCGTACTCCTTCACGGCCTTCAGGTCCTTCAGCAGTTGCCGGGCATAACTGCGCGGCGGCTCAAACGCGCGCGCCTGCATCTGCGGGTAGAGCTGCTTCAGGAGGCTGCTGTCGGCATGGCCGCCGGCCAGGCACTGCGGCAGCACCTGCGCATTGATGCCGGCCGCTTCAGCCAGGGTCAGGGCCTCGGCCAGCACCACATAACCGCTGCCGACAATCAGCTGGTTGATCATCTTGGCGGTCTGGCCCGCGCCGCTCGGGCCGATGTGGGTGAAGTTGGCGGCGAGGTCGGCCATCACGGCGCGGATGGACTCGATGTCGCTGGCTTCGCCGCCGGCCATCACCGTCAGCGTGCCGGCACGCGATTGCAGCGGGCCACCGCTCACGGGAGCATCGACCCAGCGCATGCCGGTCTCGCCCTGCAGTTGCCGCGCCATGGTGCGCGTTGCCGCGGGGTCGATGGTGGAATGGTCGATCAGGGTCTTGCCGGCCGCCGCCGTCTGGGCAATGCCCTGCGCCCCGAAAACACAGCTGCGCACCGCCTCGGTATGCAGCACGCACAGGATCACGATGTCGCTGGCCTCGGTGACGGCCGCCGGTGAAGGCGCGCTCACGGCGCCGGCCGCCACCAGGGGCGGCACCCGCTCGGGCTCGAGGTTCCAGACCGTGACCGGCCAGCCCTGTTCGAGCAGGCGCAGGGTCATCGCCGTGCCCATGATGCCCAGGCCTATGAACCCGATACGGGCCTTTTCAACTGCCATGCTTGTCTCCAGTGCCACTGTGTTTGACGTGGTGACGAAGCATACGAAGGCTAGCGATCCTCATCCAATCGTATTTCGTGATCTATCGATACGGGTTTTCGGATCAGCACGGAAGCCATGCGGAACGCCGATCGATGTCTGGCACCCCCACCGGGGCCGGCATTCGGGCTCGGCTCTACTGGATCTGGTCCGGCAACAGGAAGGGCGGCTCGCAGTGCAGCAAGCGGCCGCGGCCCTGGCGCGGATGAAAGGACTGGCCGTTTTCTCCGTGGCCGTCCAGCCGTCATCGCGCGCTCGACCTGCGGCGGGCTAGCTGCTACTATTTCAAGTTCTTCCAAAGCATTTCAAGGTGGCTCTGCGCCAGAGCGCCGGGCGAGTCGCCGCCGACCAACAGGCGCTGAAGGAGTAGTCATGTCTTTGCGCATCAACGACACCGCCCCCGACTTCACGGCCGAGACCACTCAGGGCAAGATCCGCTTTCACGAATGGATAGGGGACGGATGGGCGATCCTGTTCTCGCACCCGAAGGACTTCACGCCCGTCTGCACGACGGAACTCGGTTACATGGCGAAGATTGAGCCCGAGTTCACGCGCCGCAACTGCAAGCTGATTGGCCTGTCGGTGGATCCGGTGGACAACCACACGCGCTGGGCCAGCGACATCGAAGAGACCCAGGGCCATCGGCCGAAATACCCGATGATCGGCGACACCGACCTGGCGGTCGCCAAGCTCTACAACATGCTGCCGGCGGACGAGCCCGGCACCGCCGAGGGCCGCACCGCGGCCACGAACGCCACCGTCCGCTCGGTTTTTGTCATTGGCCCCGACAAGAAGATCAAGCTGATGATGACCTACCCGATGACCACCGGCCGCAACTTCGACGAGATCCTGCGCGTGCTCGACTCGATGCAGATGACGGCCAAACACAAGGTGGCCACGCCGGTGAACTGGAAGCAGGGCGACGACGTGATCATCGCCGGCTCGGTGTCCGACGACGATGCGAAGGCGTTGTTCCCGCAGGGCTGGAAGGCGCCCAAACCCTACCTGCGCATCGTCAAGCAACCGTCATGATCTTCGAGCAGGTCGCCGTCGGAGGCTGCCAGTCCTACCTGCTGGGTTGTGCTGACACCTGCGCCGGAGCGCTGATCGATCCCGAGGTCAGCCAGGTCGACCGTTACCTGGCGCTGGCGTCGCGCGACGCGCTGCGCATCCACTTCGTGATCGATACGCACACGCATGCCGATCACTTCTCGGCCGCGCGCCAGCTGGCCGACCGCCTCGGCGCGATGACCGTCATGCACCGGGCCAGCCCGGCGCCCGGCGTGGACCTGCGCGTCGATGACGGCGAGATGATCGTGCTCGGCAAGTTGCGGCTGCAGGTGCTGTACACGCCCGGGCACACCGTGGACTCGATGTGCCTGGTCTCGGGCGACCGGGTCTTCACCGGCGACACGCTGCTCATCGGTGGCACCGGGCGCACCGACCTTCCTACCGGCGATCCCGAAGCGCTGTACGACAGCCTGTTCGGGCGGCTCCTGAAGCTCGACCCGGCGCTGCTGGTGTACCCGGCCCACGACTACAAGGGCCGCAGCCACTCGACCATCGGCGATGAAATCGCTACCAATCCGCGCCTGCAGCGAACGGACCGGGCGGCGTTCGTGGAGATGATGAAGAGTCTCGACCTGTCCATGCCCATCCACCTCACGGAAGCCCTGCGCACCAACATGAGCGGTGGCAAGACCGTGGCGCAGATGCTGGCCGAGGCCGCCGCTTGCGTGCCCTTCATGTCCATGGCCGAATTGCGAAACCGTGTCGAGGCGCCGTCGGCCGATCTGATCGTCCTCGATGTGCGCGAGCGCGACGCCTACGAGGCCGGGCACATTCCCGGCGCGCGGCTGCTGCCGCGCGGCCAACTGGAGCTGCGCGTCGACAGCGAGCTGCCGGACCCGACGACCCGCATCGTCACCTGCTGCGAGTTCGGCCGTGTCTCGACGCTGGCCGCGGCCACGCTGCGCACCATGGGCTTTCAGCGCGTGGTTGCGCTTGACGGCGGCATGAAAAGCTGGCGCGAGGCGGGCTACCCGGTGCGTGCGGGGCCGGCGGCCTGACGGCGACTGCGTTGCTGTGGGTTGCGAGTGGATGCAGGCGGCGGTCCTGCATCACCCAGGCGCCTTGACGCAGTAGCAATAGATGAACTGCTGCGTTGTCCCGGATGGGGTTTCATGGACTTCAGTGGCGCTTTCGACGAGCTGGAAAGCTGCGCCAAATTCCCCGTGCAGCCCCTGCGCGTCATAGCGGACCACGTCAAGACCGCTGCACTGGGCCGGCCCCTCCGGCCCAAAGGTGGCGACGATGACATGGCCGCCCGGCTTGACGGCCCGCATGACCTGCCGCACATAGGCATCGCGTTGCCCGGCGTCGGTCAGGAAGTGGAAAACCGCCCTGTCGTGCCACACGTCGTAGCGTGCTGCGGGGAGGGCCACCTGGGTGACGTCACCGACCCACCACGTCACCGCCTGGCCGGCGGGGCCGAGCCGTTGCCGGGTGGCATCAATGGCCGCCTGCGAAATATCGAGCACGCTGACGTCGCGGTAGCCCGCCGCCAGCAGATCATCGACCAGCGTCGACTCGCCGCCGCCGACGTCAATGACGGACATGGCACGGCCGGGGGCCGCTTTTTCGATCAGCGACAGGGATCGCTCCAGATGCGGGCGAAACCAGCTGACCGCGTCTGCTGCCTTGTGTTGATAGACCTGTTCCCAATGGTGCCGGGTGTTCATTCCTGCTCTTTCACAAAGACGCCAAAGTAATCCGGTGAGGCCCTGATCGCCGGGCAACGCCTGTTTGCGACCCCAGCGCGTTGCCAAAACCCTTTCCTTTGCTTTCCCTTATGAAGCACTTTATCCAGTTTGCGCGCCCAGCGTGTTGACGGGAATTTTCAGATACCGGATGCCGTTGTCCTCGGGCGGCGGCATGTTGCCGGCGCGGACGTTGACCTGGATGGACGGAAGAATAAGGGTGGGCATGTCCAGCGTGGCGTCGCGGGCGGTCCGCATGGCGACGAAGGCCTCTTCGGAGACGCCGTCGTGCACATGAATGTTATGGGCGCGCTGTTCGCCCACGGTGGTCTGCCATTGCGGCGCCCGCGACGCGGGGGGATAGTCGTGGCACACATACATCCTGGTCTTGGCCGGCAAGGCCAGCAGGGTGCGGATGGAGCGATACAGCGCACGGACGTCGCCACCGGGGAAGTCGGCCCGCGCCGTGCCCACGTCGGGCATGAACAGCGTGTCACCCACAAACACCGCGTCCTCCACCCGGTACGCCATGTCCGCGGGGGTGTGGCCGGGAGCCAGCAGCGCGGTGGCCTCGACACCCCCGATGCTGAAAGTCTCGCCGTCCTTGAACAAATGGTCGAACTGGCTGCCGTCGGGCAGGAAGGCGCGCTCCAGGTTAAAGACCGTCTTGAAGGTGGACTGGACCACCCGGATGTTCTCGCCGATAGCAATGCGCCCACCCACATGGTCCTTCAAGTAGCGGGCTGCCGACAGGTGGTCGGCATGGGCGTGGGTCTCCAGAATCCAATCGATGTACAGCCGGTGCTCCGCCACATGGGCCAGCACCCGGTCTGCCGAGGTCGTACTGGTGCGTCCGGCCTTGAAGTCGTAGTCCAGCACCGGGTCGATGATGGCCGCGTGCCGGGTGCTGGTGTCGGCCACCACGTAGGTGACCGTCCCGGTGGGGCTGTCAAAAAAAGCTTGGACCGTGGTGCGGGCACTCATGGCTGACTCCGTGGGCTAACTATAATCTACTTACTAATAATATATATCTTAGTATAATATTGTCAAGCAGCCCGACAGACCCGCAGACAGCACCCACATAGCCCCATGCAACACACCCATCCCGTCATCAATCCCGAGTTGCTGCGCGGCGCGGCCGCGCAGGCGGTCGGCGTGCTGAAACTGCTGGCCAATGAGGACCGGCTGCTGCTGCTATGCCAGTTGTCGCAGGGCGAACGCTGCGTCAGCGAGCTGGAGGGCGGGCTGGGCATCCGCCAGCCCACGCTGTCGCAACAACTCGGCGTGTTGCGCAATGAAGGCGTCGTCAACACACGCCGGCAGGGCAAGAACATTTACTACAGCGTAGCCGATCCGGCCCTGCTTGAAATCCTGGCGGTGTTGTACCGCCTCTACTGCCCCGAGAACCCCAAAAAACCCCAAGACGCCCACGACCCCGAAAGCCCCGAAGGAGCAACCTGATGTCCATCGACTGGAATGCCTTCTCCCCCTGGTCCGCCCTGCTGGGCGGCATGCTGATCGGCCTGGCCGCCGCCCTGTTCGTGCTGCTCAATGGACGCATCGCGGGCATCAGCGGTGTTCTGGGCGGCCTGTTGAAGCCCGCGCGGGGCGATGTGGGCTGGCGTGCCGCCTTCATCGCGGGACTGGTGGGCGCGCCGCTGGTGTACGCGGCATTCTCCGCACTGCCTGCCGTGCAGATTAACGCCGGCTACGGCGCCCTGGTCGCGGCGGGCCTGCTCGTGGGCATAGGCACCCGCTACGGCTCGGGCTGCACCAGCGGCCACGGCGTCTGCGGCCTCTCCAGGTTCTCGCTGCGGTCGCTGGCAGCGACGGCCACCTTCATGGGCACAGGTTTCGTGACGGTGTTCGTGCTGCGCCACCTCTTCAGTCGTTAACCGCCAAGTAGTCAAGGAGCAGATGCATGTTTGTCCTGACATCGCTACTCACCGGCTTGGTGTTCGGCCTGGGGCTCATGGTGTCCGGCATGGCCAATCCGGCCAAAGTACTTGGTTTCCTGGACCTGGCGGGCCGGTGGGACCCCTCGCTGGCACTGGTCATGGCGGGGGCCATCGCGGTGGGCTCTGCCGCCTTCCTGCTGGCGAAAAACCGGACTCGCTCGCTTCTGGGCGCCGATATGAAACTGCCCACCGCCAGCCGTATAGACCGCCGGCTGGTGATGGGCAGTGCGCTGTTCGGCATGGGCTGGGGCATTGCCGGGTTCTGCCCGGGTCCCGGCCTGGTGGCCCTCGGCATGGGCGAGTCCAAAGCGCTGGTGTTTGTCGCCGCGATGCTCGCCGGCATGGCGGTGTTCGAGGTGCTGGAAAAGCGCCGGCAGGCGATGACGCAGCGCACCGCGTGAGCAAGCGCCGATGGGCGCGGCCGCGTTGGCTACCCACGCACCACTGACCGCGCCGGCTCACCCCCCGCTGACCGTCATCGCTTCTATCAATCGTTTAGGCAAAACCAATTGGCCCATGCTATAGTCTGCATATATCATTTCTCCTGTCTCGATAATTTATAGCTATCAACACGCAGGAGTTCACGATGAGCACAACGCAACGCCCCGAAATCAAGACCATGGCCAACCTGGAAGCCGCCTTTGCCGGCGAATCCATGGCGCACATCAAGTACCGCTATTTCGCCAAGCTGGCCCGCGAGGCCGGTGACGAAGCCACAGCGCGCACCTTTGAAGAAACCGCCGACCAGGAAGTGATGCACGCCTTCGGCCACCTGGACCTGCTCTATCCCAAGGCGACCATGACGCCCGCCCGGGCGCTACAGATCGCCATCGACGGCGAAACCTACGAGTACACCGAGATGTACCCCGGCTTCCGCGCCACCGCTGAAGCCGAAGGCAACGCGGCGGCCGTGGCTGAAATGGACGAGCAGATCGAGGAGTCCAAGGTCCACGCGGCCCAGTTCAAGGCCACCCTGGAAAAGGCCCAGAAGCGTTTTGCCGCCCTGGCCCGGGTGGAAGAGCGCCATGCCAACCACTACCAGGCGCGGCTGAATATCGTCAAAGAAGGCGCCGCGGCGGCCTGAACCGGCGGGCCCGCAGGGCTGACCCTGCAGGGGCTGTAAGACGCGAGCGGCAGAGGCGACTGACAATGAACAGTTCTGCACCACAAGCAGCCGGGCGTCCTTCCGGGCGCCCTTGATTTTTGAGAGCCGGCGACCCCTGTACAAAAGGCAAAAGGGGTCAGCGGCACAATTAACTTTGGAAACTGAAAGAAACCCGATGAAAACCTATCTCTGCATCGTTTGCGGCTTTGTGTACGATGAGGCGGCTGGCCGTCCTGAAGACGGCATCGCAGCCGGCACGCGCTGGGCCGATGTGCCTGCAAGCTGGGCATGCCCGGACTGCGGCGTTGCCAAGGCCGATTTTGAAGTGGTCGAAATTTAAGAAACCCGCAGCCCTGCCGCTGCCGGCCCGTCATTGCGGCGCGGCCGGCCCTTGTTTTACCGAATTTGTGGAGTCCGTGATGGCCAAACTTGCCCGCGCCAACTTGCCTACCCTGAAGAAGACTGCCAGCTATTACGTGCTGCACGTCACCGTCGCCGCCTTGGTGGCCTATGCTGTCACGGGCAATTTTTTGCTGGCCATGACGCTGAGCCTGCTGGAGCCCACAGTTCAGGCCTTTGCCTTTTTCTTCCATGAGAAAGCCTGGGAACGCTGGGGCGGACAGCGCAGGGCGCTGAGCTCCATGCCAGCAACTTCATTGACGGCAGGAGCTGCGGCATGAGCCGGCCCGTGCTGGTCATTGGCGCCGGGCTGGCCGGTTGGACCACGGTGCGCGAGTTCCGCAAGCTGGACAGCAGCACGCCCGTGGTGATGATCACCGCGGACAGCGGCGACTTCTACGCCAAGCCGTCCTTATCAAACGCCTTCGCGCAGGGCCGGCTGCCGGCGCAGCTCATCAGCACGCCCGCCGCCAAAATGGCCGAATCGCTGAATGTGACGCTGATGCCCCACACACGGGTGGAGGCGCTTGATGTGGCCGCCAAAACCGTCAGCACGTCTGCCGGGACGGTGGCTTACCGCGACCTGGTGCTGGCCACCGGCGCGCAGCCGATTCGCGTACCGCTCGAGGGCCGGGCCGCGGACCGCGTGATCAGCGTCAATTCGCTCGAAGACTTTGCCCGTTTTCACGCGGAACTGCAGCCGGCGGGCGATTCCGTAGGCAACCGCGGCCGACATGTGCTGGTCATGGGTGCCGGGCTGATTGGCTGCGAGTTTGCCAATGACCTGGCCCAGGCCGGCTACCGCGTCAGCGTGGTCGATCCCGGCACCCACCCGCTGGCGGCCTTGCTGCCGGAAGCGGCCAGCGCGGCCCTGCAGCAGGCGCTGGAAGCCTTGGGCGTCCGCTTTTATTTCGGCACCACGGTGCGCGCGGTGGATCCAGCCGCGTCACAGCCGGCAGGCGCCGATTCGCTGGCGGTTTCGCTGGCCAGCGGGGAAGTCATTGACGCCGGCTGCGTATTGAGCGCAATCGGCCTGAGAGCCGACACGGCCCTGGCCCGGGCGGCAGGCCTGACAGTAGACCGCGCCATTGTGGTCAATACCCGCCTGCAAACCAGCGCCGAGGGCGTGTACGCGCTGGGCGACAGCGCCCAGTACGCCAGCGCGGCCTCAAAACTGTCGGTGCATGGCTGCGCGCTGCCTTACGTGATGCCCATCATGGCTGCGGCCAAGGCGCTGGCGGCCAACCTGGCGGGCACGCCGGCAGAAGTGGTTTTCCCGCTGATGCCGGTTTCCGTGAAAACCCCCGCACTGCCGCTGGTGGTGGCGCCGCCGCAGCCCGGCACAGACGGCCAATGGCACATGCCGGAAGCAGGCCTGTGGCAATGGGTTGACGAAGCGGGCCTGCAACGCGGCTTTGTACTGGCGGGCACGCAGACCGCCCAGCGCATGGTGCAGTCCAAGCGAGTTGCACTCTAGGGCCTGAACACGTCCTGGACGCGGGAGGCCGTTGTCGGCCGGCCCGCCATCGCCCCCAAACCCGGCGACGTTTCCCTGGCTCGCTATTGACCGGGGAGGCCGTGACCGGCCGGTTCCTTGGTAAAAAGTCAAAAGCGCAACACCTGATTTGCGTAGATTCACTGACTGGGGTTTTCCCACGCAACGGCCTACAATCGCAGACCTTACAAGAAATTGACGGTCATACCGACCGTTTCTGCTGGAGACCCCTAGATGCCGACACCACCCGCCGCGACGCCCGACAACCGTGACGAAAGACGCGCAGAACTGCGCCGCGCCGCGCTCGAATACCACGAGTTTCCGACCCCCGGCAAGCTGGCCATCGCGGCCACCAAGCAGCTGACCAACCAGCGCGACCTGGCGCTGGCCTATTCGCCCGGCGTGGCGGCGCCCTGCGAGGAAATCGTCAAGGACCCGAACGCGGCCTTCAAATACACCAGCCGCGGCAATCTGGTGGCCGTGGTGACCAACGGCACCGCCGTGCTGGGCCTGGGCGACATCGGCCCGCTGGCGTCCAAGCCGGTGATGGAAGGCAAGGCGGTTTTATTCAAGAAGTTTGCCGGTGTCGATGTGTTCGACATCGAAATCGACGAAAAGGACCCGGCCAAACTGGTCGACATCATCGCCGCGCTGGAGCCGACTTTTGGCGCCATCAACCTGGAAGACATCAAGGCGCCTGACTGCTTTTATGTGGAACGTGAGCTGCGCAAGCGGATGAAGATTCCCGTGTTCCACGACGACCAGCATGGCACTGCCATCACGGTGGGCGCAGCGGTGCTGAATGCGCTCAAGGTCGTGGGCAAGGACCTGAAACAGGTCAAGCTGGTGACCTCGGGCGCGGGCGCGGCGGCGCTGGCCTGCCTCGGGCTGCTGATCAAACTCGGCATTCCACGCGAGAATATCTATGTGACCGACCTGGCCGGCGTGGTCTATGAAGGCCGCACCGAGCTGATGGACGAAGACAAGATCCAGTTTGCGCAAAAAACGTCGGCCCGCACCCTGGGCGAAATCATCGAGGACGCAGACATCTTTTTGGGCCTTTCGGCCGGCGGCGTGCTCAAGAAGGAGATGGTCAAGAAGATGGCGGCCAAGCCCATCATTTTGGCCCTCGCCAACCCAAATCCGGAGATATCACCAGAAGACGTCAAATCAGTGCGTGATGACGCCATCATGGCAACAGGTCGGACTGACTACCCGAACCAGGTCAACAACGTGCTGTGCTTCCCCTATATTTTCCGGGGAGCCCTGGACGCCGGCGCATCGACCATCACCATCGAGATGGAAATTGCCGCGGTGCACGCGATTGCCGAGCTGGCGCAGGCCGAGCAGAGCGAGGTGGTGGCGGCTGCTTACGTGGGCGAAAAGCTCACCTTCGGCCCGGAATACCTGATTCCCAAGCCCTTCGATCCGCGCCTCATGATGAAGATTGCGCCTGCCGTGGCCAAGGCGGCCGCCGACAGCGGCGTGGCCCTGCGCCCCATCCAGGACCTGGACGCCTACCGCGAGAAGCTGCAAAGCTTTGTCTATGCCTCCGGCACCGTGATGAAACCGATCTTTGCCTCGGCCAAGACGGCGGCCCGCAAGCGCGTGGCCTATGCCGAGGGCGAGGAAGAACGCGTGCTGCGCGCCTGCCAGATCGTGGTGGACGAAAACCTGGCGCGCCCGACCCTGATCGGCCGGCCCGCGATCATTGCCCAGCGCATTGAAAAATTTGGCCTGCGCCTGAAGCAGGACCTCGACTACGACGTGGTGAATGTCGAGCAGGATCACCGCTACCGCGACTTCTGGCAGACCTACCACCGCATGACGGAGCGCCGCGGCGTGACCGTGCAGATGGCCAAGATCGAAATGCGCCGCCGCCTCACGCTGATCGCCGGCATGCTGCTGCACAAGGGCGATGTGGACGGGCTGATTTGCGGCACCTGGGGCACCACCGCCCACCACCTGGACTACCTGGACCAGGTGATTGGCAAGCGTGACGGCGTGTGCACCTACGCCTGCATGAATGGTCTGCTGCTGCCCGGACGTCAGGTGTTTCTGCTCGATACCCATGTGAACTACGACCCGACGGCGGAGCAGCTGGCCGAAATCACCACCATGGCGGCCGAGGAAATGCTGCGCTTTGGCATCAAACCCAAAGCCGCCTTGCTGTCGCACTCCAACTTTGGCTCGTCCAACCAGCCCAGCGCCCTGAAGATGCGCCGCACGCTGGAACTGTTGCGCGACAAAGCGCCCTGGCTGGAAGTCGATGGCGAAATGCATGGCGACATGGCGCTGGACGCCGGTACCCGCGGCGTCATCATGCCCAACTGCACGCTGACAGGTGAAGCCAATTTGCTGGTGCTGCCCAACATCGATGCGGCCAATATTGCCTACAACCTGCTCAAGACCGCCGCCGGTGGCAACATTACCATCGGCCCCGTGTTGCTGGGCGCCAACAAGCCCATGCACATCCTGACTCCGACCGCCACGGTGCGCCGCATTGTCAATATGACAGCCCTCACCGTAGCGGACGCAAACGCAGCCAGATAACGAAAATTTAGATAGCTAGCACCAACTTACCAGCGGCTTATCCCCCGCAGTTGGTGCCTAAATTTTCAGCAGCCACTTGCGTTTTCTGCCCATATGCGGCAAACTACGCCTCTTGAAATTTAAGGGTTAACCCGAAAAAAATTTGGGGGTTAATACCTGAATTCAAGAAAGGCATTTTTCATGTTGCGCAAGACTGGGCGCGGTGAGTGGGGTTGCTGGCGGGCGGCGGTAGCCGCCGGGTTGTGGGTCCTGTCGACGAGCCTGGCAGGGTTAAGCCCCGATGTGGCGCAAGCCAGAAGCCTGGTTGATCCGGGCCCGGTGGCAACGATTCCGGCAACCCAGCTGCCCCCTCAAGGGCGCGACATGATGAGGCTGATTTACCAGGGTGGGCCGTTCAGGTACGACAAGGACGGCACGGTGTTTGGCAATCGGGAACGGATTCTTCCCGCCAACAATCGCGGCTACTACCGTGAGTACACCGTCCGGACACCCGGTGAGCAGAGCCGGGGAGCCCGGCGCATTATTTGTGGCGGCTTGAAACCCACCGCACCTGATGCCTGTTATTACACCGATAACCACTATGCGAGTTTTCGCAAGATTACTCCTTGAAGTCCGATAAATTGGACTGTGGTTGTTAATTCGAGTTTTTGACTTAAGAGAAAGAGAAGCGGAGATGGATACACCACTTCGTCGGGACAACGAAACGCCCTTGCGTGGCGTGCGGCCCAATATCGTGCAGTCCATACGCGCATTCCGCGTACAGGACCTGCAGGATGCGGCCACACAGCTGAATCAGCACTTCCTGTATGCCAACCTGGGCAATGCCCAGAGCAAACAGGACATTCTGGACATGATCGCGGCGCAATACACCTTCCCGGCACATTTCGGCAAGAATTTCGATGCGCTATACGACTGCATGACGGACCTGGTCCACAAATCAGGCCCGCAGCCCGGCTTCATCGTCGTGCTCGAGCAGATTCCGGCCAACGCCAAGTTTGACAAGGAAGCGCGGGAGCAATTGCTCGACATCTTCAGGGATGCCGCGGACTACTGGGCGGATCGAAAGATCCCGTTCAGATGTTTCTATTCTTTTCTGTAGCCCGCTCCCCAGACATTGGCCAAGGGGATCGGGCGAATGAGGCCCAGCAAGCAGTTGCAGACGGTGAAGAACCCATGCCTACCGACAAACTGGTAGACGTGTCACCGCTGGCGCTGCGTATGAGCAGTCCGTTCAACGCGGGCTACTGGCTCGCTGCCGCCTGACACCCGGTCAGGCGAAAAGACAAAAGGCCGTCATCCGACGGCCTTTTTTCATGGTGCAAGCGCCAGCAGGCGCCCACATGGCCACGGCACGGCCATGGCACGGCTACTACAACTACACGGCCACGGCAGCCACCTGCTGCGCCAGCGCCACATACTCGGCCACCGGCACCTCCTCGGCCCGGCGCTGCACGTCAAAGCTTCCCGGGAAGCCCCGCGCCGTCAGCCACTGGCCCAGGGTATGGCGCAGCAGCTTGCGGCGCTGGCTAAAAGCCACCTGCACGAGCTGGCTCAGCAGTTTGACGTCCAGCGCCGCTGGATGGGCGTGCGGCACCATGCGCACGACCGCGCTGTCCACCCGCGGCGGCGGGTCAAAGCTCTGCGGCGGCACAAACAGCACGTTTTCCATCGCGTAGCGCCACTGCAGCATCACGCTGAGCCGGCCATAGTCGCTCGTGGAGGGCGCCGCCACCATGCGGTCAATCACCTCCTTTTGCAGCATGAAGTGCTGGTCTTCAATCACGTCCACGGCGTCCAGCAGGTGGAACAAAATGGGCGTGGAGATGTTGTAGGGCAGGTTGCCGACCACGCGGAGTTTATGAGCCCCCACGCTGGTCACTGCGTGTACTGCGCTGCCCCCCGAGGGGGCCGCTGCGCCTGCGGTCTGGCGAAGCCAGTCCCGCGGCCCCTGCTGGGATGAAGAGCCCGCAGGCTCCAGCCCCTTGGGAGCTGTTTCGGCTTGGGGCAGCCCTGCGCTGCGCACGGGGCCGTGTTGCAAGCGCTCTGCCAGTTGGCGAAAGTCCACCTTCAGCACATCCGACTCCACCACCGTCAGCTGCGGATGCGCGCGCAGCTGCTGCGCCAGATCACGGTCCAGTTCAATCACCGTGAGATGTCCCAGCCGCTCGACCAGCGGCTGCGTCAGCGCCGCAAGACCGGGCCCAATCTCCACCACCGCCTGGCCCGCCTTGGGCGCAATCGCCTGGACGATGCCTTCAATAATGCCCCGGTCCGTCAGGAAATGCTGGCCAAAGCGCTTGCGCGGGATATGTTTCACGATCAGTTACGCCCGCCAAAGTTGGGGCCGCGCTCCGACAGGCTCAAGCCATTTTCCGCCAGGCCGCTACCCACTGTGAGCGAGCGTGGGGGCTCTTCATCCCAGCAGGGGCCGCGGAACCGGCTTTGCCGGGCCGCAGGCGCAGCGGCCCCCTCGGGGGGCAGCGCAGTACACGCAGTGACAAGCGTGGGGGCTACATTCACTGCGGCGATTCGCGGTATTCCACATAGGCACGGCCGCGGACTTCCTGCGCCCACAGGGCATAGGCTTCGTCCTGCTTTTTCCCGCGCAGGACGTTGCGCGCCATCTCGCGCTGGTCGCGCGGGGACATCTGCGCCTCGCGCCGCTCCAGCACCTGGATCAGGTGCACACCGAAGCGCGACACCAGTGGCTCGGAAATCTGGTTGGGCGCCAGGCCATTCATGACCTTCTCGAACTCGGGCACAAACATGCCGGGGTTGGCCCAGCCCAGATCACCGCCTTGCTTGGCGGAACCATCTTCACTGTTTTCGCGTGCCAGGGCGGCAAAATCGGCCTGGCCGGCCAGGATGCGCTTCCTGAACGCGGCCAGCTTCTCGGTGGCGGCGGCTTCGCCCTGCTTGGGGGACAGCCGCAGCAGGATGTGGCGGGCATGGGTTTGCGGAATCACAGAGCCGGGCATGCCGGCCTGCCTTTTTTCAATCACTTTCAGGACGTGAAAACCGGCACCGCTGCGGATCGGGCCGGCGAGCCCGCCCACCTTCAGGCTTTTGGTGCTTTCCACAAAAAGCGGCGGGTAGCGGTCTGCCTCGCGCAAGCCCATCAGCCCGCCAGTGCCGCGGGTGGGGGAGTCGGAGAACTCATTGGCCAGGGCGGCAAAGTCAGCCCCCCCGCGCGCCTTATCCATCACCTGCTGGGCCTTGGCCTGCAGGGCTGCGACCTGCGCGGGCGTGGCATTTTCCGGGACGGCCACCAGAATCTGGGCCAGGTTGAGGGCCAGCGAGGATAGCTCGGAAGCACCTTCCTGTTCGCGCAGGAACTGGTCAATGTCCTGCTCGGTCACGGTCACCCGGGACTCGACCTCGCGCTGGCGCAGGCGGCTGACCAGCAGCTCGTCGCGCAAGTCGGACTCGAACTGGCTGTAGGCGATGCCATCGGCCTTCAGGCGACGGCGCAACTCATCCACGCTGATCTGGTTTTGCCGGGCAACCGTCTGCACGGCGGCTTCGAGGGCGTTGTCGTCGACGCGCACGCCGCTCGATCGGGCCAGCTGCAGTTGCGCCTTGTCGCTGATCAAACGCTCCAGCACCTGCGGGAGCAGCTCTCTCCGGGGGGGCAGGGTCGCACCCTGCTGGATGATTTGCTGCTCGGTGCGGGCCAGCTTGGTACGCACCTCGCTGTTGGTGATGGGTTCCGAATTCACGACAGCGACGATGAAGTCAGCCTGCCGCTGGCCCGCAGCGCTTGCGGCCGCAGCGCCCGCGCTGGCGGCGGGGCTGGGGAGCCGCAAGCCGCCGGACGGCCGCAGGCTTTGGGCCTGCACCCCGATCAGGGGCAGGGTGAGCAGGAGCGCCAGCGCGGCAGCCAGGGGCCGGACGGGGAGCCGTCTGGCGAGCCCGGCGAAAAGACGGTGATTAGTCATAGGTGGTAAAACGGCTTGGGGTGTTGATTTTCTCACGCAGGTATTGGTAGCGTGGAACGTTGGACTTGAGAGTTTCCAGAGGGTTCGCGCCAATGCGCGAAAAGCCGACCAGTTCAAGCTGGAACAGGATCCGGGTGTCGGACGTTGCCGTGCCGTTTTGCGTGCGCTGCAGCACGACCCGGCCAATCCAGCAGCAGCCGTCGTACTCCACGCCGACGATCGCATCCACCAGCTTCCTGTCGGGTACGCTGTAATTCAGGCGGCCAACCGCATAGTAACGCCCCCCGCCCTGACCCTGCCCAGCGCCCAGGTCGCGCCCCTTGTCGCCCCACAGGTCATTGATGGGCCACTGCCAGCCCACGTCAATCTGTTCGCTGATGTTGCGCTGGCGCCGGTACGCGGCACTGATCACACGGTAGTTGCCGGGGTTGTAGCGCACCCCGATCGAGCTGCGTTCGGAATTCTGGGTCTTGGGGTTGTACTGAACGGTGCTGTCAAAAGACCATTGCGGCACCCAGTTGACCGACGCACCCACCAGCAAATCGCTGATGCGGTCCGTGATCGGCAGGGCGCCCGGCAAGGTCACTTTCTGGTCGGCAAAGCGCAGCCGCTGCGCGACACCCACGCGGACCGCCTCGGCGCCGGTGGCGGGGTCCAGCAAACGGGAGGTCACGCCCAGGGTGAGCAGGTTGGCGTCTGAAATGCGGTCGTTGCCGACAAAGGCGTTCTCGGTGAACACCGTCGCAAAGTTGAAGTCATTGGCGCCCGAGTCGTAGTTGGGCAGCAGGCTCTGGTTGCGGTAGGGCGTGCGCACATAAAAAGCCCGCGGCTCCAGCGTCTGGGTAAAACTGCGGCCCAGGAAGCCGGCTTGGCGCTCGAACTGCAGGCCGCTGTCGAGGCTGAAGGTGGGAACGGTGCGCGAGGCCGACCGCGCGCCATTGGCCAGCGGTGCGTCAAACTGGTAGCTGGTGGCGTGCAACTGCAGCTTGGGGGTGATGAAGCCGGCCGGCAACAGCCAGGGGCGGCTGACCTGGGCGCGAGTGAAGGCGCGGTTGCTGTTGGGCTGCAGGGTGAGCAGCCTGTCGGCAGAAAAGCGGGTGTAGTCGCCCTCGACCGACCAGTCGAAGCCGTTGCCCAGGCCCAGCAGCGGCGCGTCCACCCGGGTGTAATTGGCGGTGAACTGGGGCAGGCGGTCGTAAGGCGGAACAATGGGCGCGCTCAGGTCCTGCAGTGTCTGCCACTTGAGGGTGCGCACGGCCGTAGAAAAATAACCGCGGCCCCACGTCACGGTGGCGTCCTGGGGCAGCAGGCGCTGCGTGGTCGATGTCGTGGCGATGGGGAAATCGCGCCAGTAGTCGTTGTCACTGACCCGGTTCAAATTGAGGTTGACCCCCAGATTGCCGATGGCCGACACGCCGCTGTCGATGGTGCCGCTGTGCAGGTAACCGTAGGACCAGCGGTCGCGGTTGCGCAGCTTGTCGCCGGGCAGGATATTGGCGCGCAGCTCGCCCTTGTAGGTCGGCTCCAGGTAGCGGAACTCGCCGGCCAGGTCCACGCCGCGCTTGGTCATGACGGCGGGCGAGAATGTCGCATCGCGGTTCGGGGCAATGTCGAAATAATAGGGCTGCCGCACCTCAACACCGTTGACCGAGCTCACGTTGAGGGTCGGCGGCAGCAGGCCCGACTTGCGCTTGTCGCTCAGCGGAAAGCTGAATTTGGGAAACCCCAGAATGGGCACATCCTTGAAGCGCAGCACCGCGCCGTTGGCCACGCCAACTTCCTCGTCAAAATCAAATTCAAAGCTTCGGGCGCGCAATTCCCAGGCGGGCTTCCAGCTGGCTTCGTTGTCGCGCTCGCAGGTGGTGTAGCTGGCTTTGTGCGCCGTGAGGTGCTTGTCGTCGATGAAGTCAACCCGCTCGGCCTGGCCATTGCCGCCATTGCTCAGAAAGCGGTAGCGCGGCTGGGTGAAAAAGCCCTCAAACCGGTCCAGCGTGATTTCCAACTCGGGGCCTTCAAATCTGTTGCCGGCGTTGTTGATGCGCACGTTGCCGCGGCTTTTGACGCGATCTTCGGGCTGGTAATACTCGATCCGGTCGGCGCGCATGCTGGTGGCGCCGCGGCGCAGTTCCGCATTGCCATCGATCACGGTTTCCAGATTGGGGCGGCCCGAGACCCGATCGCCGAACACAAAGGTCGGCCCTTCATCACCGGGCCCCTTCGGTACCTCCTCGGTCAGCATGGGAGAGCTTTTCAGCTTGACCGGGCTTTCCTGCTGCGCCGCAACGGGCGCAGAAGCGGGCGGGCGGGCTCCCGGCGGGACTTCGGAGCCCTCCACAGGCGCCGGCACCTGGGCATGCCCGCCCCCGGCGTACGTCCAGCCCAGCGTGGCGCACAGCACCAGACGGGAGACAGCATGAGCCACCGGGGAAAGAATAAAGGGGGAGCGGGATGCGCGGCGCATCGTTTATGTGAGATAAACCCGTTTGTAAAATCAAGGCCGATTATCCATGACCCTCCACTCCACCCTTGGCGCCGCAAAGCAGCGCCTGGCCGCCGCCCTGACGAAGGCCCGCCAATCATGATTTCTTCCCCTGTCGTCTGGGCCGATCCGGCGCGTGCCAGCGCCTTTAACCACTGGCTGGCCGCCATGGCCGGGCAGCACCGCCTGCGGGCTGAGAGCGTGAGACTGGCTTCCGCCGACGCCAGCTTCCGTCGTTATCTGCGGGTAGACCGGGCAGACGGTGCCGGCAGTTTCATCATCATGGATGCGCCACCAGCCCAGGAAGACTGCAAGCCCTTTGTGAAGGTGGCCGGACTGATGCAGGACGCGGGCTTGAATGCGCCTCGCGTCCTGTCCTGGGATGAGCCCCTGGGCTTCATGCTGCTCACGGACCTGGGCACGCAGACCATGCTCGACGTGATTGACCCACCCCAGGCCGCCGATGCCCTCGCCAGCCCGACGTCCGCACACCATGAGCTGTACATGGACGCGGCGGATGCGCTGGTGCGCTGGCAGCTCGCCTCCCGGCCGGACGTGCTGCCACCCTATGACGACGCGCTGCTGTCGCGCGAACTCGCGCTCTTCCCCGACTGGTATGTCGCCCGGCACCGCGGCATGGCACTGGAGACCGGCCTGCAGGGCAAGCTCGATGGCCTGTTTGCGCAGATCAAGGCCAGCAACCTGCAGTCGCTGGGCGGCGCGCGCGTCTACGTACATCGCGACTTCATGCCCCGAAATTTGATGGCCCCCACGCTTGTCGCTTCGCGTACTGCACTGCCCCCCGAGGGGGCTGTTTCGCCTTGGGGCGGCCCGGCGGCGAAACCTCATGGTGAGTCCGGCACACGCTTGGGCATCCTGGACTTCCAGGATGCGGTGTACGGTCCCATCACCTATGACATTGCCAGCCTGATGCGCGACGCGTTCCTGAGCTGGGATGAGGATTTCGTGCTCGACGTCACCGTGCGCTACTGGCAAAAGGCGCGCACGGCCGGCCTGCCGGTCGGTGATGATTTCGGCGAGTTTTACCGCGCCGTGGAGTGGATGGGCCTGCAGCGCCACCTCAAGGTACTCGGCATCTTTGCGCGGCTCACGCTGCGCGACGGCAAGCCCAAATACCTGGCGGACACGCCGCGCTTCATCCGGTATGCGCGCCATACCGCCGCCCGCTACCGGCAGCTCGGGCCGCTGATGGTGCTGCTCGACGAGATTGAAGGCAACGAAACCCGCGTGGGCTACACTTTCTGATGCAAACCCAGGCATCAGCCCTTACACACCGCCAGCCTGCCGCTATTGTTTTTGCAGCAGCTGCAGCCATCGCAACCATTGCAGCCAGTCTCGCAGTCAACCGCCTCCCGCTACCGTGACCGCCCGTTTCCACGCCGACCTCGCACTGGTGCCCGGCAGTTCCGTCAGCCTGCCCGATCAGGCCGCCCGCCATGTGCAGGTCCTGCGCCTGCAACCCGGCGATACCATCACGCTGTTCAACGGCCAGGGCAACGGCGAGCCCGGCAGTGAAGGCGAGTTTGACGCCACCATTGAACGCATGGGCCGCAGCGATGTGCAGGTCACCATTGGGGCCTACACCGCAACACGGCGTGAAGCAGACCGTGCCGTCCATCTGGTGCTGGGCATGCCCGCCAATGAACGCATGGACTGGCTGATCGAGAAGGCAACCGAACTGGGCGTGGCCAGCATCCGCCCGCTGATGAGCGAGCGCACCGTGCTGCGTATCAAGGGCGAACGCGCCGGGAAAAAGCTCGCGCACTGGCGCGGCGTGGCCGTGGCGGCCTGCGAACAATGCGGCCGTAACCGCATCCCGGTGATCCACGAAGTCACCGGCCTGGATGAGTGGCTGAAGAACGACCTGGCGCAAGCGCCTGCCGCCGCTACGGGCACACGGCTGCTGCTGTCACTGCGCGAGGGCACGCAGCCGCTGGCCAGGGCCGTCGCCAGCACGGGCGCGCTGACATTTCTCAGTGGCCCGGAGGGTGGCCTGAACGCGGCCGAAGAAGCCGCGGCCATCGCCTGCGGCTTTGCCCCGGTCACCCTGGGCCCGCGCGTGCTGCGCGCCGAGACGGCGCCGCTGGCCTGCCTGTCGCTGCTGACGCTTTTGCCGCCAGTCCAGACCTGAGGCGGCGCAGCTTGCAGCGACGCGGCGCAAACACCACAATCAGGGCCACGTAGCCGGCCAGGTGTTTGGGGCCTGTGCCGCTTTTCCGGGTTCTTTTTTTTCCAACTTTGAAAGCACACCATGGGTTTATTTGATTCAGTGTTGGGCGCGGTCATGAACGGGCAGCAGCCCCCAAGCGGTGACAACGCCGCCAGCGGTGGTCTGGGTGGCCTGATCGGCCTGGTGGCCAGCAATCCGCAATTGCTGCAAGCCATCACGGGCATGTTGAGCAACGACGGCGCGCAGGGCGGTTTGGGCGGCCTGGTGGCCAGGTTTCAGCAGGCCGGCCTGGGTGACGTGATTGGCTCCTGGGTCAGCAGCGGGCAGAACCAGGCCATCTCGGGCGAACAGCTGAGCGATGTGCTGGGCCCGGACGCGCTCTCCGGCCTGGCCGAGAAACTGGGGGTTAGCGAGGGTGATGCGGCGAGCCAGCTGTCCAGCATCCTGCCCGGCCTGATTGACCGGCTCACCCCGCAAGGCCAGGCACCGGCAGATGGCCTGGGCAACTCGGATGACCTGATGGGCATGCTCGGCGGCCTGCTGCAAAAAGGCTGAGCAGTGGCTCAGGCTCCATCATTGCTATTGATTCGATAGCTGACGATGGCGACAGAGCACGGGCTGTGGTCTGTTTTCTCTAAAATCTGGCGTCCAGCCAGTCCTTCAGGGTGTCAAACACCGACCCCGCATCCACCTCGTTGAAAATCTCGTGATAGAAGCCCTCGAAGCACTTGCTGGTCACAGTGCCGGGCGCCACGGTCGATGAACTGGCGGCAGCTTGCGCAAAAGCGCGGCTGCCCGCGGGGTTGACGAGGCGGTCGGCGCCGGCGTACATCAACAAGGTGGGCGTGCTCCAGCCGGCGGCGGCCGCCACCGTGGCCGGGCCACCGGTGGCAATGAACTCACCCAGCCGGGCGGAAATCTTGCTGTGCACCAGCCGATCCGCAAGGTATTTTTGAACCACCAGGTCATCGTGGGACAGGCCATAAGGGTCCAGCCCATTGCCGACGCACAGATTGGGTGCCAGCCTGGGCATCACGGCCAGCAACAGTTTTTGCAGCGCATTGAGCCCCGGGTCCAGTGCCGGCGACGACATCACCAGACCATCCACCGGCCGCATATTGAGCGCGACGAAGCGGCTCACAACCAGGCCACCCAGGCTGTGACCCAACAGGATCAGGGGCAGGGGTTGCGGCTCCTGCTGCGCCGCGCTGCTGACAGGCTGCAGCCGCCGGCAGTGCAGCCGCATGTCATCGACCATCTCCGCCAAGTCTTCGAGCAGGGCCGTGTCGTCGGGCAGCACACCGCGCGCGCCACCCGACCGCCCGTGGCCGCGCTGGTCGTAGGCCCGCACTTCAAAACCCCATTCAAGCAGCCGGCGGGCCACAGGCGCATAGCGGCCGGCATGCTCGCCCAGGCCGTGAACCATCAGCACCACCGCGCGGGGTGGCCGCCTGATCCGGCCCATGGCATTGGCCCAGTCATCCAGCGGCCATTCGTACAGGGCGAGGTTTTCACCATCGCGGGCGGTGAAGGGCACGACCACCGTGGAGGGTGTGTGGTGAGATTTCGATTTGGGGAAAACGACTTTGGGCGCAGGCCGGTTGAAAGAAAAAACAGCCATGCGCATTCAACCCGGCATCCGGGCCATGACATGCGCCACCGCTGCGGTCAGCTTCTTGGCATAGGGCACGTTCAGGAATTCGTTGGGCCCATGGGCATTGCTCTTGGGGCCCAGCACGCCGCACACCATCATCTGCGCCTTGGGAAAGCCCTGGCTCAGCATGTTCATGAGCGGGATCGTGCCGCCCTGGCCAATGGTGCCGCAGGGCGCGCCAAAGAAACTCTGCGAGGCATCGTTCAGCGCCTGCTCAAACCATGGCACGGTACCGGGGGCGTTCCAGCCGGTGGCGCCGCCGCTGCTTTCAAAGGTGACCCGGGCCTGGTAGGGAGCATTGTCTTCGAGCAAGGTTTTCAGTTCCTGCACGGCGGCGCTGGCGTCAATCAGCGGCGGAAAGCGCAGCGAGAGCTTGAAGGCGGTACAGGGACGCAGCACATTGCCCGCATCCTTGAGCGCCGGAAAACCTTCCGCGCCGGTCACGCTCAGGGTGGGTCGCCACGTGCGGTTGAGCAGCGCCTCGACCGGGTCGGTGGTGGTCGGCAGGGCCAGGGTGCTTGAACCTTCGCAGTCGTAGTGGGCCCACGGAAAGCGCTTGTAGATTTCATCGCC
Organism: Polaromonas sp. P4_F4; assembly: GCF_056401355.1. Taxonomy (NCBI): domain Bacteria; kingdom Pseudomonadati; phylum Pseudomonadota; class Betaproteobacteria; order Burkholderiales; family Comamonadaceae; genus Polaromonas; species Polaromonas sp. P4_F4. The sequence continues at coordinate 29,236 of NZ_JBFUJO010000002.1, read as the reverse complement.
CAGAATTTTGGCGGTGGCCTGCGCCTGGGCCAGCCGGTCGGCCGGAATTTCGCAATGAAAGCTCTGCGGCAGCAGGCGCCCGGTCTTGCTGTCCTCCAGGCGGTCCAGCACCTGCCGCATGATGCGAAAGCTCGACGGCACCAGTCCGCTGGCGTCGCCCGAGTGCACGCCTTCGGTCAGCACCTCGACCTTGAGCACGCCGGCCGCATTGCCGCGCAGGCTGGTGGTGAGCCAGAGCTGGTCGTAATTGCCGGCACCCGAATCGAGGCAGACCACCAGCGCAACGTCGCCGAGGCGCTCACGCAGGGCGTTCACGTAAGGCAGCAGGTCGTAAGAGCCGCTTTCTTCACAGGTTTCAATCAGGCCGACGATGCGCGGATGCGCCACGCCCTGCGCCTTGAGGGCCTGCACCGCGGCAATGCTGGCGTAGACCGCATAGCCATCATCGGCACCGCCGCGACCATAGAGCTTGCCGTCGATGTATTTCGGCGTCCACGGGCCGAGGTCGGTGCGCCAGCCGGTGAACTCGGGCTGCTTGTCGAGGTGGCCGTACATCAACACTGTTTGCGTGGAGTCGGCGCGCGTCGCCGGAATCTCAAAAAACAGCACCGGCGTGCGCCCTTCCAGCCGCACGATTTCCAGCGTCAGGCCTTCGACTTTTTGCGCCTCCACCCAGCTGGCGGCGTTGCGCATGACGGTGTCGATAAAACCATGCTGCGCCCAGTCGCTGTCAAACGTGGGCGACTTGGCGGGAATGGCGATGTAGTCGGTGATCTGTTGGACGATGTCGCTGTCCCACTGGGCAGACACCTGCGACAGGGCCTGGGCGGCGTTGAGGACGCTGGCGGGAATTTCGCGGTGCAGGGGGGCATTCATGGGGACAGACTCCGGGAACGAAAAGTGCGCGCTGGGCAATGGCTGCTACTTTACGCTGACCTTAAAAATCGCGCCACTGAATACTGTCGCAGAATGCGACTTACAGCTGCAGTTGCGGCCCCGGCCTGTTTGATCGATGATTTCTGGCCCAACCATCTCCTCCATTTAGAGGAGATCCCGCACGTGGAGACCTCATGATCCATCCATCCCATCCATCCAGCGAACGTCCGCAAGCGTCATCCAACCCTGTTGCCGCACAAGCCCCGACATCCATCCGTGTGGGTGTGGGTGGCTGGACCTATGAACCCTGGCGCAGCAACTTCTTTCCGGACGGCCTGCCGCACAGCCGGGAGCTGGCCTATGCGAGCCGCCAGCTCAGCGCCATTGAGGTCAATGGCACCTACTACGGCACGCTCAAGCCGGCCAGCTTCAAAAAGTGGCACGACGAAACGCCCGATGATTTCGTTTTTTCACTGAAGGCCTCGCGCTATGCCACCAACCGCCGCGTGCTGGCCGAGGCGGGCGACTCGATCATCCGCTTTGTGGAAAGCGGCATCAGCGAGCTGGGCCGCAAGCTCGGCCCCATCGTCTGGCAGTTCATGCCCGGCAAGGTGTTTGAGGCGCAGGATTTCGAGGCTTTCCTGGCGTTGTTGCCAACCCAGGTCGATAGGCTCGCGCTGCGCCATGTGGTGGATGTGCGCCATGAAAGCTTCATGGACCCGGCCTACCTGGCGCTGGCGCGGCGTTACCGGGTAGCCACTGTGTTCACCGATGCCGACAAATTTCCCTGGTTCGCCGACCTGACCGGCGACATCGTCTATGCCCGGCTGATGATGAGCGATGCCGCACTGGCCACCGGCTACGCGGAGGCGGCACTGGACGCCTGGGCGGAGCGCGCCCGCCGCTGGGCCGCTGGCGAGACGCCGGAAGACCTGCCGGCCCTGGAGGCGTCACCAGCCCCCGTTCGGCCGCGCGAAGTGTTTGTTTACTTCATCAATGGCGCGAAGGAAAGGGCTCCCGCGGCGGCGATGGCCTTGCTGGCACGCCTGGGCTTCCGGCCAACGCCCGCACCCTGAAGTAGAAGGCCGGATTGTTAAAACCCGACCTCTTCAAACCTCTTCAGGCGTAATTGGCCATGGCTTCGCCCAGCCGGATGAGGCGGCCGGGCGCCCAGTCGGGATTGAAGTGCAGCGGTCCGGCGGGAAAGAGCATGACGACCGTCGAGCCGAGCAAAAAGCGGCCCATCTCCTCGCCCCGCCGCAGCACAACGGCGGACTCGGCCTTGGGGTCGTAATCCCAGGCGCGCACCTGCTTGCCGCGCGGTGGATTCACCACGCCATGCCACACCGTGGCCATGCTACCCACAATGGTGGCGCCGACCAGGACCAACACAAACGGTCCGCGGGGCGACTCGAACACGCACACCACACGCTCGTTGCGCGCAAACAGCCCGGGCACACCGCGCGCGGTGATCGGGTTGACGGAAAACAGCTCGCCGGGCACGTGGACCATGCGCACCAGGCGCCCGTCACACGGCATGTGAATGCGGTGGTAATCCTTGGGGCTCAGGTACAGCGTGGCAAAGCTGCCGTTGTGGAACTGCGCGGCCAGCGCCGCATCGCCGCCCACCAGCGCCGTGGTGGAATAGCGGTGCCCCTTGGCCTGGAAAATCTGGTCATGCTCAATCTGGCCAAACTGGCTGATCGCGCCGTCGACCGGCGAGATCAGGTCGGCGTCAGCCAAGGGCCGCACACCGGGCTTGAGCGCACGCGTGAAAAAATCATTGAATGTCAGGTAACTGGCGATGTCGGCGCGGGCGGCTTCCTCCATGTTCACCTGGTATTTGGCGACAAAGCGCCGAATGATTTCGGTGGTGACCCAGCCACGCTCCCTCGATGCAACGAAACCTGCGAAAGCAGTCAGCGCCTGCTTGGGCAGCAGGTATTGGGGCAGTACGGAAAAGCGTTCGGACACAGGCGCGGGCGGTAGTGAGGGAAGATTCATTCTATCGGTGCGCAAGAGGCGCTCGCCGAGGCCACTGCGGCGACGCGCGCGCGGCTTATGCGCGGCTTGTGCGCCTACCCCCGCCACCCCACAGGATGCGCAGGGTGATGCGTGTGGCTCAATGGGTGGGATAACCGGCTTCCGACAGCGCCGCCGCGATCTTTTGCCGGTCTTCCGTGGTCCGGACGGTGACTTTTTTGCGGTCCAGGTCCACGCTGACCTCCGCGCCGGGGTCCAGTCCCTTCAGCGTCTGGGTAATCGCGCTGGCGCAATGCCCGCAGCTCATCGAGGGGACGTCGAATTCCTTGAGTTCCATGAAAGGCTCCTTGAACGGTGAAAGCTGGTGCAACAAGCCGATGCAACACTGCACCCATAGTCTGAACCTTCCCACGGGGGCAGGGTCAAGCCGTCCGGCGCAAAGTCCCGGCGATGGAAGGGTTATAGACGTCGCGCGCTTGACCCTGCCATGGTGGTAAGGTTCAAACTGCAACCATGGTTCCTCCTGTCCTGTCCTGTCCTCACTCCAGCAGTCCGCCCCCGGAAGCCCGCCCATGAGCATCGCCGATACCCTGAAAATCCCCGACACCCCCCAGGTCCTGAACGAATGGCGCTTTGCCGTGCAGGGCATGACCTGCGCGTCATGTGTCGCCCGGGTGGAGCGGGCCCTGCGCGGCATCGCGGGGGTGCTGGAGGTCGACGTCAATTTTGCGACCGAGCAGGCTGCCGTCAAGGCGCGCCGCGACGTCGGCATGGGCGCGCTGAAGGCCGCGGTGGAAAAGGCGGGCTATGCCGTCAGTGAGCAGCCCCTGCGGCTTGGCATTGAGGGCATGACCTGCGCGTCGTGCGTCTCGCGCGTGGAGAAGGCGCTCAGGCAGTTGCCCGGCGTGTTGTCGGCCGAAGTCAACCTGGCCACCGAGACGGCCGAGGTCAAGCTGGTGGGTGGCACGCTCTCGGCGGCCCAGCTGATCGCCGCGGTGAACAAGGCGGGCTACCAGGCCCACGAAATGCAGGCCCACGGCGACAGCCTGGCCGATCAGGCTCGCAGCGCGGCCAGGCCAGGCGCGTCGTGGTGGCCGGTCGCCCTGGCAGCGGCCCTGTCGGCGCCGCTGATGCTGCCCATGCTGGGTGCGCTGGCCGGCCGGCACTGGATGCTGGACGGCTGGCTGCAGTGGGCGCTGGCCACGCCGGTGCAATTCTGGCTGGGGGCGCGGTTTTACCACGCGGGTTTCAAGGCCCTGCGCGCCCGGACCGGCAACATGGACCTGCTGGTGGCCATCGGTACGTCAGCGGCCTATGGCCTCAGTGTTTACCAGCTGCTGGTGCACGGCGAACACGCAATGGATCACCTCTACTTCGAAGCCTCGGCCGTCGTCATCACGCTGGTGCTGCTCGGCAAATGGATGGAAGCGCGCGCCAAGCGCCAGACCACCGAGGCGATCCGGGCGCTCAATGCGCTGCGGCCGGAAACCGCACGCCGGCGCCGCGAGGGCCGGGACGAAGAGGTCGCCATCTCCGAGGTGCGGGTGGGCGACCTGGTCGTGGTGCGTCCCGGAGAACGCATCGCCGTCGACGGTGAAGTCACCGAAGGCGCCACCCAGGTCGACGAGTCGCTGATCACGGGCGAAAGCCTGCCCGTCAGCAAGCACGCGGGCGACCGCGTCACCGGCGGCGCCATCAACGCCGAAGGCCTGATCGTGGTGCGCACCACGGCCGTCGGGGCCGAATCCACGCTGGCGCGCATTGTGCGCATGGTGGAGTCGGCGCAGGCCCGCAAGGCCCCCATACAGCGGCTGGTGGACCAGGTCAGCGCGGTTTTCGTGCCGGTGGTCATGGCCATCGCAGCGGTGACGTTGCTGGGCTGGGGCCTGTTCACCGGCCAGTGGGAGGCCGCCATCCTGCATGCCGTGGCCGTGCTGGTGATTGCCTGCCCCTGCGCGCTGGGGCTGGCCACGCCGACGGCCATCATGGCCGGCACCGGCGTGGCCGCGCGCCACGGCATCCTGATCAAGGACGCCGAGGCGCTGGAGGTGGCGCACCGGGTCAAGCTCGTGGCCTTTGACAAGACCGGCACGCTGACGCAAGGCCATCCCGAACTGGTCGCGCTGGAGTCTTATGGCGGTTCGCGCGACGCCCTGCTGGCCTGGAGTGCCGCCATCCAGGCCGGCAGCGAACACCCGCTGGCCAAGGCCGTGACCGCGCAGGCCGCGCGGGACGGCCTGCATGTCCCGGCAGCGTCGCAGGTGCAAGCGGTCGCCGGGCGCGGCATGTCGGCCGTGGTCGAGGGGCGGGCGCTCCGGCTGGGCAGTCCGCGCTTCATGCAGGAGCTGGGGGTTGACCTGAGCGCCGGCGCAGCGCGCGCCGAGGCGCTCCAGGACCAGGGCCGCACCGTCTCCTGGCTGGCCGACGTCACCACCCAGCCGCAACTGCTCGGCCTGATGGCGTTTGGCGACAGCCTCAAGCCGGCCGCAGGCCCGGCGATTGCCCGGCTGCACGCGCTGGGCATACAGACCGCCCTGGTCACCGGCGACAACCGCGGCAGCGCAGAGGCGGTGGCCCACCAGCTCGGCATCGACCGGGTGCATTTTCAGGTACTGCCGGAAGACAAGGCCAATATCCTCGGCCAGCTCAAGCAAGATCTGCAGGACAAGACCGGCCGCGTCGCGATGGTGGGCGACGGCATCAACGATGCGCCGGCGCTGGCGGCCGCCGATGTGGGTATTGCCATGTCCACCGGCACCGATGTGGCCATGCACGCGGCGGGCATCACGCTGATGCGCGGCGACCCGGCGCTGGTGGCCGATGCCATCGACATTTCGCGCCGCACCTACGCCAAGATCCAGCAAAACCTGTTCTGGGCGTTTTTCTACAACGTGGTGGGCATACCGCTGGCGGCCTTTGGGCTGCTGAACCCGGTGATTGCCGGTGCCGCCATGGCCTTCAGCAGCGTCAGCGTGGTGATGAACGCGCTGCTGCTGCGGCGCTGGAAAGGAAGCACGACATGATGGACAAATACATCGCACACATCGCCAACGGTCCCTTCAACATCGGCCAGGCGGCCGCCCGTTCCGGCGTTTCTTCCAAGATGATCCGCCACTACGAATCCCTGGGCCTGCTGCCGGCCGTGCACCGCACCGACGCGGGCTACCGGCAGTATGGCGAGAAGGAAGTGCACACCCTGAGCTTCATTCGCCGCGCCCGCACGCTGGGCTTCAGCATGGCCGAAATCGCCGAGCTGCTCAAGCTGTGGCAAAACAAGCGCCGCGCCAGTGCCGATGTCAAGCGCATCGCGCTGGCCCATGTGGCCGACCTGGAACGGCGCATTGCCGAGATGGCGGCGATGAAGCAAACCCTGCAGCATCTGGCGCATTGTTGCCAGGGCAACAGCCGGCCGGATTGCCCCATCCTGACCGAGTTGGCCGCCTGAGCCGGGCCGCCATGAAATGTCCGGATCCGGCGTGCATCAAGGCGCACACCGATTTATGCTGAGACATGGACCTGTTTGCCTCACACCTTGCTTCACACCTCACGCCCGGCGCCGCTCACTGGGCCGAGACCACGGCCGAGCTGAACCAGCAGGGCAGCGCGGTCATCCCGCAGCTGCTCAGCGCCGCTGACTGCGAGGCGCTCGTGCGGCTCTACCCGGACACCCGGCACTTCCGCAGCCGCGTCGTGATGCAGCAGCATGGCTTCGGGCGCGGCGAATACCAGTATTTCAGCTACCCCCTGCCCGAGACCGTGCAACGCCTGCGCGCCACGCTGTATCCGGCGCTGGCGGGCGTGGCCAACGCGTGGAATGCGGCTCTCGGCATGGAGGCGCGCTTCCCGGGTGACCACGCCGATTTTCTGGCGCGCTGCCATGCCGCGGGCCAGCAGCGCCCGACGCCGCTGCTGCTGCGCTATGGGCCCGGCGATTACAACTGCCTGCACCAGGACCTGTATGGCGAGCAGGTGTTTCCGCTCCAGGTGGCGGTGCTGTTGTCACGGCCCGGTGAAGACTTCACGGGCGGCGAATTCGTGCTGACCGAACAGCGCCCACGCATGCAGTCGCGGCCGGAGGTGGTGCCGCTGGCGCAAGGCGATGCTGTGGTGTTTGCAGTGAACCAGCGCCCGGTGCAGGGCAGCCGGGGGGTGTACCGGGTCACCATGCGCCATGGTGTCAGCCGGCTGCGTTCCGGGCAGCGCCACACGCTGGGTATCATTTTTCATGACGCGCAGTAGTCGCAGTAAGTGGTTGGGGGAAACCTTTTGACCAAAAACCTGTTCGAGGAAGAGCCGCTTCCCTATGTCGCGCCGCAGGTCATGGCGCCGGGCGCCGTGTTGCTGCGCGGCTTTGCCATCGGTGTGGACCAGGCACTGCTTGACGCGGTGGCGCAGGTGACAGCCTGCGCACCCTGGCGCCATCTCGTCACACCGGGCGGCTACACCATGTCGGTGGCCATGAGCAATTGCGGTGCGCTGGGCTGGGTGTCCGATCGCACCGGTTACCGCTACACCCGCACCGACCCGCTGTCTGGCCAACCCTGGCCGCCCATGCCCGACTGCTTTGTCGATCTGGCCGGGCGCGCGGCGGCCGAAGCCGGCTTCAATGACTTCAGGCCAGATGCCTGCCTGGTCAACCGCTATGAACCCGGCGCGCGCCTGTCGCTGCACCAGGACCGGGACGAGGGCGACATGAGCGCGCCGATTGTGTCGGTGTCGCTGGGTTTGCCGGCCGTGTTTTTATTTGGCAGCACGCTGCGCAAAGACCGCCCGGCGCGTTACCGGCTGGTGCACGGCGATGTGGCCGTGTGGGGCGGCCCGTCGCGGCTGGCCTACCACGGCGTTGCGCCGCTGCCCAAGGGCGAGCACGCCCTGCTGGGACGGCAGCGCATCAACCTGACGTTTCGCCGCGCAGCTTAGGCGCTGGTCAGGCGCCGGCTTGGGCGTTCGCCTTCATCCAGCCCAGTCCCGCCGACGTACCTCCAGGCTGCGCGCCACGGCTGGGGCGGTATTCGCAGCCGACCCAACCGGTCCAGCCGCATTGCTGCGCCACCTCATCGATCACCTTGAACAGGTAGGAGTAGTTCATCTCGCCGATATCGGGTTCGTGCCGCTCGGGCACGCCGGCGAGCTGGAAATGGCCGACGCGGCCGGTCGGCAGGTACTGGCGTATCTTCATGGCCACATCACCCTCGACGATCTGGCAGTGGTACAGATCGAACTGCACCTTGACATTGGGCGCGCCGATCTCGGCGATCAGTTCATGCGCATGGTCCTGCCGGTTCAAAAAGAAGCGCGGGATGTCGCGGGTGTTGATCGGCTCGATCAGCACATCCACGCCCTGTTTCGCGGCCTCGGCGGCGGCCCAGCGCAGGTTGTCCACATAGGTCGGGCGCACCGCCTCGCGCTCGACGCCCGCAGGCACCAGGCCGGCCATGACATGGACGCGCGGGCAGTCGAGCGCTGCCGCATAGTCCAGCGCCCGGGTGATGCCGCTGCGAAACTCCGCCTCGCGCCCGGGCAGACAGGCCAGGCCGCGTTCGCCCTGGTCCCAGTCACCGGGGGGCGCATTGAACAGCACCTGCTGCAGGCCGTGGGCTTTCAGGCGTGCCGCCAGTTCACGGCTCTCATAGGCATAGGGAAACAGGTACTCAACCGCCTTGAAGCCGTCTTTCGCGGCCGCCTCAAAGCGGTCGAGAAAATCGAGTTCAGGGTAAAGCATGGAAAGGTTGGCAGCAAATTGAGGCATAGGGTTCACCAGTGCGCGCCAAAGATCTGGCGCAGTTCATCGATTTGGGTTTCGGTCAGCGGTTCGGGCGGCGTGCGGCTTAGGGCCATCAGCCTGGCGGTTTCTTCAAGTTCTTCGAGCGTGGCCATGGCGGCGGCGGGCGAATCGTGCCAGACATTGGGCCCCAGGCGCTCCAGCATGACGGCGCGGATCGGCGCGCCGCACTCGCCATAGCGGGCAATGGTTTGCGCCACCAGGGCCGCCGCCTGCGGGTCGCCGGGGCGATGGTAGGGGATCAGCGGCACATGGCCGACCTTCATCACAAAGTAGGGCGTGATCGGTGGCAGCAACTCGGCACCCGTGGCCTCGAGGCTTAGCGCCACGCAGTGCGTGCTGTGGGTGTGGATCACGCAGCGGGTATTGGCATCAAATCGGCCCGCAGCGCCATAGATATGGGCATGCAGTGCGATGGTCTTGCTGGCCCGGTCGCCGCTGAGCTGTTGCGCGTTGGCATCCAGCCGCGCGAGCCTGGCCGGATCGAGAAAGCCCAGGCAGGCATCGGTGGGCGTGATCAGGAAACCATCGTCGAGCCGCACGCTGATGTTGCCGGCCGTGGCATGCACATAACCGCGCTCGAACAGGCTGCGGCCTATGCGGCAGATTTCCTCACGGGCCTGGTTTTCAGTCATGTGAGCATCGTAAAGGCTTTGGTGAAAAAGTCGTCGGTGCCGAAGTTGCCCGACTTGAGCGTGAGGTGCAATCCTGTCGCATCGGCCGCATCGGACTGGGCGTGGCACCAGGGCACGCCGGGATCGATCTGCGGGCCGATCTTCATTTGAGTGATGTCGAGTGCCTGCACGCAGGCGCCCGAGGTTTCACCGCCCGCGACCACCAGCTGGCGCACGCCGCGCTCGACCAGGCCGCGCGCAATGGCCGCGATGGTGCGCTCGACCATGGCGCCGGCTTCTTCAACACCCAGGCGGCCTTGCACCGATTTGACCGCATTCGAGTCCGCCGTGGAATACACCAGAACCGGACCTTTCTGAATCAGCGGCTCGGCCCAGGCCAGCGCTTCGGCGGCAACGTCCACGCCGGCCGCGATGCGCAGCGGGTCGATGCCCAGCGCCGGACGCCCGGCCTTGATGAAGGCCAGCACCTGGCGGTTGGTGGCCATCGAACAGCTGCCCGACACCACGGCCTGCAAGCCCGTGGCGGCAGGCAACTCGCTGGCCTGGGAGGAGGGCGCAATGCCGAAGTTTTGCGGCAGGCCAATGGCCACACCCGAGCCGGCCGTCACCAGCGGCATGCCCTTGAGTGCCGGGCCGAGGCGCAGCAGGTCGTCGTTGGACAGTGCATCCACCACGGCCACCCCGACCCCCTCGGCCTTGAGCTGGTCAATGCGCGCACGGATCGCGGCCTCGCCCCGGGCCACAACGCGGTAGTCGATCAGGCCGACCTTGCGCTTGCACTGCGCCTGCAGCACGCGCACCAGGTTGGCGTCGGTCATCGGCGTGAGCGGATGGCTTTGCATGCCGCTCTCGCTCAGCAGCACGTCGCCCGCAAACAGGTAGCCTTTGAACACGGTGCGCTGGTTGTCGGGAAAAGCCGGCGTGGCGATGGTGAAGTCCCCTCCTGCCACGTTCGACAGCGCGTCCATCAGCGCTTCGGTGACCGGGCCGATGTTGCCTTGCGGCGTGCTGTCGAAAGTGGAGCAGTACTTGAAGTAGATTTGCCGCGCGCCTTGAGCCTGCAGCCAGCGCAGGGCGGCCAGCGATTGCGCCACGGCATCGGCCGGGGCAATGGTGCGCGACTTGAGCGCCACCACCACGGCGTCCACGTCCGCGTCCAGTGGCATGGACGGCACACCAATGGTCTGCACCACACGCATGCCGCTGCGCACCAGGTTATTGGCCAGATCGGTGGCGCCGGTGAAATCGTCGGCGATGCAGCCTAGAAAAATGGGGTTCATCGTTGTATCGGGTCGGTATCAGGAGCACACAGAAAGGCGCACGGCGGTCGGGTTTTCGCGCACGTAGTCGCGGATCACCTGCTCGAAGCTGGTGTCGGCGTCAAGGCCCATGGCTTGCGCGCGGGCGGTCTTCACGTTGCCGGGCCAGGTGGTGACGATTTTCTCAATCGCCGGGTCGATGCGCCAGTCGAGCAGCGCCGTGGCCGCCGGCCCGGCCACGCGCTCGAGCGCGGCCGCCATCTCACGCACCGTGGTCATGAGTCCCGGCAGGTTGAGTGCGGTGCGCGGGCCCCACTCGGCGGGGCTGGCCTGCGCGGCGCGAATCAGGCCCTCAACCGTGCGCGCCGGCGACGACAGCGCCACGCCGGTGTCCGGGTGCACCGGGCACAGGGCGCGCTGGCCGGCCAGCGGCTCGCGAATCATGCCACTCAGGAAACTCGATGCGGCCGCGTTGGGCCGGCCCGGGCGCACCGCTACCGTCATCAGGCGCACGCTGCGGCCCTCGACAAAGCCCTTGCGCGCGTAGTCGGCCACCAGCTGTTCACAGATGAATTTCTGGATGCCGTAGCTGCTTTGCGGCGTGGGCAAGCTGTGGTCTTCCAGCACCGCGGGCAGAGGCTGCTGCGGCGAATGGCCGAACACGGCGAGCGAACTGGAAAACACCAGCACCGGCTTCGTGCCGAGCGTGCGGCAGGCTTCGAGCAGCGCGCGCGTGGCGTCGAGGTTGCTGCGCATGCCCAGGTCGAAATCCGCCTCGCACTCGCTGCTGACGGCCGCGGCCAGATGAAAGATCAGCGAGGTGCCGGCATTCGGAAGTTGCCTGCTTTGCAGCTGTTCGTTGAGGTCGCCACCGAGGAAGACGATGCGGGGGTCGGCCCGCAAGTCGTCGGGCGGGGGCGCGCGGTCCGCCAGGGTGATGGTCGCGATGGCCTGCGCCGGCCCGCCGGCCACCGCCAGCGAGCCCGAGGCCAACAGGGTGCGCGCCAGCCGCGCGCCGACGAAGCCGCAGCCGCCGGTGATCAGGATATGCATGGTCGTGTCCTGGGAAAAGGGATGAAAGGGATGAGAGGGAGGTGAGTAAGAGGCCGCCCTGGCGTCTCAGTTAGCCGCCTTGGGCGCTTGGGGCAGTTCGATGCCCGGGAAGATCTTGATCACGGCGCTGTCGTCTTCCTTCGCGAAGCCGGCCGTCGACGCCTGCATGAACATCTGGTGCGCGGTGCTGGACAGTGGCAGCGGAAACTTGCTGGCACGCGCCAGGTCGAGCACCAGTCCCAGGTCCTTGACGAAGATGTCGACCGCCGACAGCGGCGTGTAGTCGGCTGCCAGCACATGGGCCATGCGGTTCTCGAACATCCAGCTGTTGCCGGCACTGTGGGTGATCACCTCGTACAGCGCCGCCGCGTCCACGCCTTCGCGCAGGCCCAGCGCCATGGCTTCGGCGGCGGCCGCGATATGCACGCCGGCCAGCAACTGGTTGATGATCTTGACCTTGCTGCCGGCGCCGGCCTGGTCGCCCAGCTTGTAGACCTTGGCAGCCATGGCGTTGAGGACGGCTTCGCAGCGTTCGTAGGCTTCCGGCCTGGCCGAGGTCATCATCGTCATGTCGCCGCTCGCCGCCTTGGCGGCGCCGCCGGAAATCGGCGCGTCAATGTAGAGCAGGCCGAGTTCCGCCAGCTGCTGCTCCAGCGCGGCCGACCAGCGCGGATCCACCGTGGAGCACATCACGAACACGCTGCCGGGTTTCATGGCAGCCGCGCAACCGGCGACGTCGCCGCTGCCGAACAGCACGCTCTCGGTCTGCGCGGCGTTGACCACTACCGAGATGACGATATCGCACTGGGCGCCGAGCTCCGCCAGCGTGGCGCAGGCCGTCCCGCCGCCCTGCGCAAAGGCCTGGGCCACGTCGGCGCGCACGTCGAAGACCCGCAAGGCATAGCCGGCGCGGCGCAGCGACTGTGCCATGCCACCGCCCATGGCGCCGAGGCCGATCAGGCCGATGATGGGATTCATGTCAATACTCCTTGGGGTGATGCGGGGATGATAGGGTGTGGCTCAGCGATTGACGAGCTCTTTGGGCGTCCACCAGACGGCGATCGCGCCGACCACCAGGGCGCCGGCCAGCACGTACATGCCGACCTGGGTACTGCCGGTGGCGTCCTTGAGGTAGCCGATCAGGTAGGGGCTCACGAAGCCGGCGAGGTTGCCCACCGAGTTGATGACGGCAATGCCGGCAGCTGCGGCCGTGCCCGACAGGAACGCCGTAGGCAGCGACCAGAACAGCGGTGCGCAGGTCAGCACGCCAGCGGCGGCCAGCGAGAGGAAGGTCAGCGACACGGCGGTGTTCTGGGTGTATGAGGCTGCCACGGTGAAGCCGACCGCGCCCATCAGTGCCGGCACGATCAGGTGCCAGCGGCGCTCGCGCCGCTGGTCCGCGCTGCGGCCGAACAGGTTCATCGCAATGATTGCGCAGATGAAGGGAATGGCGCTCAGCAATCCGATGTTCAGATTGCCCTTGACGCCCGTCGCCTTGATCAGCGTTGGCAACCAGAACGTCAACGCGTACTGACCCATCACGAAGGCAAAGTAGATCAGCGACATCCACCAGATGCGGCGGTCCCTGAACACGCCGGCCACCGAATGCGGGCCCTTGCTGCCGTGCTGCTGGTCGAGTTCAATCTCGCGCGCCAGCAGTTTCTTTTCGTCGGCATCCAGCCACTTGGCCTTGGCAATGCCGTTGTCCAGATAGAACAGCACCACCACGCCGATCAGCAAGGCGGGCACGGCCTCGATCAGGAACATCCATTGCCAGCCTTGCAGCGATGAGGCACCGTTGAAGGCATCCATGATCCAGCCCGACAGGGGGTTGCCAAAGATGCCCGCAACCGGAATCGCCGACATGAAGACCGCGATGATTTTGGCGCGCCGGTGTGCCGGATACCAGTAGGTCAGGTACAGGATCACGCCCGGGTAGAAGCCGGCTTCAGCCAGGCCCAGCAGGAAGCGCAAGACATAGAAGGTGGTGGGCGTCTTCACGAACATGAAGCAGGCCGACAGCAGGCCCCAGGTGATCATGATGCGCGCGATCCAGATCCGCGCGCCGACCTTGCTCATGAGCAGGTTGCTTGGCACTTCGAACAGGAAGTAGCCGAGGAAGAAGATGCCGGCACCGAGGCCGAACACGGTTTCGCTGAAGCCCAGCTGTTGCGCCATCTGCAGCTTGGCAAAGCCGACGTTCACGCGGTCGAGGTAGGCGATCACGTAGCAGAGCATGAGGAAGGGCACGAGGCGCCAGAACACTTTGCCATAGGCACGGCGCTCAAGCGGGTCTTGGGCGGGCAGGGCGCCCACCAGGATCGAGGAAGTCATGTAGTGCGTCTCCAGGAATGCGCGACCACACCAACAGGACCGGTCGCTCGGTTGATTTATATGGTTATCATACAACTTTGGGATTTTCTGCCTGCTCGGGGTTTTCCCCAATGAAGGGGTGGCAACGATTTTCGGCCGGTTCAGGCGCCGGGGTGCAGGCCCTTGACCAGCGGATGCGCCAGTTTCACGCCTTCCTCCTGCCAGAAGGCGGGGTCGGCTTGCTCGATGCGCTTGATGGCGTTGTCCATGTGGCGCGCGGCCGATTGCCGGGCTGCGGCCACATCGCCGGCCTCGATCGCCTGCGAGATCTGTTCGTGCTCGTCAGCGACCTGGCGGGCGAAGTCGGCGCGCCGCGCTTCGTTGGCCCGGGTGACGCGCGTGGCCCCCTGCAGGAACTGGCCCAGGTACTCCAGCGTGCCGATGAGGAAGGGATTGCGCGCCGCGTCGGCGATGGCGCGGTGGAACTTGACGTCCTCGCTCACACCGTCGCCGCCGGCCAGCACTGCCTTTTCCAGCGCGGTGATCGACTGGCGGATGCGCTTCACGTCGGCCTGGCTGCGCCGCTGGGCCGCGAGCGCGGCGACTTCGGCCTCCAGCGCGCGCCGCACTTCCACCATCTGGATCACCGCCTGCTTGGACACCGCGAAACGGGCGTCGAAGTTCAGCGGCGAAAAGCCTGCCTCCTTCACGTAGACCCCGCTGCCTTGCCGGGAGTCGACCAGCCCCAGCGACTTCAGGCGCGAAACGGCCTCCCGGACCACCGTGCGGCTGACCGAAAACTGCTCGACCAGCACCGCTTCGGTCGGGAGCTTGTCACCGGCCACGAGGCGGCCCGCGCGAATCTCTGCGGCGAGCGCGTCGGCAACCCGGTCAGAAAGATGCGCACCGGGGGTGATGGACTTGAAGTGGCTGATCATATGTATCGGAATTTATCGTACAACTTTAACGCATCGGCCGGATGTTCAAGCGGCGCCAGCGTTCGTGTCCACATCCATGTCCGGTCCCGGCACGCTCTGACACTCCCAAAAAATACGGGCCGTGCAGCGCCGGCAAATCGCGGGATCGAGCTTGTTGAAAATCGTCGCGATCGCGGTGAATTTGTCGGGAAACTGGTGCTCCGGCCCCAGCAGGCGGGTGAAGCCGGTTTTGCGCCACATGCGGATCACCTCGGGCCGCGGTCGGTGAAAGTACAAATCGCCGCCCATGGCGCGCCGCGCGGCGAGTTCGGCCTCCCATAACTCGGCACCGGCCAGGTCGATGAAGTTCATGCTCTTGCCCATGACCAGCAGATGCTTTTGCGGTTGCGGCTGGCTGCGCAGCGCATGCAGGATGTCGGCCACATGCTGGGTCGCGCCGAAATAGACCTCACCCTCCATCCGCAGCAGCTTGAGCTGCGGGCATTCCGGCAAGAATGTGGCCCCCACGCTTTTCACTTCGTGTAATGCGCTGCCCCCCGGGGGGGCTGGCCTTGCTTGGGGCGGCCCTGCGCTGCGGCCGTTGTCGTCATCCGCTTTCTGCGGCAAAGTCATCTCAGGTTCAAGCCCGGCGTCGGGCGTGTTGTCAATCACCACAAACTGCCGGTCCAGCCCGCGGCTGTCAAAACCCATGGTGCGCATGGCGGGACGCGAGGTGCGGTACAAAAAAGACATCAGCGACAGGATCATGCCCAGCAAAATGGCAATCTCCAGCCGGATGGTGACCGTCGCGACCATGGTGGCCAGTGCCACCGCAAAATCGCTGCGGCTCAAGCTGAACAGCTGGCGCCAGCGCGCAAAGTCCAGCAGGGCGACAGCCACCAGCACCAGCAGGCCGGCCAGTGCAGCCATGGGAATGAGCGCCAGCAGCGGTGCGCTAACCGCGACCAATACGAGCAAGAGCAGTGCAGAAAACACCGAGGCCAGCGGCGTGCGTGCGCCGGCTTGCAGGTTGGGCATGGAGCGGTTCATGGAGCCGCACGATACATAGCACGAGAAGAAGCCGCCGACGATGTTGGACAGCCCCTGGCCGCGAAACTCGCGGTTCGCATCAATGCGCTGGCCCGAGCGCAGCGCCACCGTCTTGGCAATCGAAATCGCCTGGCCCAGAGCCACGATGGTGAGCGCAAATGCCAGGCCGACCAGGTCTGTGGCTTGGGCCCAGCTGATGCGGGGCAGCTCAAAGCGCGGCCATGGCACAGGGATCTGCCCCACCATACGCAGCGCGGAAGATGACGTGGCGCTGCCGACGTTCGGGGAATGGCTCCACAGCCATGCCAGCGCGGTCGCCACCACCAGGCCGATGAGCATGGCGGGCCAGCTGCGCCGCAGCCGGCGCAGCAGCAATGCCACGCCGATGGTGATGGCGCCCACCGCCAGCGCCACCGGCTGGACCAGATATAGCTGCGTGAACACATGCCTGAGCACGGCCGCGGCGCTGTGCTCGGGCGCGGCGGGCAAGCCCAACAGGTCGGGCAACGCATGCACCGCAATCAGCAGCGCCGCACCTGAGGTAAAGCCAAAGAGCGTGGCCGGAGAAATGAAATTGGCCAGCACACCCAGGCGCAGCACGCCAATCAGCCACTGCATGACGCCGACCATCACGGTCACGGCCAGCGCCAGCTGGATGTACTGCGGGCTGAAGGCCATGGCCAGCGGCGAGAGCATGGCAAACAGCGCCAGCGAATTGGCGTTGGTGGGGCCCGACATGACGTGCCAGCTGGAGCCAAACAGCGCGGCGATGATGCAGGGAATGACGGCGGTGTACAGGCCATACTCCGGCGGCAGCCCGGCCAGCGTGGCAAAGGCAATGCCCTGCGGCAGCACCAGCACCGCGCCGAGCAGGCCGGCCATCGCATCGGCGCGCAGCGTGACGGTCGACACCTGCCGCACCCAGTCGCCAAACAGGCGCTCAGCCCTTGTGCGGGTGGGCGCGTCCTGGTGTTTTTCGGTATCTCCTGCCATGGACTTGAGCATAACGCGCCGCGCGCTCACCGGGCACGCCGGCACCCGGGCGCCACCACAGCCGGCGCAGCGCCAGGCCTCAGGCCAGACCGCTCCAGCGCAGCAGCAAGCCGGCCACGGCGCAGGCGCCGATCAACGGAATCACGCCCACCTTGTAGCGCAGCAGCGCCACCCCGGCCGCAACCATGATGAGCAGCGAAGGCCACGCCACATTGGACGGGAAACCGGCCGCAGCCTCCTTGTTGAAAGCGATATGCACTATAAAAAACAGGGCAAGACTGGCAATGACTCCGACCACCGCGGCGGTGATGGCCGCCAGCGGCGCGGTGAACTGCAGCTTGCCATGGGTGGACTCCACCAGCGGCCCGCCCGCCAGGATGAAGATGAAGGACGGCAGGAAGGTGAACCAGGTGACCAGCGTCGCCGCCAGTGCGGCGCCCAGGAACAGCGCGTCCGGACCGAGCACCTGCCGGGTCCAGCCGCCGACAAAGCCGACAAAGGCCACCACCATGATCAGCGGCCCCGGCGTGGTTTCGCCGAGCGCCAGCCCGTCGATCATTTGCGGACCGGTGAGCCAGCCGAACTGCTCCACCGCGCCTTGATAGACATAGGGCAGCACCGCGTAGGCGCCGCCAAAAGTCAGCAGCGCGGCCTTGGTGAAAAACCAGCTCATCTGGGTCAGCGCGCCGCCCCAGCCCTGCCAGGCCATCAGCGCGCCCATGGGCAGCAGCCAGAGCACGGCCCCTGTTGCCAGCACCGTCGCCAGCCGCGATGTCTTGAAGCGCGCATGCTCGGGCGTCGGTGTGTCGTCGTCGATCAGGGCCGGACCCTGCGCCACGACAGCTGCCCCGTGCCCGCCGCCGCCAGCAAACTGTCCCGGCGCGAATTTCGCGCACAGCCAGCCGGTCAGCGCCGCGCTCAGCACCACCCACGGGAAGGGTACATGCAGAACTGCAATGGCCACGAAACTGAGGACAGCCACCGCCCACGGAACCGGGGCTTTCGCCGGGCTTTTCAGCGATTTGCTGCCGATGCGGTGAACCGCCTGCACCACGATGGCCGCCACAGCCGGCTTGATGCCATAGAAGATGGCGGCGACCACCGGCACGTCGCCAAAGGCGACGTAAATCCAGCTCAGCGCCACCAGGATGAACAGCGAGGGCAGCACGAACAGCGCACCGGCGACCACACCACCCCATGTCCGGTGCATCAGCCAGCCGATGTAGGTTGCCAGCTGCTGCGCCTCGGGCCCGGGCAGCAGCATGCAGTAGTTCAAGGCATGCAGGAAGCGCTTTTCCGAGATCCAGCGTTGTTGTTCCACCAGCTCGCGGTGCATGATGGCAATTTGCCCGGCCGGCCCGCCGAAGCTGATGAAGCCCAGCTTGAGCCAGAACCTGAAGGCCTGCGCAAAGCTCACTGCGGCGGGAAGGGACGTTGCAATGTGGCTCATGCGGTGGTCGCTTTCACGATCATGGTTTCGGGTTTCCAGCTGTGCGTCTCGGCTTGCGCACTGCGGCACCAGGCATACAACGCGTCATACAGCGGCAGGGCGGCTTCCAGCATGCCGGCGTCGCTGGTGGCGTGCAGTTGCGACAGCCCCAGCGAGAAGGCCAGCAGACCCGCCGACTGCGGTGCGAGTTCAAGGCGGTCGGTGTCGGCGCCGCGCACGATGCGGGCGAGTATTTCAAGCGCCGGATCGCCCAACTCAAAGGCGCGCAGCAGGGTGTCGAAGCTGCACAGCTCACCCTCGTGCGAGACCGGCGCGCCGGGAATGTCGTAAGCCACGGCGCCCAGGCGTGCCGCCTCGTCAAACACCCGGGCCGTGGGCACATAGAAGAACTCCGCCCGTGCGTCGATAAAGCGGCGAATCAGCCAGGGGCAGGCGATGCGGTCAATCTTGGGGCGTTCCCGCGTGATCCAGCGCGAAGCCTGCTCGCTGCCGCCGCCTACGCCCCAATCGGGCCGCTTGAGCATGGTCAGGGGGCGATGCGCGCGCCACTGCGCGATGTCTTGCGGTGAGTCGACGCCGTCTTCGCCGCCCTCGATGCCGCCGGCCAGCGCGTGCGCGTTCCAGCCCGCGGCACGCAGCGTGGCCACGGCATCGGCACTCACGTCGTGGCCATAAACACAGTAAACCACCACGTCGCCGTGACCCGATGCAGCGCGCTGCGACGTGGCGAAGGCCGCCACGTCTTCAGGCGCGCAGCGCCTCGCGCCGACGAGCAGGTATCGGCTTTCAAAAAATTTGTTTTCGCGCCGCACGTCGAGCAGCAGCGGTGCATCGGCACGGCCCATGCGGGCGGCCAGTTCCTGTGGGGAAATGAAAGAGGTGTCCACGAAAAATACTCCAAGTCAGTTACCAGCGCTTGGACGGGACACCGTCTATCTGTGAAGAGTCGGGAGGCTGAAATCCCGATGGCTAAATGGTAGCACCACCGACTGCGATGCGCCAGCCTGCCGCGCGCACCGGGGCCGTCAGGCGCGGCGGAACTTGAAGACCGCGCGGCTGGCCCGGGCATTGGGCCAGAAACGGACTTCCCGGCCATCCTGCAGGCCAAACTGGTCGAGGATCTCCAGCCGGTTTTGCAACGCCAGCGCTTCAAAATCCTGCAGCGTGCCGACACGGATGTTGGGGGTGTCGTACCACTGGTAGGGCAGCACCTTGGTGACCGGCATGCGGCCGCGCAGCACCGCCAGGCGGTTCGGCCAATGGCCGAAGTTCGGGAAAGCGACGATGCCGATGCGGCCCACGCGGGCAGTTTCGCGCAGCATGATTTCAGCATTGCGCAAGTGCTGCAGCGTGTCGATCTGCAGCACCACGTCAAACGAGCCGTCGCCAAACATCGCGAGGCCTTCCTCCAGGTTCAGCTGGATCACGTTCACACCGCGTGCCACGCAGGCCTGCACATTGGCGTCGTTGATCTCGACGCCGTAGCCCGAGCAGCCGCGCTCGCGGATCAGGTGGGCCAGCAGCTCGCCGGTGCCGCACCCGAGGTCGAGCACGCGCGAGCCATGCGGCACCAGCCGGGCAATCGACAGCAGAGCCGCCGAGGGCTCCACATTGAGTTCGACAGGCAGGTTCATACGGCCACCTTGCTCTGAAAGTAGGAGCGCACCACACCCAGATAGCGCTCGTCCTCCAGCAAAAACGCATCATGCCCGTGCGGCGCATCGATTTCGGCATAACTCACGTCGCGCTGGTTGTCGAGCAGGGCCTTGACGATTTCACGGCTGCGCGCCGGTGAAAAGCGCCAGTCGGTGGTGAAGCTCACCATCAGGAATTTTGCCGTGACGCCGGCCAGCGCCAGGGTGAGGTTGCCGCCAGATGCCTTGGCCGGGTCAAAGTAGTCGAGCGCGCGGGTAATCAGCAGATAGGTGTTGGCGTCGAAATACTCGCTGAACTTGTCGCCCTGGTAGCGCAGGTAGCTTTCGATCTGAAACTCGACATCCTGGGTGGAAAACCGGTACCCGCTGGCGTGGCTGCCGATGGCGTCGCGGAGCTTGCGGCCAAACTTCTCGTTCATCACATCGTCGCTCAGGTAGGTGATGTGGCCAATCATGCGGGCAATGCGCAGGCCGCGCTGGGGCAGCACGCCATGGCGGTAAAAATGGCCGCCATGAAAGTCGGGGTCGGTGACGATGGCGCGTCGCGCCACCTCGTTGAAGGCGATGTTCTCGGCTGTCAGGTTGGGCGCGCTGGCCACCACCACCGCATGGCGCACGCGCTCGGGGTATTGCAGCGTCCAGCTCAGGGCCTGCATGCCGCCCAGGCTGCCTCCCATGACGGCCGCCAGCGTCTGGATGCCCAGCGCGTCGAGCAGCCTGGCCTGCGCGTGGACCCAGTCCTCCACCGTGACCACCGGGAAGTCGGCGCCATAGATTTCATTCGTGTCCGGATTGACCTGCATGGGGCCGGTGGAGCCGAAACAGGAACCCAGGTTGTTGACGCCGATGACAAAAAACTGATTGGTGTCTACCGGCTTGCCCGGGCCGATCATGGTGTCCCACCAGCCTTCGGACTTGCCTTTGATGCGCCCGGTCTCGTCGAGGTAGACGCCGGCCACATGGTGGGAGGCATTCAGCGCGTGGCAGATCAGCACCGCATTGGATTTGTCGGCATTGAGCTCGCCATAGGTTTCATAGCTCAGGTCATAGGCGCGGATCGACGCGCCGCTTTGCAGCGGCAGGGCGTCCGCAAAGTGCATGGACTTTGGCGTGGCAACAAGGACTGAAGCAGAAGACACAGAAGACACGATAGAAAGGCCCGTGATCGAAACAAGACTGGATTTACTGGACTGGACTGGAAAGTGAAACGGCAAAAAGAAAACCCGGCATCGCTAAGGGCGAGTCCGGGTTCATGGATGTTCGTCTTTAGCGGTACTTTTTAAGCGCCCGCAAGCTGAGCAAATCGGCGCTGCGGCAAGTATAGCAAGGCTGAAGCGGCGCCCCGCAGGTCGCCTTGCGCCCTGACCGGTGTGCCTGTCGGGCACCGGCGTTCAGGCGGGTATCAGCAGCGCGATGGCACCCAGCACCGCAAAAATCACCGCCGACACGAGATGAACCACGCGCAGCGGCACCAGGCGGGTGACACGCTCGCCCAGCCACACCACGGGAGCGTTGGCCAGCATCATGCCCAGGGTGGTGCCGGCCACCACGCCCAGGTACATGTCGTAGCGGGCGGCCAGCATTACCGTGGCGATCTGGGTTTTGTCGCCCATCTCCGCCAGGAAAAATACGAGGACGGTGGTGCCGAACACGCCAAGGCTCGGCGACTGGCCGCCGGCGTCGTCCTCGAGCTTGTCCGGAATCAGCATCCAGGCCGCCATGGCCAGGAAAGACGCCCCCAGAATCCAGCGCAAGGCCTGGGGGCTGATCATCGTGGTGACCCAGGCGCCCAGCGCGCCCGCCATGGCGTGGTTGGCGATGGTGGCGACCAGAATGCCCAGGACGATGGGCCAGGGTTTGCTGAACCGGGCGGCCAGCAGCAGGGCGAGCAGCTGGGTTTTGTCGCCCATTTCGGCGAGGGCGACGATGCCGGTGGAGATGAGGAAGGCTTCCATGAATGACTCCGGCCGGTACAAAACCCATGACTGCACGGCGACCCCCGGCCTATAACTTTTTCAAGCTATGGAGGCTGTGCAGTCAAAGGTCTCGCCAAGTCCGAAAACCGTTTGCGCCATGCCGGCCCTGTTGCAAGGCCAGACAAGTCTGTTGACGCAAACCCCTCTCACTCAAGGAAGGAGGCTACTCCCCAATGACAGCCTGCATTCTACCAAGCCCTCCGCGACCGGGCAGCGAAGGCGCATGAACCCATACGGCGGCGTTCCGATGCACCAACGCACATTTATGGCGCATTTCTTGCTTGTATTTGGTGCGATTTCGGGATTTTCCTGAGATACGCACCAAAACAGCACTAAAACACCCCATTTCACCCAAGAGGAACTTATGGAAGCACTAAAACAGGGCTCGGATGCCCTGTTCATTCTGCTCGGCGGCATCATGGTGCTCGCCATGCATGCCGGTTTTGCCTTTCTGGAGCTGGGCACCGTCCGCAAAAAGAACCAGGTCAATGCACTCGTCAAGATCCTGGTCGACTTCTCGGTGTCGACCGTGGTCTATTTCGTGGTGGGCTACGGCGTCGCGTATGGCACGCATTTTTTTGTCGGCGCGGAACAACTTGCCGCTAAAAACGGCTATGAGCTGGTCAAGTTCTTCTTTCTGCTGACATTTGCGGCCGCCATCCCGGCGATTATTTCGGGCGGCATCGCCGAACGCGCACGCTTTTACCCACAACTGATCGCAACGGCCGTCATCGTGGGCTTGGTCTATCCGTTCTTCGAAGGCATCGCCTGGAACCAGCATTTTGGCGTGCAGGCCTGGATCAAGTCGTTCACCGGCGCGGAGTTTCACGATTTCGCCGGTTCCATCGTGGTCCATGCGGTGGGCGGCTGGCTGGCACTGCCCGCCGTGATTCTGCTCGGCGCACGCAGCAACCGCTACCGCAAGGACGGCGCGGTCTCGGCTCACCCGCCTTCCAATATTCCGTTTCTGGCGCTGGGCGCCTGGATCCTGACGGTCGGCTGGTTCGGTTTCAACGTGATGAGCGCGCAGACCATCGACAGGATTTCCGGCCTGGTGGCCGTGAACTCCCTGATGGCCATGGTGGGCGGCACCCTGGCCGCACTGGTGTTCGGCAAGAACGACCCAGGCTTTGTGCACAACGGGCCGCTGGCCGGGCTGGTGGCGGTGTGCGCCGGCTCCGACCTGATGCATCCGCTGGGCGCGCTGGTGGTGGGCGGTGTGGCTGGCGCTGTGTTTGTGGTGATGTTCACGCTGACGCAAAACAAATGGAAAATTGACGACGTGCTCGGCGTCTGGCCGCTGCATGGCCTGTGTGGCGCGTGGGGCGGAATCGCAGCCGGCATTTTTGGCAGCCAGGCACTGGGTGGCTTGGGCGGGGTGAGCCTGGGCGCGCAATTGATCGGCAGCGCCATGGGCGTGGCGTGGGCGCTGCTGGCAGGCTTTATCGTGTATGGCGCGCTCAAGGCTTCGCTCGGGCTGCGGCTGAGCCAGGAAGAGGAGTTTGAAGGCGCCGACCTGTCGGTTCACCGCATCGGCGCCACGCCTGACCGGGAAGTCAACTGGTAATTGTGGTTGCGGCCGGCAATCCCCCGCCTGCGCAGGCGGGGGGTGTCCGCCACCAATTGCAGCGTGGCGCACACAAACAGCCCCGCTGCCGCTAGACTGCCCCCATGCCGACTTTTGAAGAACAGCTGGTTGAACACCGCGTCTACCTGCTCCGCTTTGCGCGCCTTCAGCTGCGCAATGACGACTGGGCTGAAGATGCGGTATCGGAAACA
Organism: Polaromonas sp. P4_F4; assembly: GCF_056401355.1. Lineage (NCBI taxonomy): Bacteria > Pseudomonadati > Pseudomonadota > Betaproteobacteria > Burkholderiales > Comamonadaceae > Polaromonas > Polaromonas sp. P4_F4. The sequence continues at coordinate 5,515 of NZ_JBFUJO010000002.1, read as the reverse complement.
TTGCTGGCCGCACTGTCCAGGCCGCAGAGTTTCGGCAATCGCTCGCAGCTCAAGACCTGGCTGGTCGGCATCCTCAAGCACAAGGTCATCGACCTGATTCGCAGCAACGCACGGCTGGTGGCCCTGCCGGATGCGCAGGTTGACGAGGAGGGCGACGAGCTTGATCGTCTGGCATTCAAGGCCGACGGCCACTTTGCCGAGATGCCCAATGATTGGGGAGACCCCCACCAGACCTTGCAGCAAGTGCAATTCTTCGAAATTCTGGATGCCTGCATGGAGCGCTTGCCGCCGGCGCTGGGCCGGCTGTTCCTGATGCGTGAATGGCTGCAGCTTTCTTCACAGGAAGTCTGTAAGGAGCTGTCTCTCACGCCGACCAACCTGTATGTCCAGTTGCATCGGGCCCGGCTGCGCCTGCAGGAATGCCTGAATATCCACTGGTTTGGCAAGCACAGCGCCTGAACATTCAAGCATTTAACCTAACCCTAACGGCTTTTTGGCGTGAAACCGAATATCACTTTGCTAAGACGCACCTGCCGGCAGGCTGCTGCGCTGCTGATCGCGCGAGAAGACCATGTCCTCAGCATGCCCGACCACGTCGCGCTGAAATTGCATCTGCTGGCCTGCAAAGCCTGTCCCAAATTCGAGAACCAGATCCTGACCACGCGCGCCGCCATGCGCCGCTGGCGCAACTACACCAGCGATGCGGAACGGGCGGCCGACAAGACTTCAGCCGATCCGTCACCCGACTAAAACCATCATGGTCATCGCAGCGGGGGTGGGCACGCCTGGGACTGCCCCGTCCAGATCCGGCGCCAGCCTGGCTCACTGGCCACTGACCCTGCAAATTTATGTAACTATTTACCTGTCTGGTGCAAGGTTTGTTTGTCCTGCACCCATGCCGGCAATGGCGTTTGCGGCGCTTCAGCAGCCAGTCGCCCTCCTGCATGTCCACATGCCTGGCGAGCCCGCGGCGGGATATTCTGGGGCAGGGGTCGCACCGAAGGCTTTGTGGTGTGTAGGCGCTAACTCTTCTGAAACATTAGCTGCAGCTTTGATTTAATTCCTGCATCAGCAACCGCTTCAATTTGTCCGTCCAGCGGTTTTCAGCCGTTTTCCCTGCGTTTTCAACCCGCCAACATTGACCCCGGCTGGCCAGGTGGCGACCATCAGGCGCTGCGGATATGCCGTGCAGCGTCTCCCATGAGGCCCGCGAAATCGTCAAAGCCAGTGTTCATGCGGGCTTTCACTACCCCGGGTAATCACGATAGCTGGTTGTATTTTGAATAAGTGAAGCATAATATGCGGGTGTAAATGCCAGCAATGCCGGTATTACACACGTTAGGTGATCGGTCAGTTTCGCGCGCTACAGCGGTACGTATCAAGATTTGTTGTGCTTTCGGGACCCCATCGCTTTTGTTTTTGTGTTTTAGAGGAGTCCCTTCATGGGCAACAAACTATACGTCGGCAACCTGCCTTACTCGGTGCGTGACGAAGACCTGCAACAATCTTTTGGCCAATTCGGCTCTGTTACCAGCGCTAAAGTCATGATGGAACGCGACACCGGTCGCTCCAAAGGCTTTGGCTTTGTCGAAATGGGCAGCGATGCAGAAGCCCAGGCGGCGATCAACGGCATGAACGGTCAGCCTCTGGGTGGCCGCAGCGTCGTTGTGAACGAAGCACGTCCAATGGAAGCACGTCCTCCACGTAGCGGCGGCTTCGGCGGCGGCTCTGGTGGTGGCGGCTACGGCGGCGGCGGCGGTGGTGGTGGCGGCTACGGTGGTGGCGGCGGCGGCCGTTCCGGTGGCGGCGGTAGCGACGGCGGTTTCCGCAGTCCTTACGGCGGCGGCGGTAGCGGCGGTGGCCGTTCCGGCGGCGGCGGCGGTGGACGCGGCGGCTACTAAGCCCTGTACCCCATAGCTGGCTAATGCGCCAGCGCATCCCCGGTCATCATCGGGGATGACCCTGAAAAGGCTTCAAGACTTCGGTTTTGAAGCCTTTTTGCTTTGTAACCTGCTTAAACAGTGCACAAGCCGCTACTCTTTTTATAGCTGCCGCGCAGCAAAAAGGGCAGTGTGCCGCACCAGCCGCAGGCCGGCAGCGTCGTCCGGCAAGCTGAATCAGCCCAGGCTCTGCCGATGCTTGCGCGGCCGCCCGGCCAGGGCCTTGTCAAATACCACGTTGGGCAGTACACGCAGCAACTTGGCCACCACGCCCATTTGCCACGGAATCACGCGGTAGCTGCGGCCGGCCTGGATGGTGGCGAAAGCCTTGTCGGCGAACACCTCGGCCTTCATCAGAAAGGGCATGCCATAACGGTTTTGCCGTGTCAGCGGCGTGTCGATGTACCCCGGGGAAATCGTCACCACCTTGACGCCGCTGGGCCGGAGTTCGCCGCGCAGGCTTTCACAGTAGCCAATGACCGCCGCCTTGCTGGCGCAGTAAGCGCCGTGGCCCGGCAGGCCGCGTATGCCGGACACGCTGGCAATACCCACCAGTGCGCCGCTACCGCGCGCCACCATGGGCGCGACAAAGGGATGAAAAGTGGCGGCCATGCCGACATTGTTGGTGGCAAAGGTCTGCGCCATGACATCAAGATCCATGCGCTCGGCGGTGTCCATGCCAATGCTGACGCCGGCATTGGCAATCACGACATCCGGCACGCCCTGCGCCGCGATGCAGGCCGTCCCCGCCGCCACAATGCTGTCGATGGAGGACACATCGGCGCTGTAAATTTGATAGCGGTCGGCACCGATTGCATGCGTCTCAGCCCATGACTGGACTTCCGCGGTGCGGCGCGCTGCAAGTGCCAGCCGGTAGCCCGCCGCGTAAAACCGCAGGGCCAGCGCCTGGCCGATGCCGCTGGAAGCGCCGGTGATGAACACGAGTCTGGACATGCTGGGCTCCGGCAGGCGTTGAGATGCGGGCGGGCCGAGGCGCGATGTGGCTGCGCTCAGCGAGCAGAAGGACCCGCGCCTGCGGCACTGGCGGCAGACCGTGGCACCAGCACCCCGCGGACGCGCCCCTTGAGGTCGGCGACCTGGTCGAGGTTGTCGTAGGCAAAGTTGTCGCCGGTGAACTGGTCGGTGCCACGGATCAGGACCACCGGCTTGTGCGACTTGACGCGCTCCTCGTTCAAAAACGCATGGAGAAATTCACCCCGAAACTCCAGCCGTGGCGTCTGCTTGCCGCTCGCATCCTGGCTGGCCTCGCGCACCACCCGCGCATTGCCCGTCAACTGGACTTCCGAGCCGTCGCCGTTGCTGTAAGCACGATTGGCCGTGGCCGTGGTGAGGTGTCCCTCGGCATTGATGCTGCGAATGCGGGCCTGGTCGATTTCCAGGATGTCGGTGTCCGGGAAATGCCGGGCCTCGACACCGTAAATTTCACTTTTGAGCTTGCCGCCTTCGTCAAAGTTCTTGACGGTGAACTTGTGCATGAAGTAATCCACGTCGTGGCTCACCTCCCTGGCCTGCTCGGGGGCGCTGAAGCTCGGTGTGTTGCGCACCAGCCAGTAGGTGCCCAGGGCCAGCGCGCCCATCATCAGCAGCGGCATGTAAATGGCGATGCTGTCCCACAGGCGGTAGGCCATGCGCCACGACCGCCTCAGCTGGTACAGCGCGCCGCTTCGCCCGCGGACTGAGCCGGTCGCCGTGGTCATTGTGTGTAGGCCTGCAGCAGACCGGCATAGCGGCCACTGGCAACGAGCAGCAGGTCGCACAACTCGCGTGCCGCACCATGGCCTCCGCAGGCTTGCGTGACATGGTGGGCCTGCGCCCTGACCTCCACGTGTGCATTCGCCGGCGCGCAGCTCAGCGCCGCGCGGCGCATCACGGGCAGGTCGGGCCAGTCATCGCCCATGGCGGCCGCAGCAGCCCAGTCCAGACCCAGGGCCTGCAGCGTGATCTCGGCGGCGGGGCGTTTGTCTTCGGTGCCAAAGTGCGCGTGGGTGATGCCCAGGGCCTGCAGCCGGGTGCGCAGCACGGGGCTGTCGCGGCCCGTGATCACCGCAGGGGTGATGCCAGCCTTTTGCAGCAGCTTCAAGCCCAGGCCATCCAGAATGTTGAAGCGCTTGAGGGTTTCACCGTCCTCGGACAGGTAGAGGCCACCGTCCGTCAGCACTCCGTCCACGTCGAAGAAGGCGACGCGTATGCCCTGGCCCTTCAACAACAGCTCCGGTGCGAAATTCAGGGCCGGGGCGCTGTTGCTGCGCGTCCCGGGGGACGGCGCGGCGGACGCAGCAGACGCAGTGGCAGGCGTGGCAGGCACGGAGGTCATATGACTTTGGCTCGCATCAGGTCGTTGGTGTTGAGGGCGCCACACAACACGCCACCGTCGTCAACCACCAGCACGCTGGTGATGCGGAATTGCTCCATCAGCTCCACCGCTTCCACGGCCAGGGCATCCGGCCGCACGGTGCGCGGATTGGCATGCATCACGTCGCCGGCCCGGCTGCTGCGCAGGTCCACGCCTTTTTCAACGAGGCGGCGCAAATCACCGTCGGTGAAGATGCCCAGCACGCGCTGCTGGTCGTCCACCACAGCAGAAGCGCCCAGCCCCTTGGCGCTCATTTCGCGCATGAGCTCGGTAAAGCTGGTGTCGGGACCCACTCGCGGAACGTCGTCGCCGCTGCGCATGACATCACTCACATGGGTGAGCAGCTTGCGGCCCAGCGAGCCACCGGGGTGGGAGCGGGCAAAGTCTTCTTCCCTGAAGCCCCGCGCATCCAGCAGCGCCACGGCCAGCGCATCGCCAAGCGCGAGCTGGGCCGTGGTGCTGGCGGTAGGCGCCAGGTTCAAGGGGCAGGCTTCCTGCTCCACGCTGCTGTCCAGCGTGACGCGCGCCTGTTTGGCCAATGCAGACTGCAGGCCACCGGTGATGGCCACCAGCGGCACACCCTGGCGGCTCAGCACCGGCAGGATGGACGTGAGCTCTTCGCTCTCGCCGCTGTTGGAAATGGCCAGCACCACGTCCAGGCCCGTGATCATGCCGAGATCGCCATGGCTGGCCTCGGCCGGGTGCACAAACATGGCGGGAGTTCCGGTGGAGGCCAGCGTCGCGGCAATCTTGCGCCCGATGTGGCCGCTTTTGCCCATGCCCATCACCACCACACGGCCGCGGCAGGTCAGCATCAGCTCCACCGCCCGGGAAAATTCGGGGCCCACGCGGCTGGCCAGCCCCTGCACGGCCGCCGCCTCTATCTCAAAGGTCTTGCGGGCCAGGGCAAGGGCCTGGTCGGCATCAAAGTTCGCGGGGTCTAAGCTGGAGGGTAGGGATACCATCTCTCGATGATATCCCCCCCATCGAACCGAGCTTGCGACTTTCACCGCACACGGCTCACGTACGACCACTGACTACACAGCTTCAACAGGTTGCATAACCTTCGACTGCTTCGCCAGATTAAAGTCCCCCGTACCGGGGACCGGCTTGATAACCTTCAAACCTAGGGCGTGGACACGCCTGTGACAGATCGGATGTAACAGCACCCGATTGGAAAGAGCATCACTCAGCATCACTC